>CAYQYP010000141.1:0-40367 GCA_964421755.1 uncultured Acidobacteriota bacterium
TCCCGGCGGAGGGCGAGATCGAATGGAGCCGCGCACGACAGCGAGAGAAGCGAGCGAGTAAGCGGACCACCTGACTCGCTCCACTGCTTCGTGTTTAAATGTCTCGACTTAGCGAATGACTGGTGGTCCGCTTACTCTCGCTCACTTGCCGTTCGCTTTTCGTGCGCGGCTCCATTCGATCTCGCCCTCCGCACGACATCAGCCCATAACAAGTCCGTCACTACCTGTGCGCCGAACGCACTTCTCCGACCTTTTGCAACACCCACGCAGTGCTTTTCAGCGGACTGAAAAGCGCTGCGTGTGACAGAGGCTGGCCGGCGCGGCGTGAGAAATGCGGGCGGGGGGCCAAGGGGGGCCCAAGCGGTCAAGGGGCAAAGGGAAGTCTGGATTCAGGACGAATTCCGTGCCTCGCTGCGCAAGCACGGGCTTGAATAAGACGAACGTTAAGTTATTTGGCACCGCCCGGCGTCAGTGCCGTGTTCGGTCCTGGAGTCTCCAGGTCGGTGCTTGTCGGCCTCGGAAGCTCCCCAACCATGGCGGAGACTCGGGCTTCTTCCAGGCCTGCGGCGCGGGCTTCGACCTTCAGAGCTTCAAGCGCCTTTTTGGCCCGCACGACTCTTGTTGATCTTAAATTCCGTTGTGGCCTGCCCGAACTCGCCTTTGCGTTCGCGAGCGTGCCTAGACAGCTCAGCCGAAGAAGGCTCGCTTAACTGGGCCATTCCCCAGCTTGACATCAAGAAGACAGCTGGCATGAACAGTCGCATGAGATACTCTTTCCAATGTCCACTGGCCTTCCAGCTAGAGCGTAAGCGGGGCAGGAATTGTGGATCCTCTCGAGACGGGCTGTTTCTTCCCGTTGCGGTAAAAATGCGCGTCTCGGGCCTTAGATGCGGTAAAGACTTCTTCCCAGCAGTCGCGGCAGTTTTCGACGTGGATGAGGAAGTCCAGCTTGGCGTCTATGGTCAAGCGGTCTCCCAGATAGTCTTCCAGATAACCTCGGGTTAACTGACGGTCACAGCTTGGCAGCATTCTTAAGCCTCCTCTTCCCGGCGCAAAACTCGCTCGATACGTTTGAGGTCGGCCAGGACGATTTCGATCTGTTCAATCGAGTATTCCCCCCAACTCAGCTGGGCGAAGGCAGTGCCGTTATCCCGAACTCGGTAACTGGCAATCACCTCATCGATCCGTCCCGCTTCCTCGGCATAGGCCCGGGCGCGCGCGATGTCCTCCGGTTTGAACCCAGTCACCTCGTGCGCGGCCTCGATCACGCGCTCGGCGCCGCGCTCGGCGCCGGCGTTGTTGGCTGGAACCACGATGCGGGGGTACCTTTTCAGCGGTTCGTCTGCCAGTGCGCGTACCCTGCTCAACTTGTTGATGTTGACTGAGCGTCCGACGGCAGCAAGACTTCGGCCGTCGGTAAAGATGCCCTTCGCAGCGGCAGCCCTCCTTCCGTCGCTTCCCCCTCTGATGACAATGACTTTGTTTTTCATACTGCACCTCTTGGGGCGCCGTCCGTCAGCGCATCGCCGCCGTCCGGCGCCGGAATCGTCAACCTGCCTCATCTTTGCCACAGCATCCGGTCCACTTCCGTTGGCAGGGCCAAAGGATGGTATGGCTTGAGGCGAGGGGTGAAGTCGCCTGCAGGGCGGATAGCGGGCGTTCGTGTCGAGTAAACATATGCGCCGGAAACGCCCGATCGTTCTTTCCGATCCATATCCTGAATAGACATGGGACCACCGCCCTGTGCGTCGGCACACAGTTCGACGCGTACGGTATTCGGATCAAGCTGGCCGAGGTACACCTCAACTTCGAAAGTCGTTTCGCCGTCTTGTACGTTGGTTTTCAGACTGCCGAAACGGATGCTGTTCCAGTGGCGGGCGATTTCCGTCTTCCATTTGAGCAGGTCCGGCCCGGCCCTTCCCTTGTCCGCCGCTCGGCAGGCAAACGCGGCCGCTGCCGAGAGATAGTGCTCCTCGGTATACTGCCGGACGGTGCGGTTGGCGGAAAATTCCGGGGTCAGGCGCGCCATACTCTCCCGTATCCGAGCGGTCCATGCTCGAGGAATCCCCTTTTCGTCGCGGTTGTAGAATTCCGGGACAATCTGGTTTTCGAGAACCGCGTAGAGCGCCTCGGCATCGGCGCGATCGTATGCGGGGTCGTCGCCGTGTTCTTTCCCGTCACCTACCGCCCAACCCACATCCGGCGTGTACGCTTCGGCCCACCATCCGTCCAGCACCGACAAATTCAGGCCTCCGTTCACCAGCACTTTCATCCCACTCGTACCGCTGGCTTCCCAAGGGCGCCTCGGGGTGTTGATCCAGACATCGACGCCCTCTACGAGGCGCTCGGCCATGAGCATGTCGTAGTCGCTCAGAAACACCACATGGGCCCGCACATCCCACCTGTACGCGAATTCGTTCCACTCACGGATCAAGTCCTTTCCGGGGCCATCCTTCGGATGGGCCTTTCCGGCCAATACCAGTTGAGCGGGCTTCTGTGGATTCGTCAGGATCCTCGCCAGGCGATCGCGATCTTGCAAAAGAAGCGTCGGGCGCTTGTATGTAGCAAACCTGCGCGCAAATCCGAGTGTCAGAGTACCTTCATTCAGGATCGCCTGTCCTTTCTGAAGTTGCTGGGGGGAAGCACCGTTGGCTAGCTCTTGGCGCACGAACCGTTCACGGGCATATTGCACCAAATGGCTACGTCCTGATGTCCGCATGTTCCAGAGGCGCTCGTCATCGACCTCACGGAACTCCTTCTCGATGTGCGCCAGGTCTCCTTGCCATATTCCTTTCCCACAGACTTCGGTCCACAGACGATCGGCTCCAGCCGAATCCCAGGTGGGGACGTGTATACCGTTTGTAACGTGTCCAATCGGTACCTCGTTTTCAGGGAACCGCGGGAACACAGGGAGGAAAAGACGGCGGCTGACCTGCCCGTGCAGACGGCTCACCGCGTTTACCGATCCGCTGCCTCGAATGGCGAGATAGGCCATATTGAAGGCCTCAGATTCGTCGTCCGGGTTGGCGCGACCCAGGGCTAGAAACTCGTGAAGAGTCAAGCCGAGCATGTCCTGGGCGTATGTGGACAAATATTGTCGGATCAATTCCGGCGCAAACCGATCAAAGCCGGCGTCCACGGCCGTATGCGTGGTAAATACGTTTCCGGCCCGGGTAACAGCCAGCGCTTCGTGAAAGGAGCACCCGGTCTTCTCCATGTAGCTGCGAGCACGTTCGAGCACGGCGAACGCGACATGCCCTTCGTTAAGGTGGCACACGTCGGGGTGGATACCGAGCTTTTCCAGCAGGAGCCAGCCTACCACGCCAAGGAGCATCTCCTGAGTAAGGCGCAGCTCCGGCCCGCCGCCGTACAACTCGCTGGTGATGCTGCGATGTTGAGGCAGATTGGCCGGATCGTTCGTGTCCAGGAGATAGAGCTTCGTTCGGCCGACCTGTACTTCCCAGGTTCGGACCCAGAGCCTACCCCAAGGCACCGACAGCGCTATCCTCATCCACTCGCCGTCGGCGGTCCGCAAGGGTTTGATTGGCAGCTGTCCGGGTTCGTTCACGGGATACCTCGCCAGTTGGTCGCCGCGAGGGGTGATTTCCTGACGAAAATAGCCCTGCTGATATAACAGGCCTACGGCAATTACGGGCACTCCGAGATCGCTCGCTGCCTTGAGTTGGTCGCCGGCAACATTGCCAAGACCACCCGAGTAGATCGGCAAAGCTTCACTCAGCATGTACTCCATGCTGAAATACGCCGCCGTTTTGAGCGGCGAACCCGGGTGAGCCGTCTGGAACCACCTGGGGGAAGCTTTCTTCTCGTTCACCTCCGCCTGGAGCTCCTCGACCCGCGCGCGAAAACCGGGATCGGCGTACAGACTGTCGAGCTTTTGTTGGGAGACGGCTTGCACGATGAGCCACGGATTTCCCGTAATCGCCCAAAGTTCCGGGTCGAGACGCTTCCAGACCTCGTCGGCCGAATGATTCCAAGACCACAGCAAGTCGAGCGCCAGTTGAGTGAGCGCATCCGACCCACGGATCTCCGACGAAAAAGTCGAATAAGTTGGATTGCTCATGCTTTCACCTCACTTTTGCTCGCATCGGTCAGACCCCACTTCCAGTTGCGGATCTCAGGCATGTCTTCGCCGTATCTCTCGATATAGTTCTTATGGTCGAGCAGTTTGTCGCGGATGAGCTGCTTGGCGTAAGCCGCGCGCGAACCGAGGCTGGGGACCCGGTCGATCACGTCGTCGACGAGGTGGAAGCGATCGAGCTCGTTCATGACGACCATGTCGAAGGCAGTTGTGGTCGTTCCCTCTTCCTTGTAGCCGCGAACATGCAACTTTCCGTGATTTGTCCTCCGATATGTGAGCCGATGGATAAGCCACGGATAACCATGAAAGGCGAAGATGATGGGCTTGTCCTTGGTGAACAGCAGGTCGAAGTCCTTGTCGCTCAGCCCATGTGGGTGCTCACTTTGCGACTGGAGTGTCATCAGGTCCACGACGTTGATCACCCGGACCTTCAATTCCGGAGCTTCCAGACGCAGAATTTCCACGGCCGCCAGAGTCTCGAGCGTCGGCACATCTCCACAACAAGCCATGACAACGTCGGGCTCGCCGCCTCGGTCGTTGCTGGCCCATTCCCAGATTCCCAGGCCGGCTGTGCAGTGTTTCACGGCGGCGTCCATGTCGAGCCACTGTGGCGCCGGATGTTTGCTCGCGACGATAACGTTGACGTAGTCACGGCTTCGCAGGCAATGATCGGTCACGGAAAGCAGCGTGTTCGTGTCCGGAGGCAGGTAAACCCGGATGATTTCCGACTTCTTGTTAACGACGTGGTCGATGAAGCCGGGATCCTGGTGGCTAAAGCCATTGTGATCCTGCCGCCACACGTGGGATGCGAGCAGGTAGTTCAGCGAAGCGATCGGGCGCCTCCAGGGAATGGTTTTGCTCACCTTGAGCCACTTGGCGTGCTGATTGAACATCGAGTCGATGATGTGGATGAACGCTTCGTAGCACGAGAAAAAGCCGTGCCGTCCCGTCACCAGGTAGCCTTCAAGCCAACCTTCGCACTGATGCTCGCTCAGCATTTCCATCACGCGCCCATCCGGTGAAAGATGGTCATCCCCCGGGATGATTTCAGCGGTCGAGCATCGGTCTGTCACCTCGAATACAGCGCCCCACCGGTTCGAGGCCGTCTCGTCCGGACTGAACACTCGGAAGTTGCGCGCTTCGGCGTTTAGCTTCATTACGTCGCGTATAAACCGGCCCTGAATAGTCGCCGCTTCGGCTTCGACAACCCCGGGCTTCGGTACATCCAGCGCGTAATCGCGGAAATTCGGCATTCGCAAATCGCGAAGCAGTACCCCGCCATTCGCATGCGGATTTGCTCCCATGCGCCGCGCCCCGGTCGGCGCCAGCTCGGCCAGTTCCGGAATAAGCTTGCCGCTCTTGTCGAACAGCTCTTCGGGCCGGTAGCTCTTCATCCAGTGTTCGAGAATTTTCACGTGCTCGGGCTTGGCGGCGAAGTCTGTGACCGGTACCTGGTGCGAGCGCCAGGTGCCTTCGACCTGTTTGCCGTCGACCGTCTTCGGCCCGGTCCAGCCTTTAGGCGTACGGAGGACAATCATCGGCCAGCGCGGTCGTCCCTTGAACCCATTCTTGCGCGCATCGGCTTGGATGCTCTGAATGTCGCCGACAATCTTGTCCAGTGTGTAGGCCATTAACTGGTGCATCTCGGCCGGATCTTCCCCCTCGACAAAATACGGGGTGTAACCGTATCCACGAAAGAGAGCCTCAAGCTCCTCGTGCGATATTCGGGCCAGGACCGTGGGACCGGCGATTTTGGCGCCGTTCAGGTGGAGAATCGGGAGCACGGCGCCGTCGCGGGCCGGGTTGAGGAACTTGTTCGAGTGCCAACTGGTGGCTAATGGGCCGGTCTCCGCCTCGCCGTCGCCTACGACACACGCCACGATCAAATCAGGGTTGTCAAAGGCGGCGCCAAAGGAGTGCGACAGCGCATAGCCCAGCTCGCCGCCCTCGTGAATGGACCCGGGGACTTCCGACGCCACGTGGCTCGGAATGCCGCCGGGAAAAGAAAACTGGGTAAAGAGCCTCTTCATGCCTTGTTCGTCCTGCGGCACGTTCGGGTACAATTCGCTGTAACTGCCTTCCATGTAGGTGTTTGCCACCAGGCCGGGCCCACCGTGACCAGGGCCGGTTACGTAGATCATGCTCAAGTCATACTGCTTGATGATCCGGTTCAGATGGACATAGATAAAGTTCAACCCCGGGGTGGTGCCCCAATGACCAAGCAGGCGTGGTTTCACATGCCCTAGCTCCAATGGCTTATGGAGCAGCGGGTTGTCGAACAGATAGATCTGGCCGACCGACAAGTAATTGGCGGCGCGCCAGTACGCGTCCATTTTGTGGAGAAGATCTTCCGTCAATGGACTTTCTGCAGTCTTAGCCTCTTCGGTTTTCAGCATGATTCTCCTTTTCTACGATTGATAAAGGTCTACGTTCTCGACTCCGTGACTGCTCCACGCAAGCCCAGAACGCGACACACGGTCTTTGCGATCATTAATTCCTCATCGGTAGCCATCACGCGGACGGTGACCCGGCTCGCCTCTGTCGAGATCACGGCGGCATTGGCCCCGTTTGGGCCCGGCGCGAGCTCAACGCCAAGGAAACCGAGGCTATCGCAGATCCGGGCGCGCACAACGGGTGCGTTCTCACCGATACCGCCTGCGAACACCAGGGTCCCCAGTCCTCCGAGCGCGGCGGCGAAGGCCCCGATCCACTTTTTCACCTGGTAACAGAACAGCTCGATTGCCTCTGCGGCCCGCACGTCATCAGACTCGCGCTCCAAAAGGTCACGCACGTCGGAGCTCGTCTCGGACACCCCGACCAGACCTGACTGGGAGTTGACCATCTCATTGAATTGCTTTGCGTCGATGCCATCGGTGCGCGCCAGATACTCGACGAGCCCGGGATCCAGGTCGCCAGAGCGGCTGCTCATCGGCACCCCGGCCGCCGGCGTAAATCCCATGCTGGTGTCTACAGGTTTCCGGTTGTGAACGGCGGCGAGGCTTGCCCCGTTCCCCAGGTGAGCGAGGATGACCCGGCCCTGCGCTTCTGCCGGCCCAGCTACGCGTGCGAGCTCCTCCATCAGAAACGCGTAGGACAAACCATGAAAGCCGTACCGGCGCACGCCTCGCGCATCGTACCGGCGGGGAATGGGCAGCAGCTGAGCCACTCGCGGCAAATCATGATGAAAAGCGGTGTCGAAACAGGCGATTTGCGGAACGTTGGGAAACCTGCGGTGACACGCTTCGGTCAACTCGATTTCTTTGGACAGATGTTCCGGATTCAAGGGAATGAGCTCGCGCAGTTCCTCGACGACTTCGGGCGTGATCTGTGTCGGCTCGCTGTACCTTGGCCCGCCATGCACGATCCGATGTCCGATGCCGGCTAACTGATCGCAGCGGATCCGTTCCTCGATCCAATCCATAAGATGACCCGCTGCCACCGTGTGGTCGGGCGCGGTCACCGGCCGGGTGAAACTATCCGCATCTTCGGCGCTTCGGGCGGTGAAAGTCGGGTCGGGCAACCCGATCCTCTCAATCCTGCCGTTCAGAATCCGCCGTATCGGATCATCGTGGCGGCTATAGGCTCCACCACCAGAAGGCAGCTCGAAAAGCCCGAACTTGATGCTCGACGAGCCTCCATTAATGGTCAGAATGCATGCACCAGCTACTCTCATCGCGGTCTATCTCTCATGGTCGTCACGTCTTTGTGCTCTAATCTGCCGAATTCCTTCGAACTGATGTTGCAAGACCTCAGGAACGCCTTGTCATCGTCACTCAGCTCCCATTGAATGGGGGCGTCCTCCTTCTCAGGGATGGGGGGTTCCTCCTTCTCAGGAACACGAGTCCTCTGCTGTTCCTTCTGTCTTTGCTTGTTGTCCATGCGACTACACTTCATCCTTTCCACGCCGCGCCTAACCATCAACCGAAGGCGCGAGGTCGAAGCCATACTGTCCTCTTCCGATTTGGACTTTGGGTCTCGAGATAACGTGTCAGGCGCTGAATTGCTCAAAACCATGCGAACTATCGTTTGGACTATCTGCTCCCGCGCCACACCCGATGGCCATTTCCCTTCCACTGTGCGCATCAGACCGAAATGGAAGATCAGGTCAACAAAGCAACGGGCTGAAAGAGCGCACTCAGTTTGGTCCGTATAACGCACCGCGAGTCGACTTCGAACATGCCGGGTCAGGAAGGCGTGCAGGCGCAACAAGGCGTTGGAACGACCGTTTTGTTCGAGTCCGCTCAAGAGAAACAGTCGGAGGCCAGTTTGACCGGCTTCCAGCCACGCCAACAGCAGATCAGCCAGGTCCGCAAGCCAGGTCGTCTCGTGCGGGGCCGGCGATTCACGTTTTAGGAGATCGAAGAGGGTGGTCACGTTTTCTCGAGCCTGTTTCTCCAGGAACGCGCGATAGAGTCCCTGCTTGTCATCGAAAGACCAGTCCAGCTCACGCCAGATCACCAACAGTCGTCCCATAGAAACCCTGGATAGTCCCTGCTTCTTGCCTGTTGATCGCATTGTGATACCTCGTCTATTCAGTCAAGTTCTCGTCCAAAACGCTTCTGAAAAGAGCCTGGGATGGCGTCTTCGACGTTTCGGGAGCCACAATAACCCTGCGCGAACGCCGATGTCGTGAGGGTGAAGTTAGAGTTTGGTGGAAGTCCCGCGCGGTTGTGGCGGGTGCAAGGGCGGCGAATTGACGACCCCCTGCAATCGGCTCTGACTTTTCACCTGGTCTGCCGAATCACTCCGAACTGATGTTGCAGGACGTCAGGAAGGCCTTGTCCTCGTCAGTCAACTCCCAGCGAATGGAGGTCCTCTCCTTCTCAGGAACACGGCTCTTCTGCGCTTCCTTCTGTTTTTCTTTGTTGTCCATACTCCTCACCTCATCCTTAGACGCCGTGGCTGGCATCAAGCGAGTCACGGAGTCGATAGTCTTCTTTTATGCCCGGCATGCCCGGGCTTGGGCCCGGACTGCCGCATTGGAGAGGCACCGACAATTTCGGAAGAAAGACTAACCTTCGCTAACGCGGATGTCGTGAGGTTGGAGTAGGCATGAAGTCAGCTTTTGGTGGAAGAAGTGTGATGAGGACTAGGCGCAGGTCTGCGGACGCCGAGCTGGCGAGAGGGGACTGCCCGTGCAACGCTCAAGAGGAATCAACACCTCTTGCGCGGCCCCTGCAGGCCTGCTTCTCAGGAGGTTGGCTGGAAGGGCAGTGCGGTGAGACGCCTGAGAAGGGAAGAAAGACGGAAAGGGATTGACAGGGATCCCAAATCGAGAATACACTGATGGCTGACTGACTGGTCAGTCACGCAGAATCACAACAAAGGGGGCAGCCCGAGGCTGGGCCGGCCCCTTCATTTTTACTCCTTTTGTGACTGACCGGTCAGTCAAAAGTCGTTGAAAAATGTCATTATTCAGCTGCTCGAAAAAGAACTACCTCAAGAATCGCACTGCGATTGACGCAGGGGAGGCGACGATTCGCATTGTACGTAACGGTTCTTCTGCGAACGTTGCCGTCGCCGGCCGCGTGACGGTCGATTCATCCCCGGTTCTCCGCTCGGCGCTGTTCGAACTGCTTCGTCGCGGAACCGACAGGCTGGTAGTCATCGACGTGTCCGCGGTTTCGTATCTCGACATTTCAGGCGCCGCGACGCTGCTTGAGACCTTGAAGATGGCGCGGGAAGGCTCGGTCGTGCTACGGCTGACCGGAGTGAAAGGTCAGGCCCGGATGCTTGCGGAAGTCATGGGGCTGGACGAAATCTTTCGCATCTCAGGATCGGAGGTGGAGTTCCAATGAGGTTCCTGGAGCAGGTCGGACGATCGACGATCAGTTGGGCGGAGGACGCCGGCGCTCTCACCATGCAGTTCTGGGCGGTGCTTCGAAAGCTGCCGCGCGTCGTGCCGATCATCGGGAGAAAAAGGCGCTGGCGAACGACCATTGAGCAGATGTACACCATCGGCGCAAGCGCCCTGCCCATAGCAGGCGTCATGTCGCTCTGTTCGGGCTTCATCCTCGCTCTTCAGGGCGCCGCGGAGCTCCGCAGGTTCGGCGCCCTTGAGTATGTTGTGGACCTGGTCGCCGTCGGCTTCACGCGTGAGCTTGGCCCCCTGATTACGGCCATTGCAGTGAGCGGCCGGTCCGCCTCCGCCATATCCGCGGAGGTTGGAACCATGGTGGTGACGGAGGAAGTCGATGCGTTGCGGGTGATGGGACTTGAGCCGGTGGAGTACACGCTTGCCCCGAAGTACCTGGCGGCCGTGATAACGATGCCCTGCCTCACGGTGCTGAGCACCCTGTCCGGGATCTTTGCCGGCTTCGTGTTTCTGGCGTTCAGCATTGATATGCCTCTGCGCGTTTACTTCCAAGCCGTGGCTGAATCAATCCTGCTGCGCGACATGCTCCTTGCGCTCGTCAAAAGCGTGGTCTTCGCGACCATCATTGTTCACGTCGGTTGCCTGGAAGGTCTCCGGGTCAGCGGCGGGCCGGAAGGCGTGGGGCGTTCGACGACGACCGCGGTCGTCAAATCGATTTTTCTCGTGATTGTGGCGGACCTTGCTGCCACTGCTGTTTTTTACCTGCTGGGATGGAGTGCTGTCGAATGAAGGAGTTAAATGGTCGGAACACACATGACCCTGTCATCTCTTTGCGCGGTGTCTCGGTGGCCTACGGGCCGAGGCGTGTGGTCGAGGAGGTCGACCTGGATGTGCACCGTGGCGAGATCCTGGTCCTGCTCGGAGGAAGCGGATCGGGAAAAACCACGCTCCTGAAGCAAGTGTTGGGGTTGGCGAAGCCGGACACCGGGAGTATCAGCATTAACGGCGTCGATATCACCTCCTGTTCGAAGTCGGAGCTGGCTGCCGTTCGCCGCCGGATCGGCGTGGCCTTTCAGGCGGGTGCGCTCTTCAACTCGCTATCGGTCGAGGACAATGTCGCTCTCCCGTTGCGGGAGCTGACCCGGCTGGCTGAGTCGACGATAAAGCTGGTCGTCTGGATGAAGCTGACGGCGGTCGGACTGGCAGATGCGGCCCGGCTTTACCCTCCGGAGCTTTCTGGAGGGATGAGAAAACGCGCGGCCGTGGCCCGGGCCTGGGCGCTCGACCCCGATATCCTCATTCTGGACGAGCCGTCGGCGGGTCTGGACCCGATCGTCTCGGCCGGCTTGGATGAGCTGATTCTGTTTCTGAAAACTGCCTTCCGGGTGACGATCCTGGTGGTGACTCACGAACTGGAAAGCGCTTTCAGAATTGCCGACCGGATTGCCATGCTCCAAGCGGGCCGTCTGATTGCGGTTGACACGAAGGAGAAATTCCAGAGTAACAGCCATCCCCGGATCCGCCGGTTCCTCGATCGCGAACCGGACCAGGTGTCAGGAGGAATCCAGGAAGGACTGATGGCTTACTTGCGCGGAGTCAAATATGAGCATTGAGGCAAAAGTCGGAATTTTCGTACTCGTCAGCCTCCTGGTTCTTGGCTCGGCGGCGTATCACGTGCATACCACGCAGACAGTCAAGGGGCAAGTCCCTTACAAGACCTACTTGCGCTACGCCGGCGGCCTGGCACCCGGCGCCCTGGTTCTGTTCGGAGGAATCAAAGTCGGCCAGGTGACGGCAGTGCGGCCTTCGTCCGCGGATCCTACCCAGATCGAGATCCTGTTCGAAGTGAAGTCGGAGACTCCCATGAACGAAAGATCGACGGCAGGGGTCGGGACCGTGAGCGTGATGAGCAGCCCTGCTCTGTCGATCACCACGGGAAGCAACGAGGCCCGCCGGCTCAGGGCAGGGGAGACGGTCTCCTCCAAAGAGGCGGTGAGCTTGGAAGAAGTCACGCTGCGACTGGCGACCGTCGCGGAATCGGCCAATACGCTGATTAACGAACTGAGCAAGGAGTTCCCGGGCCTGGTCCGCAAGGCGGATACTTTTCTTGGCAATCTGAATACGATCACCGGCGAGCAAAACCAGAAGCAGGTCGAACAAATGCTGGCGGAAATGAACGAGCTCTTGAGGCGTGAGTCCCCGAAGATCGCAAGAATAACCGATCAGATTTCCTTGCTGACACAACACGCCGACTCGGTCCTGCTGTCCTTCCGGCCGGTCGCGGGCAACATTGACGAGACCATCACGAACGCGAACAACACGATCGACGCCATGCGGGCGCCGCTCGTGAAGGATCTCACCGAACTGGAGCGGACCATAGTCGAGGCGCGGGCGCTGGTGGCCAGCATTCAGAAAGTGGTCGACACCAATGAAGAAAACATCGACGAGACGATGCGGAACTTGCGCACGACGTCCGAAAATGTGCGCGCGTTGAGCGAGTCGATCAAGCAGCGCCCCTGGAGTCTAGTACGCACGAAACAGCCCGCTGATCGGAGGGTCCCAGAATGAAGCGAAGAATTAGATTCAGCCGTCCGGTGGCGGCCGCGCTGCTGGGAGCGCTCCTGCTCGCCGGCTGCGGCGTTCGATATCCCAAGAACTATGTGCTTAACCTCTCACAGCGAACGGCGCCCGCGCCCGGGCATAGGCCGCCAAATCTGGTCTTAGCACCGCTTGCGGTGCGCGAGTTTCGGTGCCTGGATTACTTGTCGGAAGGCCGGATCGTCTATCGTCCGAGCCCCGAGGAAGTCGGGTTTTACGAATACCACCGGTGGGCGGTCAGTCCGCGGGAGTCTATCACGCAGTTGGTGATGGACAGGATCCGGACCGAATCGCTCTTCCAAAGCGTCGCCGCTCACGAGCGGGGGACCAGGACAGCCTACGTGCTGAGCGGCAAAATCGAGCAATTGGAGGAAGTCGACCAGGGCCGGGACGTCCGCGCTGTCTGCAAGATCTCAGCCGAGCTCCGTCAAGTCGCAACCGGCCAGATCGTGTGGAGCGCCACGGCCTCTGAAGTCGTTCCGGTCGCGAAGCGAGATGTGTCAGGAGTGGTGACCAGCCTCTCGGTCGCGGCGCGGATCACGGTTGACCGTCTGGTTGACTCGCTCAGAGAAAGTGATGCTTTTCCCAGGCAGGTGACCGACCAGCAGTCGTCAACTAACAAATAAGCGGCCTGAGGAGCAGCAGTTTGGAGAGGAGGTAAAGGAATGCTGGCCACAAACGTCACCAGAGAAACGATGACTGGTGATACCGGATGTAATGTAGGGCGATTGGTTTCGAGAAAGACCAAGATTGACCCCTTATATGAGTTCGTTTTCAGCGGCGCCTTGAAGCGCCGGAGGTATACGGCAATGTCTCATACTGTTTTGGAGATAGTTAAGAAGCACCGTGTTTTCTACGAGGTACTACCCTACTACGTCCAGTTGGAGGAACGGCCGCCCGGAAACACGTCCGCCAGGCGCAAGGTTCTGGCCGGCTTTGAGGTCGACGTCTACGGTGCAAGGACCCGCGAGGAGCATGGACCTGAGACCGATTATCGAACGGGCTATGCCGCTCTCATGGACGTGGTAGAGAAGGTGCTGCGTCTTAGCACCGATTCATGTGTAATCGAGGTCATTTCGTCCGGCTCGGGCGTGTTCCTTGACCCCCGAAGCGGCTTTCAGAGGACGCTCCGGGTCAGGATCACACACGGAAGAGGGCTCGACCAGCCCGCCGGCGCCCCGGAGGAACGCGCGCTGAAAGGGCTTCAAGAGGAGTTGCGCGATCTGGGCATAAACCAAGGGAAGCCGCGGGCATAGGAAAAGCGACATGAGTGGCAAGACCAGACGCGCGAGCCAAAAAAGCGGGTTGACAGGGGCCCGTTCGACTCGGTAAGATAATAAATGTGTGATGACTGACCAGTCAGTCAAGAAAAGATGACTATGAGAGCTGGCACTCAGTTGGAACTGTCCAAACGCGAGAAGATCCTCGACGCCGCTGTCGCTGTTTTCTCGGACCGGGGGTATCGGGCGACTCTCGTTGACGAGATCGCCCAGGAAGCTGGAGTGGCAAAAGGAACGATATACCTGTACTTCAAATCAAAAGAGGAGATGTACCTTGAAGCGTTTCGGGCGAACGTCGAAAAACTCCGGGAGCAGACGGTGCAACGGATGGAAGAGGCTCGCTCGACCTGGGACAAGATTAAAGCCTTCGTCAGCGTCCCAGCCGAGTTTGGAGAGACAAATAAGAATTTTCTTCGGATCTACCTGACGGAGTTTACGGGCGTGGGCAGCATTGGGGAGAGGGCGCCTTGGGCTGAAGAGTTGAAAGGCATTTTGCGCCGCGATTCTGATCTCTTGCGCGAAGTTTTTCGGAAGGCAATCGAGACCGGGGAAGTCCGAGAGGTCCCGGTCGAGCAGCTCGTCACGATGCTGCAGTACACCGTCGGTGGAATGATGATCAGCCGGGTGACTGATATCCGGCTGTCCGACGACAATCTGGACCCGGAGATGATTGTCGACCTGTTCCGACAATGGCTGCGACCAGTAGGCACATAGTATGGAGGCAGGAGATTTTTTTTACCCGCAATGTGACTGACCAGTCAGTCACATTGCGGGACGAACGGAGCAGGCAGGCTGAGCGGTCTCGCTTTTTGGGCACGCCAGCTAACCGGCTCTCGGAGCCGCGCGGTGTCTCCTCCCCCCCGTGACGCCCTGCGTCAAACGCGCCGTGCGGCTCCGGCCCCCTCTGGGCCCCAGAGAGGTGACTTTACCTGGACAGAAGGGAGCGATGTCATGTTGGAACAAACTGAATTCGTAAACATCGGGCCGAAGGAAGCAGCGAGACTCCGTAGGATTGGCGTCGCCGGGCTGGCTTGCGCAAGCGTGCTTGGCATGGTGATGATCTACTACCAAATCTCCGGGTGGGCGCGGCCCTTGCTCTTCTTCCTGGCCTGGCTGGGGTGCTCATTGCAGCTTCAGGCTAACGCAAGGACGTCGATTCTGTTGGCCGCGCGACGGGTGCGCCGGATCGACGGCACAGAAGAACCCGAACTGTACGTGATGACGCTTCGGGCACAATCCCGGGCGATCCAGAACTGGAGTCTGTTTCTGGCGGCGCTGGTCGTCACTTTCGTAGTGATGTGCACCTAACCGCAATAATCGTGGTCTCTAGGCGGAAACGCGAACGGGTTCCTGAGTTCGTGGATAGGCCCGCTTGCTGTGAGGAGATTAGCGAATGACTGGAAGGCGCGATACGGTCCTGGTCGGGTGGGCTGCGTTCGGCGCCTTCCTGATTGTGAGCTTCCAAGTCACTGCAAAAACGGCGCGTGATACCCTCTTCCTCTCAAATTTCCCGGTCACCAATCTGCCCCTGATGGTGGTGGCCTCGTCCATCTTCTCGCTCGTTCTGGCTTTTGCGGTTTCCAAGATCCTCTCCACGCGGGGGCCCTCGCGCGCGACGCCGGCCTTGTTTGCGTTCAGTGGCGTCCTGCTTTGGGTAGAATGGTTCCTGACCAGCCATAGCGCCCAGCTCGTTGCCGTCGTCCTCTATTTTCACCTCTCGGGCCTGGGATTCGCCCTGGTCTCCGCCTTTTGGTCACTGGTTGGAGAAGAGCTTGATCCGCACCGGGCTCGTAAATATCTACCGCGTATCGCGTCCGGCGGTACTCTCGGCGGGGCCATTGGCACGCTCGCTGTTGTTTACCTGGCCGGTCTCTCCCCTAATAACCTGATTCTGCTGCTCGGGTGCGCTCATCTGGGATGCGCCGCAGTTTGCTATCGGATTGCGAGGAGGGGGTCTGGTTCTTCCGGCCAGACGCCGGTTGCGTTGCGTATATCCTCGCTGGATGCTCTTCGCAGCATGCCTTACGCGCGGCAGTTGGCCGCTCTGGTGCTTTTTAGCGCCTTGACCGCCGGGTGTCTCGACTTTGCCTTCAAAGCTGCGACCGCGAGCAGAGGTTTCTCAGCCCAGGAGCTCCTGAAGTTTTTCACTTTCTTTCACGTCTCGACAAGCCTGCTGACTTTAGTACTACAAGCGGGGTTTGCCAGGGTCGGGTTGAAGCGGGTTGGTCCCGCGTCCGTACTCGCATTGCTTCCCGCCGTACACCTGGTGACGTCTGCCATCGGTTTGTTGGCGCCTTCGATGCCGCTGACAGCGGTGGCGCGCGGTTCGGACATGATGGTTCGCAACTCGATCTTTCGGTCGGCCTATGAGTTGTTCTACATCCCAATTTCCGACAGGCGAAAGCGCGCGGTCAAAGCCGTGATCGATATCGGGGCCGAGCGTGCGGGGGACCTGCTTTCAGGAGTTGTCGTTCAGACGATCCTTGTACTGAACCTTCCCCCGCTTCGACTCGCCCTAGCGGCCGCCCTGGGTGTGGGTTTCCTTTCAACGGCGCTCGCGGTGCGTCTGCGCCGAGGTTACCAGGACGCGCTCGAGCAGGGCCTCATGAGCCGGGCGCTGGCGCTCGATCCCCGCGAGATTCCTGACCCGGCGGTCAGCCAACTGGTCACGAGTTACATCAGAACCACGCGCCGTCCGCCGACGGCTGATTGGGCGCCTGTCCGGTCCGTACGCAGGCCGGCGCACGAGGCCGCCTTCGGCCGCTTTGGCCTGTTCTCGGGAGACCCAGGAGTCGTACAGCAGGCGCTGGCCACCACTCCTCTCCAAGAGGAAGCGACGATCAAGCAGGCTATCCGCCTGATCGCCTGGGACGAGATCTGTGATGGCGCGATTCAGGCGTTAGTGACTCATTCGGCCTTGTCTACGCCGTACGTCATAAATGCCTTGCTCGATCAGGAGACCGAATTTACAGTCAGGAGGCGGCTTCCCGGGGTCCTTGCCGAGATCGGGTCCAAAGAAGCAACCAGGGCGCTGTGCCTCGGTCTAAAGGATGCCAGGTTCGAGGTCCGTTACCGTTGCGGCCTGGCACTGGCCCGGTGTCCGGACCCTTTAGATGGGGAGGCCCGGAAAGCCGCTCTTGAGGCGGCCGAACTCGAGGTTTCGGCTGGGCGGGACCGTTGGCCGGTCTACAGACTGCTCGATGAATCGGGCGCCGCCATGCCGTTTACCGGGCCGGCGGGCGTAGGGCTCGCCCATGTTTTTCATCTGTTGGAGCTTGGCCTGGAAGAGGAAGCAGCGAAAATGGCCTGTCGTGCGATACTCTCCTCGGACGAGCGAATGCGGGGAATTGCCGCCGAATACCTGCTCACCCGGCTGGCGCAACCATTAGCCGCGGCGCTCGAACCATTTCTCCACGAAGGAGCTCCGCCGGCATGATGAAACGTAAGACGCGAATCGAGATCGTGCAGTCGAGCCGGCCGACCTTCAGCCAGCAAATACCGTTGTTGGGCCAGACGCGCCTGAAAGCAGTCGCACTCCTGCTCGCTGTGTATGCCGCGGTGATGCCGGTCCGGTCTGTCCTGATTCGCGACACCTCCCTCTTGATCTCTGAATTGGTGTGTCTGGCGCTCGCATGCTCAGTCACCGGTCTGCTTTTCTGGAAGTCTCGCCTCCGCCTGTCGACCCTCCGGTGGCTCGAGCTGCTGGTCTTCGGCCCGCCGGTCGCTTTTGTCTCGGTCAGATATGTGGTGACAGTCCTCGAGGCTGTGACGCGCCAGGATGAACTGATGTTGAGCGCCATCGTGAACCGCAGCCTGTTCCTGTATGTCCTGGTGATGCTCGTCTATGCCACGTTTATTCCGAATTCACCCGGCCGAACAGCCGCTGTGGTGATCCCAATTGCCATCATCCCGGTGGCGCTGACTGTAGCACTTCGCTACCGGTTCCCCACCGTGGACGACATGCTGAGCCGGGTCACCGACATCGAAACGAGCAGTTTCTCGGTTGTGATCCTTTTCGCCGGCGCAACGATTTCAATCTTCGGTTCTCACGTGATCCACACCTACCGCACCCGTGCAGTTGAGGCGGAGGAAATGGGCCAGTATCGTTTGATCGAGAAGATAGCCTCCGGTGGAATGGGTGAAGTCTGGAAGGCGCGCCACAGTCTGCTGGCGCGGCCTGCAGCGATCAAGTTGATTCGCTCGGGCGCGGTTGGCCAGATGGCGACTGATCCCCAGACGCTGTTCACGCGATTCGAGCTCGAAGCTCAGGCAACGGCCGAGCTTTCCTCCCCCCACACAGTCTCCGTTTACGACTTCGGGATGCTCTCGGACGGTAGTCTCTATTACGTGATGCAGTTGCTCGAAGGTCTCTCTTTCGAAACCCTGGTCAGGCGCTATGGCCCGCTGCCGGCTGGGCGCGTTGTCTACCTGTTGTCGCAGGCCTGCGATTCCCTGGCCGAAGCGCACGCCAAGGGGCTCGTGCATCGGGATATCAAGCCCTCCAATTTGATGGCCTGCCATTACGGCCTGGAGTCCGACTTTGTGAAAGTCCTGGATTTTGGAGTCGTGAAACGGATCTCCGCTGCTTCAGACGGGGGACTGACAGTGCCGGGGATCACGACTGGGACTCCGGCCTATATGGCACCCGAAATCGGTTTAGGCAGCTCGATGATCGACCATCGCGCGGACCTTTACTCGCTCGGGTGTGTTGCCTACTTCCTGCTGACGGGAGCGCTGGTTTTCTCAGCCGAAAACGGGATGGGCATGATTGCGCAGCACATTACCTGCCCACCTGACCGTCCCTCCCGACGCACCGAGCTGGAAGTTCCTCCGGCGCTCGACGATCTGATCATTTCGTGCCTGAAGAAGAAGCCCGAAGAGCGTCCGGCCAGCGCGCTGGAGCTGAAAGCGAGTCTTGAAGCTTGCTCCCCGCCCAAAATTTGGAGCCCAGCCAAGGCGACCGAGTGGTGGCGGCTTCATGGATTATTAAGCCGGGTCTAAGCACGGCTGGGTAAGCCCCCGTCAGACTTTTCGCCCATCCACCGGCGGACTCGCTGGCATCCCGAGTGGGACCAAATACGGCGTGCTCCGGCCTGCATCGAGTAATCCGTCGTGTGAGAATTCGTGTGAGAAAACTGCGGGAAAATGTGCCAATGCCTGCAAAAAGCTGCTAACAGGTTGAAAGCCAAATTTTGTTTAGTCAATAACTTGCTGCAACTGAGGAGGTTGTGAAAACCCAGGCGTTCTGTCTTCCCGTTCTCTGCCCCCTGCACCTGCCGTTCCTTCAGCCACCCAATGAACTTCCGCAGATCGAGTCCATACTCGTGCATTGTGCTGTCCGGGTAGCTGAACAAATGTCTGGCGTTTTCTTCGTAGCCGGCGAGCGGATTCACTAACCACTGTTCTTTCATCCACGAAATTACACACCGGTCCAAAAAACGAAACAATATTCGCCGTGACGCACAATGACGCAGGATTCTCGCATCCTGCAGCTGCAGCATGGCCAAGACACTAGCGCCACGCACGTTTTAGCCAGATCGATGCGCAGATGAGAGCCTTCCTCTGCTACCGTGCGAGCGCACTGATATTTTCTGAAATCCACCCTTGACACCCTGCGGAGAAAATCCAGCATTGATGAGCATTTAGGTGTGGGTATAACCCAGCGGAAACGCGAAATCAATTACACCTTTCTGCCGTGTCCTGAAACGCTCTCCACAGAAGGCTTTGAGAGTCACCCAGTCTATAACCGTAGTAAAGT
This sequence comes from uncultured Acidobacteriota bacterium, assembly GCA_964421755.1. Classification (GTDB taxonomy): domain Bacteria; phylum Acidobacteriota; class UBA6911; order RPQK01; family RPQK01; genus CAVUUN01. The sequence continues at coordinate 19,551 of CAYQYP010000141.1, forward strand.
CAGCAGGTTACAAATACACCCACAATATACCCGAAATACACCCTCCCCTCTCTTCTCCTATCTATCTATTTGTCTATTATTTAGAGAAGAAGAGGGAAGAGCAGGGTGTCAAGGGTATAACCGCCAGGAAATTTAACGAGATGATATTTGGCTACAGGTAAGCCGAAAGTCGGATAGGTCGTTGCGGCAACAAAGTGTGGCGCAGGATCCGAACTCCAGATTGGGGCAGCACAGGCGGAAACGCGAAATCACGCTTTTATCCTCGGCCGGTGTTCCAGGGCCCCTTCCAGTGGTCGCTGTTCGCCGTTATACTCTCGTCCGAGGGACGATCAGCGTGCCAATCGGGTTCAGGCTCACATCTCTCGTTCTTACGGGGCCCGAAGTTCCTGCAGCCGAGATTCGCTTCAAGAAGGGCCTTAACGTTGTTTGCGGACCTTCGAATACCGGCAAGACGTTTGTGGCGCAATGCAGATTTCGCCCTCGGAGCCGGTGGCATCCCGAAAACCATACTGGAGGCGCCCCCCTACGATCGACTGACAGTCGAGTTACGCAATGGCAGCGACGCGAGAAGTTTCCTCCTGGAAAGCAGCCTGACGCCCAGAAAACGGGCTCGGAATGATGGCCCTACATATGTCTCCCGGGCGCAAACAGAAGAAACGTCTCAGCTCCTTCTGTCTTTGTCGGGGTTGATCGGGAAGCGGGTCTTGGCAGACAAATACGGAAAGACGCGGCCCCTGGACTTTTCTGACGTTGCCCGGCTGATTCTTGTCGACGAGAAAAGGATCGTAAGTGAACGCTCGCCGATTGTCCGTGGCATCAATCGCGTCGCCGAAACTGCTGTATTCCGGTTGATGCTCACCGGTTTTGACGACTCCTGTATTCTTGATGAGAAAGAACCGAAGGTTGTACCTAGCCGAACTGAAGGCAAGATCGACATTATCAAGGAGTTCCTGGACCGGACAAGAGCCGAGATCGAACAGATGAGCGTCGAACGGGACCGGTTGACGTTGCAGGCCCGGCTAGGCCGAATCCAGGAACGGTTCGATCAGATCACTGCCGAGTCGCGAACCAAGCTGCAGTCGCTCAGAAAACTCGAGGAGCAAAACCGACGAACCTGGATTGCCTTGCGGCAATTGAACCTAAGGGACGAAAGACGCAGACGGCGAGATCCTTTTCCAGAAGCCCCGGCCGAACGCGCAGAGAGATCTGTCGGCGCCGATGAGGGTAAACAGTCCAGCCATGAGGTGGAAGCTCTGTTGGGCGCCTGGCACTTTCCCAATCTGGCTGGCGTGATCTACAGCGAAGAGGACCAGGATCTGCTCATTTCAGGACGAAGACGGTCCGATTACGGCAGAGGCGTGCGGGCCCTGACCCACGCCGCCTTCAAGCTGGGGCTCATGAAGTACTGCGTCTCGCAGTCCCTGCCCCATCCGGGACTCGTTGTGATCGATTCCCCTCTGGTCGTCTACCGTAGGCCGGACGCCGGGGAAAGTGAATTCCGCCGCGAGGTTAGAGATTCGTTTTTTCGTTCTCTGGCGGAGTTCAAGGATGCTCAGGTTGTGATCTTCGAGAATGAGGAGCCCTCCGGAGATTTGGAGAATATCGCTAACATTGTTCGGTTTACGGGCACCGACCAACCCAGGCTCGGTTTCATGTGAGGAGTGTTGGGGACGCACGCCCATCCGACGAAGCAATCTCATTGGCAGCGCGGTGAAGATGTGGATCCACGGATGATCAACTCTCCAGGCAGCCTGATCTGAGTTTTCTCCTGACTCCCGGAGAGCAGCTTGCAGAGGATTTCTACCGCCATCCGACCCATCAACTGTTTCGGTTGCCTCACCGTTGTGAGGGGTGGTTCGGTGTACGAGGCAATCGAGAGATCGTCGAAGCCGACGATGGAGAAGTCTTCCGGTATTCGCAGCCCGTGAGAGTAAATTTTTCTGAAGGCGCCTACCGCAGTCAGGTCGTTGTAGCAGAACACGGCGGTGGGCGGTTTCTCGAGCTTCAAAAACCTGTCTATGGCCGGCCCGGCTCCGTCAGACTTCGCGTTGCCGTGCGCGACAAGTTCGGGCACGAACGGATAGTCAGCCATCGCGAGCGCCTGCCTGTAGCCTCCAAAACGGTCCGTGTCCGACTGGAGGCCGTATTGATCTCCCAGGTAGGCAATGCGACGGTGGCCGAGCTGAATCAGGTGCTGCACGGCAGCCGCACTGCCGCCAATGTTGTCGATCATAACGCTGTGAACGAATTCGTCCGGGTGATGACTGTTAATCAGGACGATCGGCACCTTGTGTTGGCTGAGTAGAGGCATATAGAGAGCCCCGACACGCGAGGATACGACCACAATGCCATCCAACCGACGCTCCTGGAAGAGCCGGACAACACGGAGCTCGCGATCTGGATCGGCGTTGCAGTTGGCAAGAAAGACGGAATAGCCATTATCCATCGCAAGCTCTTCAACCCCGCTGATCACTTCTGCGATGAAGGGATCGGCGATGTTGGTTACTACTGCGCCGATCGCCCAGGTCTTCCTGGTGACCAGGCCGCGCGCAATTAGGTCTGGCCTATACCCCATGGTAGCGGCAATTTGTCGAATTCGTTCAGCCGTAACGGCGTTCACCAGGGGACTGTTGCGCAGCGCGCGCGAAACCGTCGCGTGTGTTACTTGAGCCGCTCGGGCGACATCCTTGATGGAAACTTGCTTCATCTCGACTATGTTCCTTCAGGTTGTTCCCCCGGCGTGATCGCCGGGTTCATTGTACTTCGGCGCTTGCGATTTGCGCTTCAGTAACGTCCCTCGCTTTCGAAATGCAAGCCTCCAGGGGTTTTCGCATCGAGCGAAACGTGGTTCTGGATCGGGTTCTCTGATATCCGAGCTTGCCCCGCCCGCAGGTCCTCCTGTTGCCCCTTGATCCCAATCAACGGCAAAGGGTAACGTTAAGGCTGTCAAGAAACTCAATAGTCATGTCAAGTCGCCTGACACGGAGGTTGCTAGGTCTCTTCCTTGGTCTTTTCCTGGCCTCGGTGGTGTTCTTCTACTGGGCCGAACGGAGGATTGACCATGCGCAGCGAGTGGCCTCCGCGGAACACCTGGAACGGGAGGTTCGGCTACTGTCGCGGGCGTTTGTGATCGTCGAGCCGAAGGACCTGGATGCGCAGGTGGATCGTCTGAGCAAGGACCTGCCCTTTCGAATTACCGTCACCGACGAGAAAGGCACAGTCCTGGCCGATTCGGCCTTCTCGGGTGAGGCGCTGCGCAGGTTGGAGAATCACGCGAACAGGGCCGAGTTTGTGGCGGCTGCCCGCGGGGAAACGGGCAGCCGTTTTCGGTACAGCACGAGCACCGGACGATGGCTTCTCTATGCCGCCGCTCCGCTTGCCTCCGGGGCCGGTTTTATCAGACTCGCCATAGAACAACCGCCGGATCCCTGGATCTCCCCGGAACTTCGCGTTCCCCTGCTCGGTCTCGGCACCTGTCTCGTGCTGCTTGGCACGGTTCTTCTGGTGCCAGCGCTCTCACGGCTTTCATGGACAAACAAGACGCTGATTGCCGCCCTGGACGGGATCTCAGCCGGTCGATCAGTGACCGGGCTGCCCATTTCGAACGACGAAGAGTCGGGCCCGCTTGCGCGCGCCACCGAAGCCACTTCCGGTGCGGTCAGCCAGCGAATCGCCCGGCTGGAGTCGGAAAGAGACCACTTGACCACGGTTCTTTCAAGCATGATCGAGGCGGTTCTAGTCACCGACTCTCGCGGTCGGATTGCGAGAGTGAACGCCGGCTTCCGAGAGGTCTTCGGAGTCCAGAAGGACCCGGTCGGGCGCCTGCCTCTCGAGGTTATCCGCAACCCGGACATTCAAGCGGGCATCGAGGCCGCTATGAATCACCGCCAAACAGGCGAAGCGGAAACACGAGTCGGGGAGAAGGTCCTACTGGCTCGTTTCTCCCCGATTGAGGGGAAGGATGGAGCTTCGTCGGGGGTTGTAGCCGTGATCCACGACATAACCAAAATGAGGCGCCTCGAATCCTTGCGGAAGGATTTCATCTCGAACGTCTCCCATGAGTTCAAGACACCGTTGACTTCGATCGAGGGATACTCCGAGACACTGCTTGACGATGGAACCTTGAGCTCGATCCAGAGATCCTTCCTCCAGAAGATCCACCGGAACGCCCGACTCCTTTCCGAAGTGTTGGATGCTCTTTTCAAGCTGACCGAGTTGGAGAAGAACTCGGGGGCTCTTCCCCGCGGGCTCATTTCGATCCGCAGGCTTCTGGACCACCTGAAGAACGAGTTTTCGCCTCGGTTTACGGCGAAAGGCATCGAGTTGCACCTGGAAGTCGAAGGCGAAAGTGACTCTTTCACCGCAAGCGAGCAGCATTTGAGGCGGGTGCTTGCCAATCTCGTCGAAAACGCGCTCAAATACACCGAGAAGGGCCATGTGCGAGTAACGGCCCGCACCAACGATCAGGAGGTTTTCTTTTCCGTGAGCGACACCGGAGTCGGAATCCCGGCTGAGCACCTTGAGCGAGTATTCGAGAGATTCTACAGAGTTGCAAAGGACCGGTCCCGCGACACCGGGGGCGCCGGCATCGGTTTGGCTCTGGTGAAACACATCGTGCAATTGCACGGCGGAAAGGTGTCCATCGAGAGCAAGTTGGGACAAGGAACGACCGTTTTTTTCACCGTGCCGAGGGAGTAGTCCGGCTTTCACTCGGTTCCGGTCACTCAGAACTACCCCTTGGTTCTCCGGGTTGGGCAGACATCCGCTGGATGAAGTCACATCGCAAGCGTTAGAAATGGCGAAGCAATCGATTCTGATCATCGAAGACGATCCCGACATCGTCGAACTTCTCTCCTACAACCTGGCCAGAGAAGGATTCGAGGTTCGCGAGGCGATGGATGGCGAAACCGGTCTGGTACTTGCCCAGCGGCATAAAGCCTCGCTGATCCTGCTGGACCTGATGCTTCCGGGCATCCAGGGTCTGGAAGTGTGCCGTCAACTGAAGCAGCGGGAGGACTCGCGCGAAACACCCCTAATCATCCTCACGGCAAAGGGAGATGAGAGCGACGTCGTCGTCGGCCTGGAGATGGGCGCGGATGACTATATGGTCAAACCGTTCAGCATCAAGGAACTGATCGCCCGCATCCGGGCCGTCTTGAGACGGTTGAACCCGGTTCAGCAGTCCGATCGCATCCGTCTCGGTTCGCTTGTCATCGATTCCGCCCGTCACGAGATCCGGGTGGACGGGCAACCGCTTGCGTTGACCTTGACTGAATTCCGTGTGCTGACCGTCCTCGCCTCCCGACCGGGACGGGTCTTCACGCGCGACGAACTGCTCGAAAACATCAGCGATGGAGATTCCTTCGTGATCGATCGTAATATCGACGTCCACATCCGCTCGATCCGGCAGAAGCTGGAACCCCATCGCGATCTGATCGTCACAGTTCGAGGGGTGGGGTACAAGCTCAGAGACACCGGAACCGCTGATTAATCCAATCTTCACATTCCCTTTATTCGCTCTTCATTCTCCGTCTGTAATCTGGGCGTCATGCGAAGAACAGTCCTCGTGTACATTTTTTTCGTGCTTGTTGCCAGCGCCTCCGCACAATCCAAAGAAGGCGCTGAAAAGAAAGAAGATACTTCGTTCAAAGCTCAATGGAAAGACGGCTGGCCAATGCCTTCGTACCGTCACGGCACACGGGGATCATGATTCACGACCGGGAACTGGGGGAGCGGGTCAGCTGGGCGGTTGGGGTCTTCAAGGATACCAACGACGTCGGCCTCGCGACGGGAGACGAAAACTATGCCGTCACTGGCCGCGTGACCGGTCTGCCCTGGTTCGAAGAAGACGGCCGGCGGCTTCTTCACTTGGGTGTTGCTTACAGTCGGCGGAATACCGCTTCCCAGTTTCGATTCCGGGAGCGGCCGGAAACCCACCTCGCGCCGCGGCTCGTGGATACGGGCGTCTTCCCGGCTGAAGCACTCAATCTGATCGGTACGGAGACTGCAGTCGTCGTTGGCCCGGCTTCTGTCCAGGCGGAATACGTCCGTGCCGATTCGGACACGGGCACCGCTCTCGATTCATCGTTTGACGGCTTTTATGTTTACGGCAGCTTCTTTCTGACCGGGGAGCACCGGAGCTACCGCGCTTCGGAGGCGGCGTTCACCCGGATCCGTCCCCGGAAGTCGTTTCTCTCGAAGAGTCGTGGCCCTGGCGCTTGGGAAGTGGCCGTCCGATATTCGAAGATCGATCTCGAGGATGCCCCAATTCAGGGCGGCGAGCTGAAGGACTGGACAGCCGGGCTCAACTGGTACTTAAATCCGAACACCCGGATCATGTGGAATTACGTGCGAGCCGATCTGGAGAACCGTGGAACAGCCGATATCTTCCAAATGCGCTTCCAGATAGATTTTTAGATTCTTCACCTGTTCTTTATCAGATCTTCACAGGATATCGCTATCCTGTCTGGAATCAACGGAGACAAACATGCGAAAGCGTCTTCTGAGCCTACTGTCTTTCTGTCTTCTAATCGTTCTGGCCGGTCTCGCCGCTTGCGGTGGGGCGGAGAGCGATGGCAACAAAGTGGCCGGCAACGTCACGATTGACGGTTCGAGCACCGTTTACCCCATCAGTGAAGCCGTCGCTGAGGAGTTTCGGCGCGAGCAGCCGGACGTCCGAATCACCGTCGGGGTTTCGGGGACCGGCGGAGGCTTCAAAAAGTTCACACGTGGCGAAATCGATATTTCGAACGCCTCGCGCCCGATCAAGGACTCCGAGCTCGAGATGGCCCGTCAGGCAAACGTCGCGTTCATCGAGTTGCCCGTCGCCTACGACGGCATAGCAATGCTGGTGAATCCGAAAAATACATGGTGTGACAGCCTCACGGTCGACGAACTGCAGCGCCTTTGGGAACCGGCCGCTCAAGGGAAGGTGATGCGATGGAACCAGGTCCGCCCCAACTGGCCGGACCGGGAAATCCACCTGTTCGGCCCCGGAGTCGACTCGGGCACCTACGACTACTTTACCGGCGCGATTGTCGGCAAGGAAGGCGCCAGCCGCGGCGACTTCACTTCGAGCGAGGACGACAACGTGCTCGTTCAGGGGATCGCGGCAGACGAGCTGGCCCTGGGCTTTTTTGGCTACGCATATTACGAAGAGAATCGAGACCGTTTGCGGGTGGTTCCGGTCAACGACGGGAAGCCTGAAAACGGAGACGGTCCGATCGCTCCTTCGATTGAAACCGTGCGCAATGCGACCTATCAGCCGTTGTCACGCCCGATCTTCATCTACGTGAGCCGCAAAACTCTTGATCGGCCGGAAGTCTCTCTGTTCGTCGACTTCTACCTTAAGAGTGCCGCGTCCCTGGTTGAGCAGGTTGGGTATATCCCTCTTCCGGAGGAGGCCTACCAGCTTGCGCAGGTGCGCGTGCAGAAGAAAATGACAGGAAGCGTCTTTGCCGGAGGCTCCCAGGTTGGAGTTTCCATTCAGGATCTGCTCAAGAAGGAGGCAGGTGCTGCCGAATGAGGCTCCTCCCAAAGCGCTTTGGTTCAAGAAATCGAGGCGAGAGGTGGATTGAGCTGTTCCTCCTTGGTTGTGCAAGTGTCTCGATTCTGACGACCCTGGGTATCGTTGGTGTGCTCCTGTTCGAGACCATCGAGTTCTTCCGCGAGGTCTCCATCCTGAGTTTTTTCACTGACACCCAATGGACGCCGCTGTTTGCGCAAAAGCACTTCGGCATCTGGCCGCTTTTGGCGGGGACCATCCTGATATCAGGAATCGCCATGCTGGTTGCGTTGCCGGCGGGCCTGCTTTCGGCGTTGTACCTGAGCGAATACGCGCCGGACCGCGTCAGGCGGGCGGTCAAACCCGTGCTCGAAATCCTGGCCGGCGTCCCGACCGTCGTTTACGGGTACTTTGCGCTGCTGTTTGTAACGCCGCTTCTGCAGAAATTTCTGCCCGGCCTTTCCGGCTTCAACGCCCTTGCCCCTGGGATCGTCATGGGAATCATGATCCTGCCGCTCGTCTCTTCGCTCAGCGAGGATGCGATGCAGGCAGTGCCGCGCAGCCTGAGGGAAGGAGCTTTCGCGCTCGGCTCCACTAATCTCCAGGTTTCGTTTCGCATTGTCGTTCCCGCGGCGTTCTCGGGAATCACCGCCTCATTCATCCTGGCCGTGTCCCGCGCGATCGGGGAAACGATGATCGTTGCCATCGCGGCGGGCCAGCAACCGCGCCTGACCTTAAATCCGATGGTCCCGATCGAAACGATGACGGCCTACATCGTGCAGGTGAGCATGGGTGATACGCCGGTAGGTACGCTCGAGTACAAGACCATTTTCGTCGTCGGGATGATGCTCTTCCTGAGCACGCTGATTCTCAACATTCTAAGCCAGAGACTGAGAGCGCGTTTCCGGGAGGTTTACCGATGAGCGCGGTTTCCACCGCATCGATCCGACCGGCCAGTCCAAGGAGCCGGGTTTGGAAAGAGGTCATCTTCCAGGTCGTTTGCATACTGGTCCTGGTGGCGGCGATCCTGATGCTGGTTATTCTCCTGGCAGGCGTGATCATCGACGGAATGTCGCGGCTGGGCTGGGACTTCTTGACCAGCTATCCGTCTCGCTTCCCCGAGCGGGCGGGAGTGCTTCCAGCCGTCGTCGGGACGTTTTACGTCATGTTGCTGACTGCCCTGTTTTCCTTTCCGGTGGGCGTTGCGGCGGCGATTTACCTGGAGGAGTATGCCGAGAAGGGAGGATTCGGAGTCGCCTGGTTCTCGCGCCTTATCGACCTGAACATCTCGAACCTCGCGGGCGTGCCTTCGATCATCTACGGGTTGCTCGGACTTGCGATATTCGTCCGGACGTTGGCGCTGGGTCGTAGCCTTCTGGCCGGCGCCCTAACGCTGGCTCTCCTGGTGCTTCCGGTCGTGATCATCGCCTGCCGCGAAGCCCTCCGAACCGTCCCCGACTCGATTCGGGAGGCGTCCTACGCGCTCGGGGCCACCCGCTGGCAGACGATTCGCCACCAGGTCTTGCCTATGGCTCTCCCGGGTATTTTGACCGGAGCAATTCTCGCCCTCTCGCGGGCGATCGGCGAGACTGCTCCGTTGATTACGATTGGGGCGATCACTTATGTCGCTTTCTTGCCAGACAACGTCTTCTCCCCTTTCACCGTGCTTCCCATTCAGATCTTCAACTGGGTCTCTCGTCCCCAAGCCGGGTTCCACGTTAACGCCGCGGCAGCTATTGTCGTTCTCCTGCCTATCCTGTTCATCATGAATGGGGTGGCGATTTGGTTGCGGAACCGATATTCGAGGAGGCATTGAACGGTTGACCATGCAGCCTGAAACAATGTCGAACCAAACCCCCAAACAGACGCAAACGCTGGACGCAGACCACCTGAAGATCGAGGTGCGCGATCTTGATTTTTTCTATGGTCCACAGAAGGCGCTCTCGGATATCAACATGGACATTCTGACCAACCGCGTCACAGGCCTGATCGGGCCTTCCGGGTGCGGCAAGTCCACATTCCTGCGCTGTCTGAACCGGATGAACGACATCATCCCGGGCACCCGGGCGGAGGGTTCCATTCTTCTGGACGCGGAAGACATTTATGCTCCGACTATGGACGTCGTCCAACTGCGCTGCCGGGTTGGGATGGTGTTTCAGAAATCCAATCCCTTTCCAAAGTCGGTTTACGACAACGTTGCTTACGGACTGAGGGTAAATGGCTGGAAGGACAAACGGGAAATCGAGGAGCGGGTTGAGCAGAGCCTTCGGCAAGCGGCGATCTGGGAAGAGGTCAAGGATCGGCTGCGATCATCGGCGCTTGACCTGTCGGGTGGGCAGCAGCAGCGGCTGTGCATTGCGCGCGCTCTGGCAATCCGGCCGGAGGTGCTGCTCATGGACGAGCCCGCCAGCGCCCTTGATCCGATCGCCACGGCCCGGATCGAGGAACTGATTCAGGAGTTGAAAAGGGACTATACGATCGTCATCGTGACTCACAACATGCAGCAGGCGGCCCGTGTGAGCGACTTCACCGCCTTTTTCTACCTGGGACAACTGGTAGAATTCGATAAGACGGACGTGATTTTCACGAATCCACGAGAGCAGAAGACCGAGGATTACGTGACTGGAAGGTTCGGGTAAGCATGGAAAGAAAGTTCGAAGAGGAGCTTGAAGAGCTCAAACAGGAACTCCTCAGGATCGGTGCGCAGGTCGAACGCAATATCGGAGACGCGCTCCAGTCGTTGATGACCCGTGACCCGGATCTCGCCAGGGAGGTCATTTCCCGCGATCCAGCGATCGACTTCTCCGAGATCCACATCGATGAAGTCTGTCTCTCGATCCTGGCCCGCCGGCAGCCGGTGGCCCGTGACCTCCGCTTCATAACCACGTCTTTCAAGATCGTCAAGGACCTGGAACGGATCGGGGACATGTCCAAGGACATCTCCGAGCACGTTCTCGAGATCCTCAGGCAGCCGCCGGTTCGCGACTTCGGCGATCTTTCGCCCATGGCTGCTTTCGCCCTCTCGATGCTTAAACGCGCTCTGGACGCCTTCGTGAATCGCGACCCGGCTTTGGCACGGCAAGTGATCGCTGACGACGATCAGGTCGACGACCGGCACGCCCAACTCTGGACGGAAATCGTCGAGGCAATGAAGGCGGAACCGCATTTGATCGTCCCGCTCACACACCTGTTCTCCATCGCCAAGTACGTTGAGAGGATAGGCGACCACAGTTCAAACGTCGCCGAAATGGTCGTCTTCATGGTCGAAGGCAAAGACATCCGCCACTACGAAAAAGTCAGAGCGTTGCGGGAGGCCAAGGAGAGGTATTAGCGTTGGTCTAGCCTTGCTCCTCACGGACCGCCTCAAGCTTGTAACCGATTCCCCGGATGGTCTGGACACACTCACCCGCAGCCCCGAGTTTGTCGCGCAAACGCTGCACATGAGTATCGACTGTTCGGGTTACTCCACCGTAGCCATACCCCCAGACCTTGTCCAACAACTGGTCACGTGTCACGACACGACCCTGGTTTTGCAGTAGGAAGGTCAAGAGGTTGAACTCTGTCGTGGTGAGTCTGACCAAGGCGCCATCGACGGTGACCTCGTGACGGATAGGGTCGAGGGAAATCCGTCCGCACCGCAAGATCCTTTCGGTCTCCAAACCGGCGTCGGCCCGGCGCAGGATGGTCCGAATTCTCAAAAGTAGCTCTCGGACGCTAAAAGGTTTTGTAACGTAATCTTCAGCACCGAGCTCGAGTCCGAGGACTCGATCGAGCTCCTCGCCTTTCGCCGTCAACACGAGGATTGGCATTCGGCGTGTCTGGTCCTGATATTTCAACCGTTTGAGAATTTCGATGCCGCTCAGCCCGGGCAGCATGAGATCGAGGACAACGAGGTCGGGTCTCTCGCGAAGGGCCAAATCAAGTCCTTCGCGGCCATCCGACGAACAGACAACCTGGTATCCCTCCTTTTTCAGGTGGAAGGTAACCAGTTCCAGAATGTCCAGTTCATCTTCGACAACCAGTATCTTCCCCGACGCTCGCGCCAAAGTCGCTTCTAAGGCCATGGTTACCCTTACGTTGCATTGTAAACGGTCCTCGTCACAATTGCGTCACAAGGGCGCGACGGTTCCGTCCCGAAGCGCCTGGGAACCGTCTGGCTCCGGTCCTTGGAGCCTCACAGTGACCGGACCGTGACGGTTTTGTGACACGAGCGTTGCGAGTTCAAGTATAGTATTGGCAACTGCTTGGCGTCAGATTCCTGGCTGGCAGTGCTCAAAGCAGGGGAGGGTTCATGCGACAGTACGAGTACCGTGTCGAAGAGGTTGTGCTCAGCGAACTGAACAGTGACGAGGAGCTCACAAAATCGTTGAATTCATTCGGGCGGCAAGGTTGGCGAGTGGTCAGCCTGGAAACCGATGCGAAATCCATCCAGAAGGGAAAGCGGATCAAGGTGTTGCTTGAACGCAGGGCGGGCAAGGAGAGCGTCGTCCCCGAAAAGCAGGGTGGGCCAAAGAGCACTCCCTCCAAAACCACTTCCAAGATGGCGGCGAAGAGCAGCCGGAGCGGAAGATCCGCAAAGAAATAGCTGCAGACGACCGAGGCGGGCGTGGTGCGTCACGTCAGGGACATATCGAATGGGAACGGCGACTCAGGTCTCGAACCTATTCAATCTTGTACCCTACGCCTCGAATAGTCTGGATACAGCTCCCCTCCTCCCCGAGCTTCTCCTTGAGACGGTGGACGTGCGTGTCCACGGTGCGGCCCGTCCCGTCGTAACGGGTGCCCCAGACGCCATCCAACACTTGGTCGCGAGTGATTACTCGACCCCGGTGCCGCATCAGGAAGACCAACAAATGGAATTCAGTCGCGGTCAGTCCGACCTGTCTTCCTCTCACAGAGGCATCACAACCCGAGCAATCGACCACAATGCCGTCGCAGCGGAGAATGACGTCCTCCTGGGGCGCTGGTGAGAAACGGGCGAGAAGATTACGCACGCGGAGCACGAGCTCCCTGGTGCTGAACGGTTTGGTGACATAGTCGTCGGCGCCGAGCTCGAACGCCAGGATGCGGTCGGAATGGTCACTCCTTGCACTGAGCACCAAGACCGGAAGTCGCCTGGTTGCATCCACCTGCCTGATGTGTCTGAGCACTTCGGTCCCGCTTATACCTGGTAGCATGATGTCAAGGATGAGGAGATCGGGGGTGTTGCGGATGGCAAAATCCAGCCCTTCTCGACCGTTTGCCGAGCGGCACACGCGGTACCCCTCGCGCTGAAAGTTAAAGAGAAGGAGATCCAGGATGTCCTGATCGTCGTCGATGACGAGGATTGTCTCCGGGCGAGCGAACATATCTTGCGTTGAGATTCCCGGCGAGCGAACATCGCTCACCGGGAATTTAGATGCTTTCCTAGTTACGGGACCGGGACGGGTGAATGATCTGGGTCGTGTAGTGCCTGTTCTCATCCAGGCGAATGGCCATCGGTACAAGCCCAACGTTGGACCGTACTTCGACAGAACCCCTAAAATTGTTCAGGCCGGAGAACAATTCGTCGACGAACTGGACGATCTTGTGGCCCGGGTTCACCGTGAGAGTCTGCTGACCGACCTCGTTCCCGAGACGGTCTAGCAGCGTCAAAGTGACCTGTGCGGCCGCGTTGGTCGGCGGGTTGAGCAAGCCGATGCCGGTCCTGGAGCCCGGCTTTGCAGCCGCGACGAATGAGAACTCCTGGATCGGCTGCAGAGGATTGACGTTGGTCGACGTCACCATGTTGCCGCCTGCATCGAGAACGCTGAAAACCACTTCGGTGACTGCTGAGCCCTCGGTTTTCACCTCCAACCAACCGTCCGCGACCGTATTCGGATTCGCGCTGAAGCTGGCGGCGGAATCCACACCGTAGCCCGCCAGTTCGACTCCCGCGGCACTGACCGCTTGCTCGGGACCAAACGGGCTTTTGAGCGAGAGCAAGCTGACAGGTTGCCCGGCGCTATCGAATGCCCTGACTTCCACACGGCTGGTCGTATTGGAGAGGTTTAGAAAGGTGAAGGTGCTCTCGAGCCCACCACCGTGCCCGAAATGGGGCACATATCCGACTTGCTGCCCGTAGGCGGCAGTAACGAATAAACAGAATAAAGCTGCTTTGAGTATCACGATTATTCCTCCCTGAGTGGAGCTCCAGAGATCCGGCGGGACCTTCAGAGCTCGAATCAAGTTTTCTCTTCATTAGTCCGGGTCGGAAGTGGTCCACGGCTCCTGCGTCCAATCGTTGGTCGCGCTTGTGCCGCCCACGAAATTCACCCATGTGTCAAAGAAGCCGTCATCCGGTGGAATCTTGACGAAATTGACGTTCAACGCAGGCGATTCGAGCATCGGCCGGAAGTCCGGGCTTAGGAGATTGTAAGGATCGCGCAGCTTGGGATCCATGAACCGGTTGTTCTTCATTGAGAACGCGAGAGACGTCGCCCCCTTGATGAACGCCGACGTCGTGAAGGGGACCACTTCGCTGTTGTTGTCGGTGAGAACCAGCGACTCGTCCATCACGTCTTCGGATGGTTTCCCGGCGCCGTTTCCGCTGAAGATGGAGTGATCGACGATCAGAGACCCGTTCTGGGCCTGGGTGAAAGTCGGACCGTCGTTGATGTTGATGCCGGTGTTCTTGAACCCGGTAACGATAAGGTTCTGTAACTCGCAGCCGGTCCCGCGCCGGAGCAATAGCCCGTTGGTGCTTTTTGCGCCGTACGCAGCGCCCGGATCGCCAATGAACGTCACGTTGTAAAGCTTGGGATTGGAGCGGGGCGTGAACTCAAAGCCGTTTTCGTTGTTGTCTGCCTCTATGCCGCAGTCCGCGTCGTCGCCGCGCTGCTGAACGACCGCATATTGCAGCTTGCCCTGCCAACCGAACGTCCAGTCGATACTGTCGTCACCGTTCCGCGTGGCGAGCACGTACTTCGCGTTGGCGGTGCCTCCAAAGAACTCGATTCCATCGTCACCGTTGAAGTGGCACTGAACGTGTTCGATGATCGTTCCGTCTCCCACACCATACAGAGAAATGCCGTTCCACTCATTCGTCGCCGTCAACTGCGCGCCGGCAAACTCAACCCGCACATATCTGAGGATTCCACTGCTGTCGTGTGGGTCGCTGCCGCCATAAGGCTTGCTGAAGCCCTCGGAGATCGCGCCGCCCTGGTTGATCGGCGCATCACCGAGCAGGGCCAACCCACCCCAGTCGCCCGGTGCTCGATCGCCGACCGGCTGCTGGCTGGTCAACACGATGGGTCGCGACGGGGTGCCGTCGGCAATGATCTTAGCGCCGACGTCGATTACGACTCCGGCGTTGCCGGACCCAAGGACATAAGTCCCCGGCTCGATCGTCAGAACGGCATTGTTCGTGACAAAGAGCGTGCGATCCGTGACTGCGTATGCGTGTCTGTTACTGAGAGTGGTGTTAGACGTGATGTCCTGGATAAGTTGAACGACATCCTCGACGATTGCGAAAGCGGCACGCGCCTGGCGGAACACCCGCTGCCCGGTTGCATCGCGCAGTTCGAGAATGTACTGGTAATTGCCGACCTCGCTGGCCGAGGCCGTGGGAGAGGCGCCCACGGTCCCACCGGTTCCCAGCAGGACAAGCCCCTGGACGGAGGGTAACCCGTACAACTGGTAGTCGGTAGCCCCGGTTATGTCCGTGACTTGCCCGGCCGCCTGCATTCCGTTTGGGTTGACGTAGCGAATTTCACCTGTCGCCATGTTCTGACGGTAGAGAAAGATCGTTTTACCCGCGAGATGACCGTTCGGATCCATGTCGAGCTTCAAGGTGATCGTCTCGTTCGGGGTATAGACGACCTTGTCGGTCCTCATGAGCATGGTCGGCTTGGGACCGCTGCTCACGTCGGACAGAAGCGCCAGGTCGTAGTCGGAAACCTGACCCTTGGCGCTGGTTCCGGCAACGGCAGGAGTGCCGGCGAGCAGCAAGGCCAGCAGGACGGCGGGCAGGCAGCTAGTTAGTCTGAGCATTCGTTCTCTCCTTCTTGATGTTGGTTGACTGGAGACGCGGGGGCGGAGTGCCCCCGCAATCGTCACTCACCGAAAAATGAATAAGACAGGGTTACCGAGAACTTTCTCCCGGTCGTGTAGGTTCGGACAGGCAGGCCCCCCTGGGTGTATTCGTGGATATGGTTAAGCAGATTCTCGGCGGACAGCTTCAGCCCCCACTGACGCCCTTCGCCGAGGGGTTGGGAGAATAGCGCGTCCAGGCGCGGGTAGCCGGATTCGAAGATGTCCGGCACTCCAAGCGCCCCGACGTCGCTTATCCTTCGTCCGCGGTAGTTAAAAAGCAGCCGGGCAAGACTGCCGCGATTTTCGTGGTGAAACTCGAGGACGCCATTGAGGACGTGTCGAGACTGGCCAGCCAGCGGACGGGAAAGGGAAGTGACAACGACCAGGTCCTGTTGCCCGATCTCTATATTTGAATCAACCAGGGTGTAGTTGACCGAGGCGGACAGGGGCTCGAGGGGTGCCCAAAGGGGTGCCAGCCCCTTTCGGATGTCAAATTCAAGACCCCAGTTGGCAGCGCCCTGCGCGTTGACGAACGTCGTGCGAAGCGATGATGTCGGCTGGATGACCCTTTCAATCGGGTTCTCGAAATCCTTCTTGAAGAACCCGACCGAGATCAGTTCCGTCGAACTCGGAAACCAATCCCATCGCGCATCGTAGTTGCGAACCCTGGTTCGCTCCAGGTCCGGATTCCCAATTGCGGAATACCCCCCGATGACGTCTGTGAACTCGAACGGCGCGAGCTCGCGAAATTCCGGGCGATTCAACGTCTGGCTGATCGACACCCGGAGGTTCATGTCCATCCTCGCCCGGTAAATCAGGCTGGCAGCCGGGAGGGGATCCGTCTTGTTAAGTCGGGAAATCACCGGGGGAAAATCCGGCTTATACAGATCGAATGTCCTGACGTTCTGCGTGTCATTCTCAACCCTGAGGCCTCCGATAACGCGCCAACGGCGCCCCAGGTTCGTGTCCAGCATGCCGTAAAACGCCCGGGTAATTTGCTTCGCTTCGTAATGATCAGTGTTGCGCGTTTCTTCGCGGATTTCGAAGCCGTTCGGCCCGATGTTCTCGGGAACGAACAGCTGCTCGGCCGGCAAGGTGAGGTCGAGGGAGCGGACATTTCGAAACATGAAGCGGAAGCGCCGGTAATCGAAGTCGCGCTCACGGGTTCTGTGGGAAGCGCCGATTTTGAAACTACCGGAGAGTCGTCCAAGCGTGAAGAATTTTGTCCAGTCGACTGCCGGGTCCCAGATCCTCTCGTTCAGGTCAGTAAACGTCCGAAGCCCGCTCTGGCTGTCGCTGAACAGCGTATACTCGCCGGTCGCCTGGTCAAGGTCGTAAACCGTCTCACGCATGTCAGGCTCGTCGAGCGTGGATCTCGAGTAAGTCACTCTCCACTCGAACATGCTGTTCCATAGTTTGGGCATCAGGTGTTCGCCCGAGAGCTGGCCGGAGTAAACCCCTTCCAGCGTGTAGCGAAGTCGTGTATCCCTGATGTCGCGAGCCAGGTCACCGTTGGCGCCCTCCAGGATCCGGGTTTCGTCGGCGCCGTCCCGCGTGTAAAAGTTCCTGAAGATCAGGCGGTGATTCTGGGAGACTTGATAGGCGAGGTTTCCCACGATACCGGTCCGAACCGTCGCCTGGCCGATATCGAAGTCATAGCTGTTTTTGGCGTTCAGCTGGTTGTCGCCGCCGAGTACGTAAAGGTTGCGCTTCTCCCGCTGCTGGTGATAAGTATTGTTTTTGGCAACCGCGAAGACAAGTCCGAATCGCCCGATCGTATCGCCGGCAACGAGGCTGAACTTCTGCTCGGGCAGCCCTTCAGATGAGCGAGCGTCCCAGGTGTTCGAAAACGCCTGGCCGAACTGTTGAAGCTGCTCCGGGGTAAATCCCGAAGTATCGAAAGCACCTCTCCGGACAAGGCGCTGCGAAGGAATACCTGCGGGCAGGCTTCTTGACCCGACACCTGACCCCCACCAGTCGTTCTTTCCGCCGGAGTAAGTCAGGAAATTGTTCTTGAAGGTCGTACTGGTGTCGAATCCTTGGCCGTACGACACCTTTAGCGTCGGGTTGCGCGGGAAATCGACTGTTTCGAGCTTCACCAGACCCGCGGAGAATTCCCCCGGCTGGTCAGGCGTGTACGATTTTTCGGTCCTGATGTTTTCGAGCAGGCTGGCGGGGAAAAGGTCAAACGAGACCACTTTCTTGTCCGGCTGGGTCGACGGGACCACGGAACCGTTTAGCATCGTGCTGCTGTAACGCTCCCCGAGCCCGCGGACATACACAAAACGATTGTCGACTATGGAGACGCCCGTGACCCGTTGCATTAGATCTGACGCATTGGAGCCGGTAGTCTTCGAGATTTCATGGGCGCCGATACTGTCCTGAACCGTGGCCGCGCCGCGTCTCTCGGCGAGAAGAGCGACTTCGGACGCCTTCTGGGCCTCGGCGACGACCGTCACTTCCCCGAGTTGCATGTTCTCGGGGTTCAGCGCCACATCCTGGACGGTTGTCTGCTCAGTTTTTACGACAATGCCGGTCACTCTCTGGGTCATGAACCCGGCGGCCCGGAATTCGAAGTCGTAGGTCCCGGCGGGCAGCGAGATGAGATAGTTTCCGTCCAGGTCACTTTGCGCGGTAGGACCCGCGGGGAGAACCGTGATCGATACGTTGGACAGAAAGCTCCCGTCACCGACGTTGACAATGACTCCCGCAGTCCTGCCGATCTGATCGGCGACCGCAAGTCCGGACGTCGCGAGCATCACAGACACGAAAACCGATCCAACCCAAAGTGCTAACCTCCCCCTCATAGTCTTCTCCTTTTCAACATCGAAACCGACCAGGTCGTTTGCTGGTCATCAGGAAGTTCCGGCCAAACCGATGCCAGACTGTATGTGAAGCAGGCTACCGGGCGACTGTTACAGTCAGGTCACAGGGAAGCAAATGTTGCGCGAAACTCCAGAGACGAGGATTCTGCACCAGTCGGGCAGAGAAGCAGAACTGAGACACCGATACACTTACGCTTCTTCGTCGGGCGACCACAGATCTTGAGTCGAGGCTCGAAGAAAACGACAATAAGCCCGACGAGGACAACTGAGCATGGCGACGGCCGAGCGCGGCACTTGCCGCTGTGCCTGAAAGATCCTGCGGGAGATGCACCGAGGGACCTTCCCGGAAGAGGAAGCCAAGGTGCTGCGGATGGCGGTTGACGAGCACTGCTGGAGGCCCCGAGTTCGCGGCCCCCTGACCTGGCGACACAGCCGATTTCCGGTCTGGCGGGCCGAGTCCAGCGCCCTCGTATACTGGCGCCTGGCGTAACGGACCTGTGGAGGATATTAACGGGGCGGTGTTCGCGGTTACCCGATTGATCAACGGAGCGTGTCGTCGGCCGAGGAGCGTGAGCTCATGGTCTTCGGGAGCGAGCGGCTGGCCCTCGGCATGACGGCGTGCCTGCGACTCGAGCCGTGGCGGGGCCAGTGTCGATGTCGCCGCTTCCTTGACCGGTTGGCGGACCGTCTTGCGGTCCAGGCGATGCTCCCAAGGAAGCGGTTCAAGTGGAATCGAGAATGTGGGCGGGCCTGTCCACTTGCATCTAGGGTCGAACGGCAGGCAGCGGGATCGACACCTTTTCAAAAGCATTAAGAGACATCCCGTCCGCGATGGCTTTGCAGGTCCCTGGGAGCCGTCACCGTCTTTCCTACTTCGTTGCGGCGAAGGAGCGCGAGCACATGCAGCAGGATGAAAAGCGGCACGAAGAATGTGGGTATGACATTGACCGGAAACGTCACCATGGGAGCGGTGGAGAGGCCTTCGCGCAGTATCCCGAACGGACCTTCCGAGTACAGAATCCCCACCGTAATCGCAGACAGCAGATCAAGAAGGCCGAAAATGTTCCAGAGGACAAAATAGCCCTTCACGGGCTGGTTACGCCGGAGCGCAAGCGCGATCGGGAGCGCAAATGCCGCCGCCACGATATCGCCCAGACCCTCGGGTATGGCGAACTGAGCCGGCAATCTACCTAGAAAATAGGCGACTAGAAACCCCAGTCCCACGAATCGCCAGACATGCGCTCCGACGATCAGCCACAGGCTGATGCTGTTCGCAAAGGCGCGGAATCGCGCACTGACGATGTACCACGTGATGAAGAAAAGAATCGGCACGACGAGGAACAGTCCGAGACCTATCAGACCGCTGTCAGGGGCGATGAAGACATCAAACCAGCCAGCGACAAGCGCGGTGACAAACCAGAGGACAAGGGCTAAAGCGACAAACGCCTTTGTGTTTTCTGATGACATGGTTGGTAACTCCTGGGAGCGAATTACTAACCGGGAGGCATTTCCTGTGCCGCAAGAGAACAATCAAGAGCTGAGTCAGGCTACTTATTAGCCGGCATCGAGTTCCAGAAATGGAGGTGTCCCCAAGGACTCGGTGCGTGCCAAACATCCTGAGCGAACATGTTGGCACTCTGCCAACCGGTTGGCGCTTGAGCATTACCGTCAACGCCTCGCCGCGCGATTCCGAAGCTGTCACAGTCAGAGGACGGTTTCTGCCATCATTCGCCGGTCTTGTCACCTACCAGTAGCGAGGCCTTAGACCTAAGATTGCCGATGCTGACTGCGGCTCCACCGGAAGACGCAAAGCGATTACCCTTGCCAAGATTACGTCACGTCTGCACCGGCATCGCAGTCTTGGCCGCCGCCAACGTCAACACAACCTCCAGCCCGCCGCCGGGCCGGTTTTCCGCCTGGACGCTTCCGCCGTGCACACGGGCTACGCGTTCAGCGATAGCCAGCCCGAGTCCCACGCCGCCTGACTTGCGGTCGCGCGCCTGGCCAACGCGATAGAAGGGCCGGAAAATGTTGGCCAGTTCAGCCTGGGGAACGCCGGGTCCCCGGTCAGAGACCCGAAGGACCGCATGATGACCGTTGCTGCCCTGGCGACATTCGAGGCGAACTTCAACCGCCGTTCCGCTGACGGTATATCGGATCGCGTTTCGGATGATGTCTTCGACCGCACTGCGCACCAGGGCCGGATTGGCCTCGATGTAACAGTTTTGCTCACACGCGAACTCGACCCTGCAGTCGCGCTCCTCGGCCTCGAACTGGACGTCCGCCACTACCTCCGACACAAGCGCGTCTAAAGCGATCCGACTCATTTCCGGAGATGCGGCAGTCATATCGAGCCTCGCCAGCGTCAGGAGCCGGCCGACCATCTCATTCAGCCGGTCGGTGTCTCGCTCAATTCGGTCAAACACAACGTCCTGG
>CAYQYP010000142.1:0-6661 GCA_964421755.1 uncultured Acidobacteriota bacterium
CACTGCCCGCTGCCCGCTGATTTACGTCCGGCGCCAGGCGCGGCCGGTCGCCTTCAGCAACTCGAGCGCCTCCCCCGGTCCCCAGCTTCCCGCCTCATAATTCGGAAACGACTGGCCTGCGGGACTGGATTGCCACGCCTCCAGAATCGGCATCACGAGCTCCCAGCCGCGCTCGGTCATATCGTTTCGGGCGAACAGAGTGGAATCCCCCTGGATGCAATCGAGAATCAGGCGCTCGTAGGCTTCCGCCAGGGGGACGCCGAACGAGGCGCCGTAACGAAAATCCATGTTGACGTCACGGATACGGGTCGTCTGGCCGGGGACCTTGGCCGCAAACCGCATCGTGATTCCTTCGTCCGGTTGCAGGCGGAGGATCAGCTGGTTAGGCGTACCCTGCTCGAGTGCCGAGCTGAACAGCTGGTGTGGCGCCGCCTTGAATTGGATCCCGATCTCCGTCACTCGCTTGGCAAGACGTTTGCCCGAGCGGATGTAAAACGGCACTCCGGACCATCGCCAGTTGTCGAAATACATGGTGATCATCGCGAATGTCTCGGTGCTCGAATCCGGGGAGACGCCCTTTTCCTCTCGGTAGCCGGGCACGGGTGCACCATTGATCGCGCCCGGCCCGTATTGTCCGCGCACGCACTCCAGGCCGACGCGCTCGGGCGTAAAAGGCCGCGCGCTGTGCAGCACTTTTATCTTCTCGTTGCGGACAAACTCGGAGTCGAGTCGGGCGGGTGGCTCCATGGCGATCAGGGAGATGATCTGAAAAACGTGGTTCTGAATCATGTCACGGACCACGCCGGCTTTCTCGTAGTAATCGCCACGCCCCTCCACCCCGACCGTTTCCGCGTTGGTCAGCTGCACATGATCGATGTAGCGTCGGTTCCAGAGCGGCTCGAAAATGCCATTGGCGAAGCGAAAAACCAGCAGGTTCTGGACGGTTTCCTTTCCGAGGTAATGATCGATTCGGTAGATCTGCGATTCGTCCAGGTGGTGGAGGATCTGCTGGTTCAGTTGCCTTGCCGTCTCGAGGTCGGACCCGAACGGCTTCTCGATAATGACGCGGGTCCATCCCCGTTCGGATATCGCCATCCCCGAGCGTCCGAGATGTTCAACAGCAGGAGCGTAGAATTCCGGGGCGGTCGAGAGGTAGTAGAGCCAGTTGCCCTGCGTGCCGTGCTGTTCGTCGACCTCCGCAAGCCGCTGCTTGATCCTCGGGAAATCATCCGGGTTAAGGATGTTGGAAGGAAGATAGTGCAGCGCATTGGCGAAGGAGGCCCATACTTCCTCGTCGATGCTCGGCGATTCGGAAAACTCCTCGACCGCCTGTCTCATCCGTGCCCGGTACTCGGGGTCGTCCATCTGGGTTCGACCCAGCCCCAGCACGGCGAATTCAGCGGGCAGGAGGCGCTGCTGAACCAGACGGAAAAGCGCCGGAATGAGCTTTCGCCTCGCCAGGTCGCCGGTCGCTCCGAATATGACGACGAGGCAGGGCCCCCCTGTTTTTTCCAGCCGGATGCCTTCCCGCAAAGGGTTCTCAGCTATTTTAGGCGTGTCGAGCATGTTGCTATGCTTTCCCAGCTTGGCCCGTGTGGCTTGGTGTTTCCTAATACAGTACCTCATAAATGATTTCTTCGCGCTCGGGCCCTCGGCTCGCCCAAGAATTCTCTGGTATCCCGCTCGGGGCTGTGGCACCTTAGCCCCAAAAGGAGAGAAGCCCATGCCTGAACGAAAGCACACCCGGAGGCAGTTCATTGCAGCCGCGGCGGCAGCCCCGGCAATCATGCAGGCCAGCACCGTCCGAGGCTTCCAGGCGAATTCCAAAATCAACCTGGGGCTGATCGGATCTGGTGTCAGAGGAACGTGGATCGCCGGTTTATTCCAGAAACATGGCGGCTACAACCTCGTGGCGGCAGCGGACTATTTTCAGGACCGCGTCGACGATGCGGGGAACAAATTGCAGGTGCCCGCCAACCGACGGTTTACGGGCCTGGACGCGTACAAGCGATTGTTGGACACCAAACCGGACGCAGTAGCGATCGAGAGTCCGCCCTATTTCCATCCCTGGCAGGCCGCCGCTGGAATTGACGCGGGGGTGCACGTTTACCTGGCCAAACCGATCGCGGTGGACGCGCCCGGGTGTCAGACGGTCGAACAAACAGGGAAGAAAGGGACAGCGAATAAACGCGTTCTCCTGGTTGATTTTCAGACCCGCACCGATCCTCTGTATCGGGAAGCCGTTAAGCGGGCGCAGTATGGGGACATCGGACGCATCATCAGCGGCGAGGCTACCTACATCTGTGGCCCGACATGGGGGCTGCATGCCGAGCACCTGAAGCCGGATCCGAACAAGCTCGAGAACCAGTTGCGCGGCTGGGGGCTGATCCGAGCGTTATCCGGCGATGTGATCACCGAGCAAAACATCCACTCGCTGGACGTCGCCACCTGGATTCTCGATGCCCATCCGCTCAAGGCCGTGGGAACCGGGGGGCAGAAAGCGCGGACCGCGGGTGACTGCTGGGATAACTTCTCCGTGATTTACACCTTCCCGAACGACGTGATCGTCAGTTTTGCATCCAAGCAACTGGGCGCGGGCTGGGACGACATCTGCTGCCGCATGTACGGCACCGAGGGGACCATCGACACCCATTATTTCGCCGACGTCAGTATCCGCGGAAAAACGCCTTTCAAGGGCGGCAAGGTCGACAACCTGTACCCGAACGGCGCAATCGCAAACATTGCCGCGTTCTACGAGAACGTGACAAAAGGCGACTATTCCAACGCGACGGTTGCCCCCTCGGTCCGCAGCAATCTAACGACCGTCCTCGGGCGGATGGCGGCCTACAAACACGGCGAAGCAACCTGGGACGAGATGCTGAAAGCCAACGAGCGCCTCGAGCCCCTGCCCAAAGGGCTGAGCGACTGATAGTTTCGGGGACATAATACTTAATTCCCTCACCGTTAATCCGGCCTCCCCGTAGGCAGAGGAATTAAGTTTTGTGTCCCCGAAACTCTTGCTAGCGCACGGGAGTCCCTTTCCTATGCACATCAAAATTTCTCCCCTCACTATGCTTTTCTGCGTTCTGGTCTCCCCCCGGGCCGAGACCGTCACCAATTCAATCGGGATGACTCTGGTTATGGTCCGTCCTGCTGAATTTCGCATGGGCAGCCCCGCGGACGAGCCGATGCGGCAGCAGGAGGAGAAGCTCCACACCGTGCGGATTACGCGCGCGTTTGCCATCTCGACCACCGAGGTGACCCAAAAGCAGTGGGCCGATCTGATGGGGAACAACCCGAGTGCCAATCGAGGTGACAGCCTGCCGGTCGACAGCGTCTCCTGGACGCAGGCGGTCGAGTTCTGCCGGAAGCTGTCCGAGCGCGAGGGACGCACATATCGGCTCCCGATGGAAGCCGAATGGGAACTCGCCTGCCGGGCCGAAGGAAGCGAGGCCACCGATACTTCCCCGATCATCGAGGCGGCCTGGTACGCGGATAACGCCGAAGGTGCCAGCCACCCGGTGGCCGCAAAATCACCGAATGGATGGGGCCTCTACGACATGCTGGGCAACGTCTCGGAATGGTGCCTCGACTACTATGCACCCTATGATCAGGCGTCGGTCGAAGATCCGCGTGGCCCCCTGACCGGCCGGGCGCGTGTCTTGCGCGGCGGGTCGTGGAAGAACTTCAAGCCGGCTTTGCGTCCCGCCGCTCGGAGCAGCGCTCCTGAGGCTTATCAGTTAGCGTATGTGGGCTTCCGCGTTGGCCTGGAATTGGATCACCCGAGATAACCGACCGCGGCGACCCAAGAACCTCAGGGATTTCGAGGACAACAAGGACAACAGCGACAAAAGCGTTAGACCATATCGGTCTTGTCGTCGCTGTCGTCGCTGTCGTTGCTGTCCTTGCGGTTCTTGGGGTCGCTATCGTCGCCATGATATAAGAAACATCATGAAACGAATAAACCGTCGGGACTTCGTGGTGAAGGCGTCGGTTGGCGCGGCGGCCGTCGGGTTTCCAACCATCGTCCCCGCTTCGGCGCGTGGCGCTGACGGCGCAGTTGCACCGAGCAACCGAATTGTCATGGGATGCATCGGAACCGGAGGTCAGGGCACCTTCAACCTCAAGGCGTTCATGGCCGAGCCGGACGTCCAGATCGTCGCGGTCTGCGATGTCGACACCGCGCACGCTAAGAGCGCAATCGGGCTCGTCAACGCCCGCTACGAGAACCAGGACTGTAAGAACTACGTGGATTTTCGGGAGTTGCTGGCGAACGGCGGAATCGACGCGGTTACTGTCTGCACGCCGGACCACTGGCACGGCCTGATTGCCACGGCGGCGGCGAAAGCCGGCCTGGACATTTACTGCGAGAAGCCGTTGACGAATACGATTGCCGAAGGCCGAGCGCTTTTTGACACGGTCAAGAGGTACGGTCGAGTCCTCCAGACAGGAAGCCACGAACGTTCCAGGCCGAATGCCCGTTACGCATGCGAGCTGGTCCGCAACGGCAGAATTGGGAAGCTGCACACCATGCGGATCAACCTGCCTTGTTCCGAGCCTCATCACCTGGCAGTACTCAATGACAAAGCGCCGCACCCTCCTATGCCGGTCCCGGACGTCCTGAACTACGACATGTGGCTGGGCCATACCCCTTGGTTTCCTTACACCGTTAGGCGTTGTCATTTCGGTTGGAGATTCATCATCGAGTATGGCGGCGGAGAGATGACCGATCGTGGGGCGCACGTAATCGATCTGGCGCAGCTCGGCAACGGGACCGACGACACCACACCGATCGAGTACGAAGCCGGCGGCCAGGTGCCGCAAAGCGACCTGTGGAGTACCTTTTTCAATTTCAATTTTGAATGCAAATACGCGAACGGCGTCCGGATGATCGGAGGCACCGACGAGCCCAGAGGTGTCAAGTTCGAAGGAAGCGATGGTTGGGTGTTCATTCATGTCCATGGCGGCAATCTCGAGGCGGAGCCCGCTTCTCTGCTAAAGGAAGTCATCGGACCGAACGAGATCCAGCTGGGGCGCAGCCCAGGGCATCATCGGGACTTCCTGAACGCGGTAAAGACCCGGCAGAACCCGATGGCGCCGGTGGAAGTAGGACATCACTCCGCGACCATCTGCCATCTGTTGAACATCTCCATGCAACTTGGGCGCAAGCTGCGCTGGGACCCCGTCCAGGAAAAGGTGATGGAGGACGTGGGTGCCCAGGCAATGCTCTATCGGCCGATGCGGAGCCCCTGGCACCTGTAGCCCAAGCCATTTACGGGTCCCACTCGCAACTGGGACCCCGTTCGATTTGGAAGTCGGACACAATTCCGGAGTTATCCATGAGAAGAATCGGTAACTGCATTTGCGGCGCTGTCGTCCTCGCCGCGCTCAGCCTGCTGCCCGCCGGTGTTCGCGCCCAGCAGGGCGAAGCGGCGGTCGATGACCTGATCAAGTACGAGTACGGACAGGACCGGGCCGCCTTCAACCTGATCGAGGAGCAGATCCGAAAGGCCGACGGCAAGGGCCGGGAAGCGATCGAGGCGACGCTGCTCCAGGTTCTTGGCTCGCGTAAGGCAACCGTGGCAGCCAAGCAGACGGCCGCGTTGTTGATGCCCCGGGTGGGCAGTTGCCGAAGCGCCCTGCCCCTGGCTCAACTGGTTCCCGACCGGGAGATAACCCATGCAGCCTTGGCGGCACTTCAAGTCCTTCCTTGTCCGGAAGTCCCCCGCTTGATCCGGGACCGGCTGACCGCGCTTAAAGGCGAGGAGAGACGTGAGGCGGTCAACACGCTTGGCCACCTGCGAGATCGAACTTCGCTGCCGTTCCTGGCTGCGCTGGTCAAGGACCAGGATCCCGGGATCGTCGAGTCAGCGATCGCTGCGATCGGGCGAATCGGGGGCGATGAAGCGGCGAGGGCCTTGAAATCCCTCAGCGTTCCGGAACGCTTTCAGCCCACTTGGGCGGATGCTTATCTCATGACAGCCGATTCCCTGCTGGCCGCGAACAACAAGGCGGCCGCCGCGCAGATCTACCGGGACCTTTCCGCGACAACCCAGCCGGCGGTCGTTCAGGCGGCTGCCCTTGGCGGACTGGTGCGGGCGGAAGGGAAGGGAGCGACTGCGGCGTTGGTCGCAGCAATCCAAAGCGATAGTCCGGTGCTTCGAAATGCGGGTGCCCGGTTCGTGAACCAACTGACCGGCCCCGATGTTACCTCCGCCCTTGTGGGGGCGATCCCCCAGGCGAAGCCGGTCAGCCAGCTTCTACTGGTGAGCAGCCTCGAGTTGCGGGGCGACAAATCCGCGCTCGCGGCGTTGACTCAACTGCTGGTTCCTGGCACCGATCAGGCCGTGCGTCTTGCAGCCATCCGGGCCCTTGGGACGCTGGGTGACCAGGGGACCGTCGATCCGCTGTTCAAATCAATCAAAGCGGAACAGGAGGAAAGCCGGAGTGCCTCCGAAAGCCTGAGGTTGCTTCGCGGATCCGGCGTCGATGAAGCAATCGCCGGGTATTTGAAGAACAACGACCCACAGCTGCGGGCAGCAGCCATCCGGGTCTTGGCGCTCCGTAAGTATAAGCCGGCGCTTGGCGACGCGATGGCGGGCACGCAGGATTCTGACCCAGCTGTCCGGCTCGAATCGTGGCGGGCGCTGAATGACCTTGC
>CAYQYP010000143.1:0-3723 GCA_964421755.1 uncultured Acidobacteriota bacterium
ACCGTTCGTCCGGGTGATGATCACGCCGATGTCACGGCCCTGCCATTCGTCGAGGCGATGTCCCGCCAAAACGTTGAACACGTCGTCCTTCTGAGTGCAATGGGCGCTGAACTGCGGGACGATTTTGCGCTTCGCAAGATCTGCCAGGATGAGCGCAGCAGGACACGGCGTCGCGTTCCGGCGCCTACGCGAGCTGAGCTGG
Organism: uncultured Acidobacteriota bacterium; assembly: GCA_964421755.1. Classification (GTDB taxonomy): domain Bacteria; phylum Acidobacteriota; class UBA6911; order RPQK01; family RPQK01; genus CAVUUN01. Next base: position 203 of record CAYQYP010000143.1, read on the forward strand.
CAATCCCGGCACAGGCGGACAGAATGAACTGGCGTCTGGTCAAACTGGTGACGTCGGTATCCATCGGGCTCATGATAGCAACTCACGCAAGGGCCCGGCCAATCCGACCGTCTTTCTGACCAAGCCGACTAGCTCCTTGAACACAGGGCACGGGAACAAGGTGAATACCGTGGCCGTCCCCCTGTTCAGGCGGTTGCCGGAGGCGGCGCGCCCGCGGGTCGTTGGACGTTCCGCCCCCTTGCGGTGGAACCGCCTCAACGACCCAAATGACAGCGCGCCGCCCCTGGATCAGTCCTGAGGAATGACCGGCAGTGACCAGAAACCAGTGGGGGCAACGCCTACGACCGCTACCGCGACCCGCCCGGTTCCCTCAACAACGCCTCGCAACGTCCCGTTGCAGTTTGGCACACCCGACCACGTCAACTCGTCGATGAAACGCGCCAGGTGACCGCGCGGCGGCAGGGTGACCTGCCCGGTAGCCTGCAATCTGCCCTCGGCGTCGAGCAATTGCAGCGACACGGTCGTCTCCTCGTCTTCGAGGTTCATGATGGAGACGCCAATCCGGACGATCTCGGCATTGGCCCCGGTGCCCAGGCCGTCCTGGTTGGCCGGCGCAAGGAACGCCCCGACCGCCTGGTTGTCCGCGTAAGCGATACGCCCCAGCTCGCTGCCGACGACGATGGCGCCCGAGAGCTCCCGGTCCGACCTCACGATGACCGAACCCGTCCGCAGGTCGCCGGTTCCATCCGTTTTCAGAAACACCGATCCAGCTGCGGGAATGACGACTTGCTTTGATCCGCCGGTCGGTTCGCCGTTGAGCCCAACATGCAGGAGGTTGCCGTCATCATCCCGGATGTCGACAACTGCCTGGACCTGCTTCGTGGAGCTCAGGTTCACGAGCGTGATCTGGCTGGACAACTTCACGTCTTCGGTCCCCGTTATCCATCTGGGGCTGGTGCCGTTTCCGAATTGAGAGAAGTGCAGGGCTTCGGAAAACTCTTCCGCGGGAACGGTCCAGCTGAAGGTTGCGCTGTCCGTCTCCGTCCCGTCCGAGACGGATACAGTCACCGTGTAGACATCGGGCCCCGAAAGCGACACGGTCCCGCTGATCTCGCCGGTGGTCGAGTGGATGGACAATCCTGGCGGGAGCCCGGTCGCGCTGTAGCTCAGCGGATCACCGTCCTGGTCCGAGCCTTGGATCTGGAGCGAAACCGTGGCCCCGGCGCTGCTCGTCTGGTTCCCGGGACTCGTCACCTGCGGCGGATGGTTCGAGGCAGGGGTGGCGGTTACCGTCCAGGTGAATGAAGCGCTCGCCGTCAAGGCGCCGTCCGAGACCGTGACCCGGGTGTTGTAGGTCCCCGAGGCCGACGACGAAACAGTGCCGGTGATGCGGCCCGTAGTTGCGTTGATGGAAAGACCCGGGGGGAGCCCGGTGGCGCTGTAGCTCAGCGAACCGCCGTCGGGATCCGAGGCCTGGATCTGCAGCGAGACCGTCGCCCCGGCTGCGCTGGTCTGGTTGCCTGGACTGCTAACCTGGGGCGGCTGGTTGGGGGGTGCCGTCACCGTTACCGTCCAGGTAAACGACGCGTTGGCCGAGGCGGCGCCGTCCGAGACCGTGACCTGGGTGTTGTAGGTCCCCGAGGCCGACGACGAAACAGTGCCGGTGATGCGGCCGGTAGTTGCGTTGATGGAAAGACCCGGGGGGAGGCCGGTGGCGCTGTAGCTCAGCGAACCGCCATCCGGGTCCGAGGCCTGGATCTGCAGCGAAACCGTTGTCCCGGCTGCGCTGGTCTGGTTGCCTGGACTGCTAACCTGGGGCGGCTGGTTGGGGGGTGCCGTCACCGTCACCGTCCAGGTAAACGACACGTTGGCCGAGGCGGCGCCGTCCGAGACCGTGACCCGGGTGTTGTAGGTCCCCGACGCCGAAACCGAGATAGTCCCGCTAATGCGGCCGGTGGTTGCGTTGATGGAAAGACCCGGGGGGAGGCCGGTGGCGCTGTAGCTCAGCGAACCGCCATCCGGGTCCGAGGCCTGGATCTGCAGCGAAACCGTCGTCCCCGCTGCGCTGGTCTGGTTGCCTGGACTGCTAACCTGCGGCGGCTGGTTGGGCGGAGGCGCGGCTGCGGGAGACACCGTTGCAGAGCTGGAAAACGTGTTGTCACCCGAGGTGCTTCCATTGTCGTTGGCAGACAGGGAGTTGGTCTTAAAAGTGACCGGACCCTGGGGTTGGCTCGGAGCCGTCCATTGAACGGCGATTGTCCCCGAGCTCAGCGCTCTGGTATTGACCAGCAGTCCTGAACTTGTGATGGTCGTGTTTGCCGTCGAAGAGCTCAGGGTCCCGGCCTTCGTGGCGTCGGAATAAACGGCTGCGACCTGGAAACCGTAGACTGTCCCTCCTGTGAGAGTGAGGGTCAGGTTGTAGGTTTGCCCGGGCGTGTATGTTGACGGGACGTTGCCGAAAGTCGCTCCGCCCGACGGACTGCTGGTGCCGTCGTGGCAACTTGCGCAATTCGTCAAACTCGAGAAGCGCGAAACATCCGACCTGGCAGTGACGAAAAGGACAAAGAGAAATACCAAAGAGCAAGCCGTCAAGGCCGTTACGATCCGAGTTCGGTTCATGACACAACCTCCAATACTGCGAAATTTGTCGCATTATATGAGCTGCTAAAAAAATAGCAATCGAAAAGTCTTACAGGAGTGTTAATTGTCGGGCAGTGTTTACGTCCGAGTGTCGACCGGGCCGATCGTCTGGCAGGATCCAGATGTCCGGGGCAAGAACCCGCTTACTCCGCTGGAAAGCGCTGCGAGGCTGTTGAAAATGTTGACAGGAAAAGCAATAGGCCTTCCGGTGAAAAACGCCGGCAGCCCACCGGACATATCTGACGCCATGCCCTGAAAGACATCAGAACCGCAAGTGGAGCAAAGCGGAGCGCGCGGGCCCCAAACAATCTGCAATGAACGAGACGTTTTGCAGGATTCCTCAACTTCGGTAACAGTTTGGGCCCGCGCGCTCCGCTTCGCTCCACTTGCGGTTCTGATGTCTTTCAGGGCATGGCGTCGAGCAATGAAAGTGATCGAAGAGTGACACAAGAGGCAATATCGCGACCGGCGGTGGGCAATTCTGCGGCTTTTTCAACAGCCTCGCTGCGTGCGCGGCTCCGACCGGGCTCGGTGTGCCGCGGCGGCGCCCCCATTCCGTGTCCCTGACCACAACATCCGCCCCGCATCGCGTTGGCTGCCCCGGGGCTGGCGATGTCCGACGCCGTAACAAAAATATGGACACCCATTTTCGGACGGCACGACGGCCCACTCCTATGGCCCCGCTGCGGTCTCTCTGCTGGCTCGGGTGCTGGCTTTGAGAACTCTGGCTTCGAGAACTCCGTCCCCTGCAGCACGCCCCCTGCACCACGTCTGAGAATGCTGGTTCGAGGCGATGGCATTGTTCGACCGTCACCCGATGAGCGTTCATGAACGGGCGGTCACGAGTAATTGCATCGCTGATAGCTTATTAGCTATCATAC
>CAYQYP010000144.1:0-5201 GCA_964421755.1 uncultured Acidobacteriota bacterium
AGTCGTACACCACGACCTCCCGCTTCCGTTCGCGCAATCGGTGTAATCGCCCGACATATTGGAAGATCCGGCTCCAGGTACCGTTCATTTTCCGCTTCCTGGGCCGCGTATCTGTACTATTTGAGAGTCCCAGAAGGAGAAGGGGTCATACGACCATTCCGCCGAGCCGTAGCCGGATATATGAACTACAAGTGTAGCCTTTCCGGCAGTGAACGCTCCGTTCAGACTTACAGCCTTGGCTTGCCACATGCTCTCGCCGTCCACCCACCCTTCGAGATTGAAGTCGCCGAAAACTGGGGCGTGGCCTTCCACCTTCTGCAGCACATAACCATCCACGAAATACCGGGCTAAACGGGAGCTAGACACCTTCCCACCGATCCTCACAACCCGGGACTTCGGGTCAAACCACCCCACCCGGTCCAGTTCGGACTCTATTTGCAACGGCGACGGGGTGGGGGCCTCCTCGATGAAAAAGTAGAGATTCGCGCCCCCATCCGCGTCGAACGATCCGATCATCAGGTGGTAGGTTGTCCCTGCTGCGTTCTCCGGCCCAAGTTGACCACTGATTCCAATCGAAGTTGACCACCGATTCCGGGCTGAAGTTGACCACTTGTTCCGAGCCGAAGTTGACCACTTTTCCGGCCTTTCCGGAATGGTGGTCAACATCGTGGAACGGGTGGTCAACATGCGTCGGAACACTGGTCAAGATCCCCGGAATGGTGGTCAACATCCCCGGAATCGGCCAAATCGACTGCGAAGCGCGCGGGACAACCGCTGGTAATGTGACCTCTTTCGAGAGGAGGTGGCATGCCGGCAAGGAGGTTGTCGATGCGCAAGGTGAAGGAAGTTCTCAGGTTAAAGTTCGATCGTGGTTTGGAGGTCCGGCAGATTGCCCGCAGCTGCTCGATCCCGCATTCCTCGGTGCTCAACTATCTCAGCCGGGCCAAGGCCGCGGGGCTCAGCTGGCCGCTTCCCGACGATCTGGATGACGGCGCTCTGGAGCGGCTTCTCTTTCCGGGAAGCAGCCCCCTTCCGATCGGCTCGGTGCCGAAGCCGGATTTCCAGTCGATCCACCGGGAGCTGCGTGCGAATCGTCACGTGACCCTGCAGCTGCTCTGGGAGGAGTACAAGCAGATCCACCCGGACGGCTATCAGTACAGCCGCTTCTGTGAGCTCTACTCGCGATGGGCGCGCAAACTCGACCTGGCCCTGCGCCAGGAGTACCGCGCCGGGGACAAGCTGTTTGTCGATCATGCCGGCCCGACCGTGAAATGGACCGACCCGGCGACCGGCCAGACGCGCGAGGCCTCGGTGTTTGTCGCGGTGCTCGGCGCCAGCAACTACACCTATGCGGAAGCGACCGAACATCGGGATCTGCCCTCCTGGATTGGTTCGCACACCCGGGCTCTGGAGTTTTTCGGCGGGGTCCCGACCCTGGTGGTCCCCGATAACTGGAAGACTGCGGTGAAGTCCCCCTGCTTCTATGAACCCGACCTGAACCCCACGTATCGGGAATGGGCCGAGCACTACCAGACGGTGATCCTCCCCGCTCGGGTGCGCAAACCACGCGACAAAGCTTAGGCTTCATACTGCACCTCGTTGTGTCGATTCGACGCACACTCGGCAAAGCGTCGACGGTCCTTAAAGCGCTTTCCAGGTTGCGCCTTAGGCAACGGTCCGGTCAAGGGCGCAAACAGGATCTCGTCTTTGTCGTTGACTCGCCGGGCCTCGAGGACGCCTTTAATGGCGAAGTTCTTGGCCGTCTGGTAATGGACACCGAGCACTGATGCGACCTCTCGGACCGTCAGCCAACCTTGAGATCGCAGATGATCGCACAGGCTGGGGAGTGCATAGGCGTGGCGGATCAGCTTGACGATGCGCGCGTTGAAACGATTGCGCCTGCCCGAACGAAGATTCCTGCCGTTGAGGGTGGCGGCGATCTGTTGATCCGTCTGCAGGGAGGCCAGGGCCCGGACTTGTTCCACAATGTCGGGAGGAGTCCGGACCTGGTCCGCGACCGGTAACGGAGCGGCGCGCTCCAGAGTGCTGGTCGCTCCGCCTTTCCAACGGATGCCGATGCGGATTTGAGGTCCGTTCCGAAGCAGCGTTACGTCTTCGATCAGGAGTCTGAGCATACGCTTGCGCTCCCGCCACGGAGTGCGGGGATCTTTCCAAACCCGCGGAAGATCGGAGGTCAGGGCGAGGATGCGCTCCCGATCCGCGGGATTGAGATCGGCTGCCAATTTCTCGCGGGCCTGTGCGTACTCCTCGCTCAGGCGGGCAAGCTCGGCAAGCTTCTCGTTCCAGTGGCGCTCCAAGGCATCCGCGACCAGCCGGTTCTCAGGTCGAACCAGCAGATACTGCCGCTCGGCCAGCTCGGCATCCTCACGCGCCCGTTCCACCTGCGCCCGGCGCAGTCGGTCCAATTCCGCCCGGCGTTGCCTCAGCTCTTCGAAGACCTCGAGCGCCACTTCAAGAGCCTTCGGGCTCACCGTCTGCAAGACCACATCGGCAACCGCGTCGTCGAGGCCCGTCCCCGGAATCACCTGACAGCTGGGGCTCGCCGTTTCGATCCCTACCCGCTGGCACAGATAATCGGGAACAGGGTGTCCTCCGCGATTATAGTAGCGGACCGTCATGCGTCGCCCGCAGATCCCGCAAACCACCATTCCCTGTAACAGGGCCGCCCCTTCTCGCGCCGGACTCTTGCGACGGTCCAGGCCGTACCCGTTGGCGTTCTCGAGCAGCCCTGCCTGGTTGGCCTCGAACTGCTCCCAGCTAATGTAGGCCGGGTGCGCATCGGGGATAAATACCTTCCATTGCTCGCGGGGCAGGCGCCGGTAGCGGACGTGTCCTCCGAACCCCACCTTCTGTTGTCGGGAGCGTCCCCAGACATAAGCTCCCGCATAGCGTGGATTGTGCAACAGGTTGAGCGTGCGGCTGTGCTCGAGCTGGCCCCAAATCACCTCCCCGGCCCGCGGGCCGGTGCGCAGCCGGCGGGGCCAGCTCAGTCCCTCCTGATGGAAATGGCGAACCACCGCCTCGGCTGATCCCAACCTGTGGAAGGTCTCAAAGAGCAGGCGCACCGTGGCTTGGATTTGGATGTCGGGGTCAAGGACCAGTCGACCGTTGGAATCGCACACGTATCCGATCGGCGGAGCGACCCACAACTCGCCGCGCCGGGCCTTGTTCACCTGACCTCCCAGGAGGCGAGCTTTCAGGATATGCAATTCGGCCTCGCTCATCGTCCCCTTCAGGCCGAGCAGCAGGCGATCGTTGAAGTGCCCCGGATCATAGAGACCGTCCTCATCCAGGATCAGGGTGTCCGACAGCGCGCAGATCTCCAGGAGTCGATGCCAGTCACTGGAACTGCGCGCCAGCCGGGAGACCTCTAGGCCCATCACCAGACCCACCCGGCCCAGCCCCACTTCCGCGACCAGGCGTTGAAACCCGCCTCGATCCTGGGCCGTCGCCCCGGAGAGTCCCAGGTCCTCATCAATCACCACGATCTGGTCAACCGCCCAGCCCAGGGCCTGGGCCCGGCGTTTCAGATCATACTGCCGGGCGGTGCTTTCCCGGTTCTCCTGGACCTGACGCAGGGATGACTGGCGGACATACAGCCAGGCTTGCCGGCGCAGATGCTCGGGGCGGATCTTGTGCGATTCACTCATAGGCGTGCTTCCTCCTGACAAGCGCGGACCATACTGGCGAGAATCAGGGTCAAATCCGATCCGATCTCGGGGTTGAACTCGACCCGGTCAAGGGTGGGCTTCGCCGGCTGCGTGGCCAGCCGTGGGCCGAGCAGTTGGGAAAGGGCCTTGATCCAGGCGCTCATGCCCCGGGAGAGGAGCAGCGTCAAACCACGGCCCCGCTGCCAGCCGCCTCCGAAAGCCTCGCGCCGCACGGCTTCGTACTGCGACTCGTAAGCCTTCGAATCGAGCGCTGAGCCGCCTATTTCTCGGACTGGCGCTGGGCACGCGGTTTTTTTTTGCGCCGGGCCAAAGCCCGGTCGATCGAACGAGGGTGAAGCCTGACGCCGAAACGGTCCTCGATGGCTTCGACGACACTCGGTTCGGGCCCTGGCGACTGTCGCCACTGTCCCACGAAGTCGAGGATGGAATCCGTACACTTGTGAGCGCCCTTGGGTCCCCTCCGCTGAGGTAAGAGGCCTGGCATCCCTTCCTGCTCGAAGGCCGCCTCGGCCAGGTAAAAACCCTGTCGACTGACGCCGAACTCGCGGGACACTTCCTTGACCGGACGTCCCTTCAAGCGGTGTTCGCGCAGCATTTCGTACTTGACCTGAACCAGGTCGCGGGGATCCAGGAATTCGTCCGGGCCGAACCCCTCGGCCTTCACCGACTCGGGATGGAGATGGAGCGCTCCCTGTTCGCGCAGGGCCTGAAGCTTGGGATCGGTAGCCGAGCTCTTTTTTGCCATTGGTGTCAAGAGAATTATGCTCACACGTGCGGATCTTGTCAACTGCTTTTTGCCTTACGAGGCCCATTAAAAAGGACTTTATGGACGTTTCCCAACTCGCAATGTCACCGAAGAGTGTTAAGCGACGGATGAAATTACTTGGACACGCGGGACGGAATTTACTTGACACGGCTAGCCCCTCCTGGCAGGCGGGTGGCGATCAACTCGGCCAGTTCCAGCAAGTCCGTCACCCGAAACCAGGAACGTCCCTGTCCGATCGTTTGGTATGGATCCGGAGGCCCCAGATCGGTCCAGTTCAGAGGCACGGAGACGAACTTCCCTGGGCTTAACTCGATGGTCACCCGCAGTTCTCCCCAGAGATCTTTGATGACCACGAATCGGAAAGCTTGTCCGAGCAGCGGGTGAAACGGATGCGTGATGCGAACCTGCTGCTCAGCGGACGGATCACTTGGAGTTGACAGCTTTGTCCAAGGCCAAGGTGGAATCGGGAGTTTTGCTGGTCGAGCGCTGGATCTTGGCGGCCCTGCGCAAGCGCTCCTTCTTCTCGCTGGCGGAGCTGAACCAGGCGATCCGCGAGCTGCTGATCAAACTCAACGAGCGCAAGTTCCGGAAGCTCGACACGACTCGCGCCCGGCTGTTCGCCGAGCTGGACCGGCCCGCTCTGAAGCCGCTGCCGGCCGAGCCCTTCCGCTTCGCCGAGTGGAAGACTGTCCGGGTCAACATCGACTACCACGTGGAAGTCGATCAGCACTACTACAGCGTTC
>CAYQYP010000145.1:0-2852 GCA_964421755.1 uncultured Acidobacteriota bacterium
CTTCCCCGGTTGAGCCGGGGGCTTTCACCCAGAACTTCCCAGGCCGCCTACGCGCCCTTTACGCCCAGTAATTCCGAACAACGCTTGCCCCCCCCGTATTACCGCGGCTGCTGGCACGGAGTTAGCCGGGGCTTCCTCCCCAGGTACCGTCATTTTTTTCTTCCCTGGGGACAGGAGTTTACGATCCGAAAACCTTCATCCTCCACGCGGCGTTGCTGCGTCAGGCTTTCGCCCATTGCGCAAAATTCCCCACTGCTGCCTCCCGTAGGAGTCTGGACCGTGTCTCAGTTCCAGTGTGGCCGTCCGTCCTCTCAGACCGGCTATCGATCGTCGCCTTGGTGAGCCGTTACCTCACCAACCAGCTAATCGAGCGCGGGCCCCTCCAGCTGCGCCTTTCGGCTTTCCTCTTGAAATCGCTTACAAGAGCTCATGCGGTATTAGCTTCCCTTTCGAAAAGTTATCCCCCGCAGCCAGGCAGGTCACCCACGTGTTACTCACCCGTCCGCCACTCTACTCACGGGCCGAAGCCCGCTTTCGCGTCCGACTTGCATGTGTTAGGCACGCCGCCAGCGTTGATTCTGAGCCAGGATCAAACTCTCATATTGAATTGATCCGGGCCTCGCTTCTCTTCGCTTGCTTCTGTCTGGTTGTCAAAGATCGGATTGTTACCGGTGAGCACTTCCGTGTCACGCGGTAAGGAGTATGATACGCAATCACCCCTGGAGTTGCAAGTACCACGTCGAGGAAATTTTTATCGACCAATATTTGCGCCAGAGATGCTCATACTTCACTTAAACAGACCTCGCCCTCCCTCGGCCGGGTCGCCTTGGGCCTTGCCCACTTCCCGTACCATCGGATAAGCTAACGTCCATGGTTTTCAACAGCGCCGTGTTCCCCGTACAACCGGGCGAAACCGTGTTCGAGGACCGGTTCAAAATCGTGGAACTGAGCGTCGCTTTTCGTAAGATCTCCTGCTACCGATGCGATTTCTCCAGCTTCTACCGATTCGCCGTCCTCCATCTCCGCCGCAATCCCGTGATCGCGATCGCCGAAGACGAAGAGGTCCGGCCAGATCATGTCGAGATCTGGAAGTCCATCCCTCGATTTGCAGAGATCTCAGAAACAGTGCGATGCAGGCGTTGCAACGAAGTGCTCGGCATCTACCCCAACTGCATCTACTGACCGGTCAGCATCGGCTCATCGAGCCTAGCCGTCTGAGCCGCTTGTTGGACTCAGATGAAGAAGGATGAATTATAACCAGAAAACCGTCAGGCTTTCCACCCGTTAATAATTGTCTCCCGTAAATCAAACCCGAACGCCCTGTCGGAAACCGCAATGATCGGCGCCCCCTGAAGCCTCTTGTAGACCGAATTGTTCATGCTCCTGTACAGGCTGAAAGTCAGGTCCCGGAACTCCTCGATCGTGTACCGGTCATAAATCGACGTCACCCCGGTCGAGTACTTGTCCGCACTGAGCGAACGGTTGCGAAACTGCTCCACGAACTCTTCCGGCCCCCACCCCGTTTCCGCCAACTCGTTGACCAGGGGCGCGACCACCTCGTAGTCAAACGGGTCCACCTGGCCCTCCCGCAATTCCGCGGAGGCGGGGATCTGGAAAATGCCCTCCGGAATCACCGGTCGGCCCCAACGGCGGTTGACGTAGCGGGCAAGCCGATAGACGTCCGTTTTCGGCAGGTCGCCTATGACCGAGAGCCCACCCACCATATCGCCATACAGGGTCGCGTAACCCAGCGCGATCTCCGTCTCGTTTCCGTTGGTCAAGAGCAGCGCCTGCCGGTCGTTGGACTCCGCCATCATGATCAGTCCCCGAATCCTCGATTGCAGGTTCTCGATCGTGACCGGGTCCCGGACCGGGTGCAGGTAGTGTTCGAAGTCCTCCACGACCCGGTCAACCATTGCCTGAATGGGAATCACGTGGTAGGCGAGTCCGAAATTCTCGGCCAGTTCCTGGGCCAGGCGTTGCGTGACCGCGGAGTTGAACTTCGAGGGCAGGTTATACAGTGTCACCAGCTCCGGCCCCATGGCCTCGTGGGCGATCGCAGTTCCGAGCGCCGAATCGATGCCGCCTGACACAGCCTCCAGCACACCTTTGAAAATGCCAACCTTCCGGTAGTAGTCCCGAACCGCCATTGACAGCGCCAAATATATCTCTTCTTCCCGTTCCCGGGACGGCTCCGGGCATTCCGGAGCTCCCCGCTGCTCCAGTGTCAGGGTCTGTTGGTCTTCGGCAAAAGCGGCCAGCGCACAAACCAGGCGTCCCGCGGAGTCGTAGACGACGCTTGCCCCGTCATACGGGATGATATTCTTGCCGTTGTCTCCGATTCCGACCGTATTGACGTAAGCAACCGGGACATGGTGTTTAGCGATTTTCCGTCGAATCTGCTCACGACGCCGGAATCTCTTTCCGTCCTCCCGGCCCGGTTTTGAAGCCACAAACGGGCTCGCGTTGATGCAGACGAGCAGTTCGGCGCCGCGCTGGCAATAGACTTCGGTTGGCTTGAAATCGTAGCCGTCATCCCAGAGATCCTCGCAGATCAAGACGCCGATGGGTGTAACTCCCTCCCGGCCGCGGACGGGCACCGGCTCCGCCTCTCGACCCGGCTCAAAGTAACGCTTGTCCTCAAAATAACGATACGAAGGGAGCAGGCGCTTGCGAACGATGTTGCTCACCTGACCGTCCTGAATGACCGCAGCGGCGTTGTATCGGATCACGCGGCTATCCGGGCCGCGCCGGGTCTCGTCGGAATCCAGGAAGCCAACCACAGCAGCAATGTCCTGGCAGACAGGTGCGATTTCCTCGAGAAGGAAGCGGCGGTTGGCTCGCAAAAAGCC
>CAYQYP010000146.1:0-12515 GCA_964421755.1 uncultured Acidobacteriota bacterium
GGGCATTCGTGGGAAGAGTCCGGCTCCTGGGGCGAAAGTAGACAGTTTGGGGATGCCGAACCCCAAGGAACCTCAAGGACCTCAAGGACACCAAGGACAAAGCGAACAGCCTTTCCTTTGTCGTTGAGGTCCTTGCGGTCCCTGATGTCCTTGGGGTCGGCTAGCCGACTCCTACACCATCAATTGCTCGACCTCGCTCCGCTCTTGGCCCGTGACCGCGCTCCCTTTTGAAAACTCGCTCATAATGGCCGTTATCGCCGTCATGTGGACGATATCGTAGACGGTCATTGTGTGGTCGGTGATGTTCACAGGCTGCTTCATCCCGAGGTGAATCGGTCCGATCACATCCGCCGAACCGACGTTCTGAAGCAGTTTGTAGCCGATATTGCCTGAGTTGAGCTCAGGGAAGATCAGGACATTCGCGTCGCCCTTGATCCGTGACTGGGGGAAGTTCGAGGTGGCCAGCCCCTCGTCCAAGGCCGTTCCCACCTGCATCTCCCCATCCATCACGAGATCCGGCCTCAGTGCACGAGCGATTTCTACGGCCCTTTGCACTTTGGCGGTTTGCTCATTGCGTACCGCGCCGAAATTCGAAAAAGAGAGGAAGGCGATCCGTGGACTGATGCTGAAGTAATCCGCGATCTCCGAGCTCAGGATCGCGATGTCCGCAAGTTCCTCCGCAGTGGGATCGAAATTCACCGACGTGTCGGCACAAAACAACAGCTTGTCTTTGAGGACGACAATGATCACACCGCAGATCCGGTGGACGTTATCCCGCTTTCCGATGATCTGCAGCGCTTGTCCGAGCTTCCGGGGATATTCGCCGACGGCCCCCGAAACCAGGCCGTCCGCCTGGCGGTTCTTGAGCATCATCAGAGAAAAGATCTCAGGTTGCTGAACGGCCGAGCTGGCCAGTGACGGCGTCATGCCCTTCCGCTGGCGCATTTGGAAGAGCTGGGCCGCAAACTCGCTCTGGAGGTCGGCATGCTCGGACGGGTCGACGATCTGAACGGCACTTGCTTCGATCCCTGACTCGGCCAGTAGCCGCTCGATTGCGGGGCGCCTGCCGACCAGAACCGGTTCGGCGATCTTGCGTCCGACGATGAGGTCAACCGCCTTGATGATTTTCTCCGATTCGCCTTCCGGAAAGAGGATTCGCTTTTTCAGCCGGCTCGCTTTCTGGACCACGACCCGCATGACCTCGTACTTGCGCCCGAGCAGTCGCTCGAGGGATTCGCGGTATGTCTCTATATTGAAATCCTGAACCCTTGCGACTCCGCTGTCTACTGCCGCCTGGGCCACCGCCGGCGCCGCCCACAGGAGGAGCCGGGGATCGAGGGGCTTCGGGATTATGTAGTCGGGACCAAACGCGAAGCGCTGGTTCCCGTACGCACGGAAGACGATTTCCGGCACTTCCTCCTTGGCGAGCGCGGCCAGCGCCCGGGACGCCGCCAACTTCATTTCGTCGTTGATCTGGCGGGCACCGACGTCCAGGGCTCCCCTGAAGATGTAGGGGAAGCCGAGAACGTTGTTCACCTGGTTCGGGTAGTCGGACCGCCCGGTACCCATGATGATGTCTGGTCTGGCAGCCCTCGCTACCTCGTATTCGATCTCCGGATCCGGGTTCGCCATGGCAAAGACAACCGGGTTGGGGGCCATGCTCTTCAGCATTTCCGGCGTCACCAGGTCCTTCTGAGACAAACCGATAAATACGTCGGCGTCTCGAAAAGCCTCTTCCAGCGTCCGGAGCGGAGTGTCGAGCGCGAAGCGCTCCTTGTAGGGGTTCATTCCGCTGGTGCGTCCCTTGTAAACCACTCCCTTGGTGTCGATCATCATCACGTGCTCGCGAACGATTCCCAGCTTCAGTAACAGCTCGCCGCAGGCGATCCCGGCAGCGCCGGCTCCGCAGATCACGATCCTTACGTCACAGGGCTTCTTCCCCGCCAATTCGAGCGCGTTCATCATGGCCGCCGCGGTGATGATCGCGGTGCCGTGCTGATCGTCGTGGAAGACCGGGATATTCATCATCTCCTTGAGCGCCTGCTCGATCTTAAAGCAGTCCGGCGCCTTGATATCTTCCAGGTTGATCCCGCCGAACGTAGGCTCAAGAAGGCGAACCGCACGAATGAACTCGTCCGGGTCCTCGGTGTCCACTTCGATGTCGAACACGTCGATATCGGCGAACCGTTTGAAGAGAACTCCCTTGCCCTCCATGACCGGCTTGCCAGCCGCCGCTCCGATGTTTCCGAGCCCGAGCACGGCGGTGCCGTTACTGATCACGCCCACCAGGTTCCCCTTTCCTGTGTACGCGTAAGCCAGATGAGGATCACGCTCAATCTCGAGACAGGGGACCGCCACCCCCGGAGTGTAGGCCAGTGAGAGGTCAAGTTGCGTCAGGCAAGGTTTGCTCGGCACGACCTCCAGCTTCCCCGGCCGGCGTCCCGCGTGGTAAGCCAGTGCATCCTCTTTGCGGATTCTCATAACGGCTCCTTTCAGCCCTCAGGGCTTCCTGCCGTGAATTCTAACACCGCGACGGTCGAACCTTTAGCAGGGATCGCTCTACCGAGCTCTCCTGCAGTCCACCGGGCCGAAAAGCGGCGGATTCTAAAAGGGAAAGCGTTTAGCTTGGCGAGATCCAAGCCCCGCGCAGCCACAGAGCCGGGAGCGACCAAGCCGCGAAGCGGCTGAGCGACCGGTTAACGTGGCGCCTGCGATAAGGTGGAGAACACCAGGTTGTTGCCAGCAGCTCAGTGACCGGTCGCTCAGCCGCTTCGCGGCTTGGTCGCTCCCGGCTCTGTGGCTGCCAAACTGGTCACCCGCCTACGGGGGGGCGCGGGGCTTGGATTTTACCTAAACGCTTTCCTAAAAGGCGAATCCGCCCTACCACCGCCCGACATGCTTTAGCAATCAGTTGCAGGGCGAATTCGCCGTTCAAAATCCGCCGCTTTTCGGCCCGGTGGGCTGGGAGTTGCGGGTTATAATCACCCACCATGCCATCGAAGAGTCGAAGTAGCCGTCGAGTGTTCATCCAACGCGCAACCGCCGGCCTCATTGGAGCGGGCGTTTTCCCCTCCATCGTTCCGAGCTCCGCGCTTGGTGCCGAGGGATCCGTGCCGCCCAGCGACCGGATTGTGCTGGGGTTCATCGGGACGGGTAGGCAGGGCTCCTCTCTGCTTCGCGGATTTCTGAACCAGGCGGGAACGCAGGTGGTTGCCGTGTGCGACGTTGACTCTCAAAAACTGACCAAGGCACACGAGGCGACTCACTCCTTCTACGCCAAGTCATCGGTCGGAAACGGAAAGCCGGCCGTTACGGCGTACCAGGATTTCCGCGAACTGCTGAGCCGATCCGATATCGATGCGGTCGTGACGGCGCTTCCGGACCACTGGCATGCCCTTGCCGCAGTCGAAGCGGCACGGGCCGGGAAAGACATTTATTGCGAGAAGCCGCTGGCCAACTCCATCGGAGAAGGCCGAGCCATGGTGACCGCGGCCAGGCGCTACCAGCGGGTATTTCAAACCGGCAGCATGCAGCGGTCGGACGAGCGCTTCCGGTTTGCCTGCGAGCTGGTGCGCAACGGTTATATCGGCGAATTGAAAAAAATCACGGTCAACGTCGGCGGTCCGCCGGAGGATGCGTATCCTCTTGCCCCCGAGCCGGTTCCCTCGAACCTCGACTGGGACTTCTGGGTCGGCCCGGCGCCGTGGCGTCCGTACAGCTCGGTGCTGGCACCGCCTATCGACTACGACGGCTGGGCTCGATGGCGCTATTACTGGGATTTCGGGGGAGGCGGAATGACTGACTGGGGCGCCCATCACTTCGATATCGGGCAGTGGGGAATGTGCATGGACGACTCAGGCCCGGTCGAGATCCTTCCGCCCGACGGAAAGGACGTCCAGGCTTTGACCTATCGTTACGCCAACGGTGTGATCATGACGCGGGAAGAGGGGGTCAACGGCCTCATGTTTAGCGGGACCGCCGGCGAAATCGAGGTGAATCGCGGTTTTCTGCGCACCAACCCGACTAGTCTCATGCGTCACCGCCTGAAGCCCACTGAAATTCACCTATACAAGAGCTACGACCATCTTGCAGACTGGCTGCGCTGTATCCGCACCCGCAGCAAGCCCATTTGCGACGTCGAGGTCGGGTGCCGCTCGGCCGCCGTGTGCCACCTGGGGAACATCGCCTACCTGCTCAACCGACCGCTCAAGTGGGATCCTGACAAGGAGCAGTTTGTCGGCGATGAGGCGGCCAACAGGCTGATCTCCCGGCCATACCGGGCGCCTTGGGCTCTCTGCAGCTAAGATGAATGCGTTTGAAGCGGCGGCCAAGGCAATCGCGGCCGCCCGTAACTTGATCATCACCGCCGGGGCGGGGATGGGTGTCGATTCGGGGCTCCCGGATTTTCGGGGAGTCGAGGGTTTCTGGCAGGCCTACCCGCCTTACGCCCGCCTGGGAATCCGCTTCGAAGAGGCGGCAAATCCCGCCCACTTCGCCCGGGACCCGGCCTTCGGCTGGGGCTTTTACGGCCACCGTCTCGATCTGTATCGAAGAGTCGTGCCACATCCCGGATTCCGCCTCATCCTCGACTGGGTTGATTGCTATCGGCTCGACTATTTCATCGTGACCTCCAACGTCGACGGACAGTTCCAGAAGGCGGGATACACGCCCGACCGGATTCTCGAAGTTCACGGCTCGATTCACCACCTCCAATGCTCTGGACCCTGCTGCCAGTCCCTATGGGAGAACCAGGAAGAAGTTCCCGTGGATACTCCGACCATGCGAGCCACGAGATTCCCGCGCTGTCCGAGTTGCGGGCAGGTTGCCCGCCCCAACATCCTGATGTTCGGAGACTGGGACTGGATCAGCGCTCGGTCGGACGAGCAGGCAGTCCGTTTTGATGATTTCCTCAGTGCCCGGGAAGGGGCTCCGGCTGTGATTCTGGAACTGGGCGCCGGAACGGCGATCCCCACGATCCGGTCGCTCGGCGAGAGGCTGTCGAGGCGTCCGTGCAGTCAACTGATCAGGATCAATCCGCACGAGCCTGGGACAGTTGCCATAGCTATCGCCACCGGGGCGTTCCAGGGACTTCAGGGGATCGAAACGGCTCTGGCTGGCGGGTGAGCCGAATGCGGAATGGGGAATGCGGAATGCGGAATAGAAAAACCGTCGAGGTCTTTATTCCGCATTCCACGTTCCGAATTCCGCATTCAGGAGGTGCTTTTCCAGTGCTGGGACTCCGTCCGGGCTCGCCGCATAATCTCTTCCAGACGCCTCACGATCTTTGGATTCTCCGTCGCCACATTTCGCGCCTCGGAGATATCGCTGCCCAGGTCGTACAGTTCCGTTGGTTGCCCCGGCGCAAGTTTGACCGCTTTCCAGTTGCCCTGGCGAACGGCCTGCTGGAAGCCTCTTTCGTAGAATTCCCAGTACAGGTAGTCATGCCGGTCCTGTCGGCGTCCGGACAGCTCGCGCAACATTGAGACTCCGTCGGTTCCTTTTGGAATTGGGACGCTGGCAAGCTGGCAGGCCGTGGGCAGAAAGTCCCAAAAAGCCGAAACATGCTCGCTCACGGCACCCGCCTTAATCTTCCCTGGCCACCGGGCGAGCAGCGGCACCCGAATTCCGCCCTCGTACAAGTCACGTTTGATGCCCCTGAATGGCCCCGAGCTGTGGAAGTAATCCGGAGAGCGACCGCCCTCCTTGTGGGGACCGTTGTCGCTCGAGAAGAAGACGACAGTATCCTGGTCGATCCCGGTTTCCTCGAGCAGCTTAAGCAGCCGTCCGACACCCTGATCGAGCCTGGAAACCATGGCCGCAAAGGCCGCATTCGGAGTCGGCTGCGCCGAGTAGTGCTGCCCAGGCGCAAACGGCTGTTCCTCGAATTCGTCCCGGAACGGGGCAATCGAGTCTTCGGGCACTTCCATTGAGGCATGGGGAATCGTTACGGCCAGGTACAGGAAGAAAGGATTACTTCGGTTCCGACGCACGAATCCGAGCGCTTCATCCATGATGAGGTCATGACTGTACTGACCCTTTTCCAGGGGGATCTTGGTTTCGTTGCGGAACAGGTGATCCGTGTAGTAGAAGTGCGCGTGGGCCTGGTCCAAGTATCCGAAGAATTCGTCGAATCCTTGCCGGTTGGGATGCCCGGTGGTCTCCTCCACTCCCAGCCCCCATTTGCCGTACAGTCCCGTCTTGTAACCCGCCTTCTTGAGCAACTCGGCGACAGTCACGTCTTCGGGACGAAGCGGTATCCCTTTCCCCTCGCCCGCGTTGCCGCGGATGAACGCGTGTCCCATGTGAAACCCGGTCATCAGAGAGCAACGTGAGGGGGCGCAAACCGTGCTGCCCGAGTAGTGTTGACGAAAGAGCATTCCTTCCCTAGCGAGACGGTCGATGTTCGGCGTGGCGAATTTTGCCTGACCGTAGCAGCTGAGGTCCCCGTAACCGAGGTCATCGGCAAGAATGAAGATGATGTTCGGCTTTCGTCCGGCGGCGAACCCGTCCGTGAAGAGACCGTGCGCGGCAAGCGCAGTTCCAACACCCGCCTGGATGAACTGACGACGGTTGACTGTTCCCATGCTGTCCCTCCTCGCAATCCTTACTCTTCGTCCGCGAAGACCGCGTTACGCGCGCCGAAGATGTTTTGCGGGTCAACGCACTTCTTGACCCTCTTGAGAAACTCGATGCTGTCCGGCGAGAGCGTGTCCTTCATGAAGTCCTTGCGCAGCTTACCTACGCCGTGGTGGTGCGAGATGGAGCCACCATGGTCGATGATCGCCTGGCGCAGCGAGTGCTCGATGTCTGCAAAAACCACCTCCGGGTGCTCGATCCCCTTGGTGTAAAGGCCGAGCATGAAGTAGATGCAGACACCCGTGTGGTAAATCTGCGTGATTCGGTAGGAGACGTAGAAGCTCCCGGGCAGGCCCACTTCCTTGTGCCGCTCGCCAGCCTTGGCAACGACCGCGTTGTACACCTGTTGAATCTTGTTCCAGGGCACCGTGGTTTCGAAGGTCTCCCCGATCGCGTGAAACGTTGCGACGAAGTCGCGGATGTACGCGATCGCGTAGGTCAGCATGTACCCGCGCCGGCCATTGGCCGCTCCGGCCGGGATTCCGCCGAACTCCTTGGCCAGGCGGTACAGGTTGCGTTCCTGGTAGCGAACCTGGTCTCCCGATCCTTCCATGACGACCGTGGCGGCAACCATCTGGTCCGGGTCGAAGCCCCTCAGCTTGAGCAGGTAGAGCTTTTTCAGCTTGTCCACCCAGGCGCTCATGCCTTGCGCATGGGCTTTGAGCGCCATTCCGAACTTGAACTGTATGTTGTCGACCAGTCGGATACTGGCCGGAATGTAGTCGGTGTAAGCGAGCTTGTGGAGGAACTCGATGCCGTCATCCATGTTTCGGAAGACGAGGGACCCATACTTGGTCACCTCGGGCTTGCGATGGATGCGAAAGACGGCCTTGGTGATGATGCCCAGGTTTCCTTCGTTTCCGAACAGCAGGTTCTGCGGTTGTAGCCCGATGGATGCCCTTGGAAAGGCATCCTTCTGTTCGATTACCCCTTCGGGTGTGACCATCGTGATGTTCTCGATGACGTGCTCGATGTTACCGTACCGGTTCTTCTTCATCCCGCTTGCGTTGGTCGCGATCCAGCCGCCCAGCGTGGACAGCTCGATGCTGTCCGGCTCATGGCCGCAGATGAATCCCTCCCGGTTTAGCAACTCCTCGAGATCCATTCCGATGATCCCCGCCTCGGCACACGCCCGGAGGTTCTCGCGGTCTATCCAGAGAACGCGGTTCATCCTCTTCATGTCCACCGAGACGATCATCCGTGGTTCGCTGGCCGGAAGCTTCAGGGCACAACTGACGCTGGTTCCGCCGCCGTAGGGAATCAGGCAGACATCGTGGGTCTTGGCCAACTCGACGAGCTTCTTCACCTCGTCCTCGGAATGGGGGAAGAAGACCATGTCGGCATAACGTGCCAGGCGGGAATAAAGAACTTTGTACACTTCTTCCGACGTTGTTTGGCCGTGGCTGTGGATGAGTCGCTGCTCGTCGTCGGTGGCGTACCGATCGGCCGGAAAAGTGCTCGCGATTGCAGCAGAGAACGCCTGGTTGAGGATGGCCGGTTCAATGTGTTTCTTCTCCAGCTCGGGGTTGAAATCGTGGGGGTCGATTTTGACGCCGAGAACCTGTTCGACGTAAGGCATGAAGTCGTACATTTTGTAGCCGGAAAGCAGGTATCGGCTGCCTTTGAGCTCGACCGCACCATCCGGGTGCCGGATGAACTCAGTATCTTTGAATCCCCATTTGTGCTCCCAAGGGATATTCTTCAGTTTCTTCTCGTGTTTCTTGGAACCCTTCTCTGCCATTCATGTCTCCCTAAAGTGACGGCTACTCAGTATACCGGCAAGGATGAAAAGGACAACAAGGACCTCAAGGACCCCAAGGACTCCAAGGAGAAAATCGTGCTAATCCTTGGTGGCGTTGTGGTCCTTCTTCCACGTCGCTGTGCTCATGCGTCGGCCATGGCCCTTGCGATTTCGTCTCTCTCGAACCGCGGCCAGGGGACCGTGTTTCCGTTAATGTCTAGTGCGCTGATTCCTTCTCCAGGTTCCAGCACCTGGCCGATCTCGGTCACCTGGATGCCGGCGGAACCGATTGCGTTGACGACCGCTGCGGCAGACGCGGGTCGGCAGCATATCAACAGCGCGCCGGAGCCGATGAGCCCAAGCGGATTCAATCCGAGTCGAGAGCAGACTGCGGCGGTCTCGGCGAGCACGGGGATTCGTTGGAGGTGCACCCGGAAGCGGTGCTTGCAGGCGGTCGCCAGTTCCTCCAGCGCCGTTGCCACCCCACCCTCGGTTACGTCGTGCATGCCGGAGAGGTCCCCGGTCTCTGCCGCGAGCGCCGCCTCACGAACAATGCTGATTCCGGGAGTCTCCTCGAACGCACGCGATCGCTTGAGCTCGTCCGGTGTTACCCCGGATGCCAAAAGCCGGGCTTCGAATTCGCGCGCAAGAATCGCGGTTCCTTCAATCCCGGCGGCCTTGGTCATCAAGAGGATGTCGCCTTCCTCGATCCGCTGCTTCATGAGCAGTTGGCCTCGGCGCGCCGTGCCGACTGCAAAGCCGACAAGGGTCCGTTGTCGAACTGCCGGGGTGATTTCCGTGTGCCCGCCGCAGAGGGTAAGCCCGAATTTTGAGCACCAGAAGTCGATGTCGACCACGCAATCGTGAACTTCGGCCGCCGTTGAACCCGGCGGAAACAAGACGGTCGCCAGAAACCAGCGCGGCCGGCATCCGGACGTCGCCAGATCGTTCGTGTTCACGATGACCGAGTACAAGCCCATCCGGTCGGTCGTGAACGTTATAGGATCGGATTTAAGGACGAGCGCGGAATCCTCCTCGGTCCACTTCAGGGCGGCGAAATCCTCACCCGTCTTCGGCCCGACCAGAACCGAATCGTCGTTCCGTACACCGGCCAGAAGCGCTCCCAGGATGTCGTTCGGAAGCTTCCCGTTCGGCAGCGGAAGCAGGTACCTGACCAGATTGGTGAGCTCGTAAAGGTCGAGCACCGTGAAGTCCGGCTCGCAGTCGCCAAGGAGCTCGGGCAGCGGCCCTGATTCTCTATTGGCCAGAAAAGCGGTCAGGCTGCCCGCCGCCGTCCCCGCCTCGATGTCAAAGCGGAAATCTCCGACCATCAGCAGCTCCTCAACCGGAACCTGCATTTTCTTGGCAGCCACCCGGATTCCCTCCGGATCCGGTTTCGGCGCGAAGGCTTCCTCCCGCGTCAAGATGACCCGGAAATCCCCCGCTTGTATCCCCCGAAAATTATCGAGTGACCGGAGCACCGAGGAGCGCAGGTTGCGCGTGATGATCCCGAACGGCAACCCTCGGCTTCGCAGGAGGGCAAAAAGCTCGTCGCATCCCTCGTTCGGTTTCGCGTCCCGCGCCGCCTCGCGCTCGAATTCCTCGAGAATCCGGTTGGCCTTCTCGCGTTCGGCGCCCGCCTTGGAGTTGATGAACTCCAGGATGGTCTGGTCGTCCGGACACCCTATTGCCGCCCGAATTGCCGCGAAGTCCAAGCCAGCGGGGGAGGTAAGGGTGCCGTCGAAATCGAAAAGCACGCCCGAAACCCGTCGCACCTTGTTCCGCCAAGGTCGGCGGTCTTTCAGGAAGCTAAACCCGGGTGGGGTTTGATTTGAGTTCCTGTCTCGTTCCATCAAAGGCACTATCATGACACACGGGCCCGGACCACAACAGTAGGTTCATGTCCCCCGGCTCCGGACGGCCGGGTGTGTCGCCTCGCCCCTCGCCGTTCGCCACGGATGCCGGAACTACGGGAGTTCAGCAGCGTGCTAAGATAGGCGGCGAAAGGAAGAAAGCCATGCGCTCGATCGCCCGAAACATCGTTCTAATCGTTCTGGTTTTGCTGTTGGTGCCTGCCTGCTCGAAACGTGAAGAGCCAGCCCCGGAAACGACCGCGCCTGAGACCGCGCAACCGGCACCGCCCGCCGCAGTTGCACCCGGAGCGGCGAATCCGGCGCTGATGGATCCGACGCAGGCAACCGAGCAGGCGCCACCTGTCTACCGGGTGAAGTTCGAGACGACGAAAGGCGATGTCATCATTCAGGTGAACCGTGCGTGGGCCCCTCTCGGAGCTGACCGCTTCTATAATCTGGTGAAAATCGGTTACCTGAACGACAACGCATTCTTCCGGGTAATACCTGGATTCATGGTCCAATTCGGGATAAACGGTAACCCCGAGGCGAACCGTGCGTGGAAGCAGTCCGAGATTGCGGATGACCCGGTGACTCAGTCAAACCGCCGCGGGTACCTTACTTTCGCCACCGCAGGTCCGAATTCGCGTACCACCCAACTGTTCATCAACTTCCAGGACAATTCCGCGAGCCTGGACGGCCAGGGATTCGCACCGATCGGTCAGGTCGTGGAGGGGATGTCAGTCGTGGATTCGGTTTACTCCGGCTACGGCGAAGGTGCGCCGAACGGCACCGGCCCGGATCAGCGATTCATCCAGGCAGGGGGGAACAAGTACCTGCGAAAGGATTTCCCGAACCTTGATTACATCAAAACCGCGACGATTATGCCCTGAAGCGTCGCACTGCCTCATCGGTGCGCGATTTGTCCGCCCTGGAGGGACCCCGATGTTCTCAAAAGCGACCACCGCTCTCATCATCTCGTTCGCCGTGATCTTCGACCTGTCGGGCCAACCACAACAGGCGCCCAGGGAGGCTGACGACCGGCCGGCTCTGGTCGCCCGGATCCAGAGCCTTGAGACTCAGTTGCAGACCTTATCCAAGGCTGTCGACGACATCCTCTGGTTCCAGCGCGTCGGAGATATCGCTGACATTGACAAGATTACTTACATCGGCCCGCCCAATCCGAAAGGAGCCGAGACGTACGGGATCAAGAACGAGCGCCACCCGTTCAAGGTTTTCACGTATGTATTCGTCCCCAAGAAGATCGACCGGGCGGGTAAACATCCGCTCCTGATCCTGCCTCACGGCGGTGTCCACTCTGATTTCAATACGTACTACGCGCACATTGTTCGCGAAATGATGGAGCAGGGCTACGTCGTTGTAGCTCCGGAGTATCGGGGTTCAACCGGGTACGGAAGCGAATTCTACCGGGCCATCGACTACGGCGGCCTGGAAGTGGACGACGTCGTCGCGGCAAGTGACTGGGCGGTGGAAAATCTGGCTTTCGTGGATCCAACCCGCGTAGGCATCGTCGGCTGGAGTCACGGCGGCCTGATCTCCCTGCTTTCTGTGTTCAACTACCCCGACAAGTTCCGCGTTGCCTACGCCGGGGTGCCGGTCTCTGACCTGGTGGCGAGAATGGGCTACGGCGACGATTCCTACAGGGACGAGTTCTCTGCCAAATATCACCTGGGCAAAACCGCACACCAAGACGTGGAACTTTACCGAAAGCGATCCCCCGCATGGCAGGCAGCGAAGCTCAAGACACCCCTGTTGATCCACACGACAACGAATGACCGGGACGTGAACGTGATCGAGGTCGAGCACTTGATCAAGTCGCTGAAAGCCGAGGGGAAGGATTTTCAATACAAGATCTACCAGGATGCGCCTGGCGGGCACAGCTTCAACCGGATTGACACCCGGCTTGCCCGCGAGTCGCGCAAGGAAATCTACGACTTCCTGGGGGAGTATCTGAAAAGCGCGCCCGCGGACGGGCAGACGAGGAAGTAGCCGAGCGCGGCGGTTCGGCAATCAAGAGGGCGAGGAAATACGTAGTCCCGGAGTAGGAAGCCAGCCAACCGGGCCGAAAAGCGGCGGATTCTGAAAAGCGAATCCGCCCCTGGAGTTTTTACATTCTTCGGCCTGAAAGGCCGAGACATAATAGCCTGGGGCGGAGCGTTTTTTGCGTAGCCCCAGGTTTTAGACGGGTCGTAGAGCAGAGCCCTGAAAGGGCGTAAGATGCCTGCACACAGGAGCGAGAGGACCATGTCACAGTCATTGTCACAACT
>CAYQYP010000147.1:0-5610 GCA_964421755.1 uncultured Acidobacteriota bacterium
TCAGATCTGGGGAGTGGGCACGAGCTTCTCTTCGGAAGCTTCCGGCGGTGGCATTTCCACCAACAACCGCGGAGCTTTCGGGAAAGCGAACGCATTCCGCGATCCGAGAACCTTGCAGCTTGGTCTGAAACTGACCTTCTAGTCCCCGATTACAGCTCTGCTGTAGAAAAGGCCGGCTCCAAAGCCGGCCTTTTTTTGTTTTCGACCCCACCGAGATCGACGACCCCAAGGACCCCAAGGACCCCAAGGACATCAAGGACGGCAAGGACAGGGAACCAAGCGGATCCGTGTCCCTGAGATCCTTGCGGTCCCTGGGTCCTGCGGGGCCTTGGGGTGCTTGGGTCCTTGGGGTCGTTACTCGCCCCTGCCCCCTACGATCACGAAACGACTCGGGAAGTAGGGCATGACCCGGACCGGCCGCCTCAAACCTGCCCGGTCCACCAGTTCTGTCACTTCCCGAACTGTGAACGCACGCAGAATCGACCGCAGTCCGTCAGCCACGATATAGCTACGCGGAGCCAGCGGGCGCGCGACAAGCCGGAACCCGAGCCACGCAAAACAACTGCGCGCGATGTCGCTCAGAACATACCGCCGCACCGGCATCTCATCCAGCATCTGGAGGAATGAGATGACCTGGTCGTCGCTCAGGTGATGCAGAAGGTGGTTCGCAAAGACATAATCGGCCGGCTCGCGCTCGAGGACCCCGACGGAGTCCTCCTGGCGGACCTTGATGTCCGGGAATTCGCGGCTGGCCGTCCGGCAGTAAGCCGCTACCCGCGGATCGTGGTCCACCGCAAGAATACGCAGTTGCAGGCGCCTTCGGTTCGCGTGCGCGGATAGCCAATGATCGATATCGCAGGCACCCGCCCCGATGTCAAGCAGGGTGTACCGCCGAGACGGAGCCCGCTCCATGTCGCTAATCACCCACCGCTTCAATACGCTGCGATATCTGGAAAAGAGACGATTGACGACGGTGAACTGCTCGAGCGTGCGATGAAAGCGGTCCTTCGGGATTCCCGGCTCCTCCATCCTCTCCGTCAGATCCAAACGACGAGTATCAAGGGCCGGGCAGCGGATCGGGAACGCTGTCGATTTGGTTATTGCCATGAAGTGTCAGCCGAAAGGCTCGCCTAGCGAGCGCGTTACGCGATGGGCTCTATATCCAGCGTAACAAATACAGCTCCCGGGAGCGAGCGGGTTGGAGTGCGGCGGCAGAGGCTGATCTTTATACGGATCTTGGGATTCCGGTGGGGCATGCGACCTGCTTTCGGTTCGAACCCGCTTGCTTCCGCGGCAGGAGTGCCGGCGGAAAAAGCAGATTGCACGCCCTAAGGTGTCTAACATGCGGATAAAGTGCAGGGCAGAGGGATTCCGCGCTTTTCGGAGGAATCCCGGCGACGCCGCGGCCAAAGCGGCGTCAGGAATCTGACAAAGCGTCGGAATAGCTCGGCCGCCGCACTCCAAAAACCAGCCTTGGGGTTAACCCGCAAGTTATAGCAATGATTGGTGCAGCGACTCACTGCTACACCGAGGTTGCCCCGTAAGTCATTGAAAACTTATCTGGCGTTTCATGCGTCTGCTACACACGGCTACATTTTTTTCGCCTCTTTCCCTTTACCCCGCGCCCCTTGCTGCCGCTAGAGCCGCTGGCGGAGACTGGGTTCGAGCTTCCCAGGCTCGGCGAGGTTGTCTGGTGGGTTTCCCTCATTTCCAAAACGCTTCTTTGACTCTCAACAAAAGGAGGAGAAGACAGATGAAGCGAACGAACATTGTTTTTGTGGCCGTCTTGCTGGCGCTCGCGCTGATGCCGTCACTCGTGTACGGCCAGGCGCAGTTGATCAGCGGTACGGTCGTGGACCAATCGGGCGGCGTGCTGCCCGGAGCCACGGTCCAGGTCATTGACCAGTCGAAGGGAAGCGTAGTTCGTGAAGCGATTTCTGACGACGCGGGCCGATTCCAGGCGCTGGGCGTTCAGCCTGGGGTCTACACACTAAAGGTTGAGTTTACCGGCTTTCAGACTCTAAGCATCGGGGATGTCAAACTCGACGTAAACACGAAACTCGATGTCGGCAAACTGGCCATGAAGGTCGGCGAAATTGGCACGGTGGTCGAGGTCGCGAGCGAGACCCCGGTCATTCAGACCAACAGCATGGAGAAGTCTTTCCTGGTCGAGCAGAAGCAGGTCTCGGAACTGCCGATGAACGGCCGCAACTGGACCTCTCTGATGCGCACGATTCCCGGTGTCACGTCCGGCGGGCGTTCCAACCTCGACCTGACGTTCAACGACGTAAGCATGATGCACGTCGGTGGCGGCCGGGGTTCCCAGAACAACTTCTACCTGGACGGCAGCCCGAACCTGGATGTCGGCGACAATCAGTCGCAATACACCCAGCCCTCCATCGACTCCGTCGCCGAGTTCAAGGTGCAGATGTCGGCGTTCAACGCGGAATACGGCCGCAATTCCGGCATGGTAGTCGCAGTCCAGACCAAGTCGGGCGGCAGCACGTTCCATGGCAGCCTTTACGAGTACGCCAGGAACGACTTTTTTGACGCTGTGAACCCGATCCGGCCCCGGACCACTGACCCGAACGACCGTGAGAAAGATATTCTCAACCGGCATCAGTTCGGCGGCAGCGTAAGCGGCTGGATTCCCTTCCCGAAGGTTTCGACCTCGAATGACAAGCGCTTGTTCTTCTTCTACAACCGGGAAATGACCCGCCAGTTGCAGAGTGGCGCCGGCGGCTCGTTCTCGGACCTGCCGGGCCCGGCAATCATGGGCGGCGATTTTCGCGCCATGTTGCTCGACACCGACATGCAGTTCGCACCCCAGTTCAAGAATGGCACCGTGTTCCAGACGGTCGTGCGTGACGGACAGGGGAACATCGTCGGCGGCGTACCATTCCCCAACAACATCATTCCGCAGAGCCAGTTCGTAGCCGCTTCGGCCAATTACCTGAAGCTCTTCAAGCCCCCCTTCATGCCGGATCTGGCGAGTCTGCCGGACGCACCGCGGGCGGGCTTCAAGCGCTACTATTACATCTCACCCAATAAGTTCAACAAGGATCAGGACATCCTGCGCCTCGACTACGTGATCAACGACTCGACCACCAGCTATTTCCGGTGGGTCAACGATGATCAGTACGAGAGACTGGCAGGCGCGATCTGGGGCGGTCAGCCCTTCCCGATTGCTCCCCAACAGCGTCCCAAGCCGGGCAGCTCCTGGTCATGGAACCTGATCAAGTCGTTCGGGGCGAAGGTCTCGAGCGAGACGATCCTCGCCTACATGCACCAGTCCCAGGAACTGCAGCCGGTGGATGCTCAATCGTGGCGCATGGATACACTGGGCGTCAGTTTCCAGCAGCTTTACCCGCAGACCAACCGGTACGGTGTTGTTCCCAACTTCACCGCCAATTCGGACAACACGAATATCAACATGGCCTGGGGCAATCCTGGCTGGCACAACGACGGCAAGGATTACTCTCTAACCGAGAACCTGTCGTGGTTCAGTGGCTCTCACTCCTTCAAGTTTGGGTTCCATTACAACCGGGACGACAAGAAGCAGACCAGCACCTGGCCGTTGCAGGGGACGATCAATTTCAACCCCAGCTCGGACATGGGCGCGTTGGACACGAACCTGGGCCTGGCCAACCTCATGGTTGGTTATTATCAGAATTTCAACCAGGCCAGCGCACACATCTACCCGTACTTCCGGTTCCAATCTTGGGAAGGCTTCGTACAGGACAGCTGGAAAGTGACTCCGAGGGTGACACTTGACTACGGGATTCGCTTCCAGCGGACGACGCCGACGTACACCTACAAGCGTAGCGACGGCAAACCGGGGGACGACGGCACCTACGACACGTGGAGCGTCGACGTAACAAGGTACGACCGTTCCAAGATCCCGGCCATCAACCTGAGCGACGGTGCGTTTGACGTCGATCCTCTGAATGCACTCCTGAGCGCCGGCCTTGTCAGTGACCTGATGGACGGCGTGCCGCGTGGCTTTGCTGACACCGAGAACCTGTTCGCTCCGCGTGTTGGCTTTGCCTGGGACATGACCGGTGACGGGAAAACGGCCCTGCGGGGCGGAGTGGGCGTTTTTTACGAGCGCCTGCGGCAGAACAACTTCAACTTCGGCGCCGGAGGGCAGTATCCGAGTGCCACTACCGGGAACGCCGGACCGGGACTAGTGACAGACATCCAACCGACCGCAGCCGGCAGAGTGCGTCCTCCAGGGTACGTTGTGTTCCCGTCGGACAATACGATGCCGCACATATACTCCTGGAACCTGGGCATCCAGCGCGAACTAGCGCATGGCTTCGCTTTGGACCTGTCCTATACGGGTAACGCGGGAAACTACCTGATGCTGCAACGCCACCTCAACGGGTTGCCCGCTGGCTATTTCGACGCCAACCCTAATGCGAGGGCGTCGGTCAACTACCAGGACGACGCGTTGCGCCCGTATTACGGCTTCAACACTCTGAACGCCATCGAGACCTCGGGGCTCTCCAAGTATCACGGTCTGCTCACGCGTTTGTCCCGCCGTTTTTCGAACGGCTTCTCGATGAACGTGAATTACACCTGGTCGAAAGCCATGGGTGAGGTCGACAACGACAGCGACAACGTCATCGACCCGTTCTGCCGTCACTGCAATTGGGGACCGCAGAACTACGATCGTACGCACGTCTTTGCGCTCGATTACATCTACGAGTTGCCGGGCCTCTCCCAGAAACTCGGCGGAAACGCCATTGCGAAGGGAGTTTTCGACGGTTGGCAGTTGAGCGGAATCACGGAGTTCTCGACCGGCCTGCACACCTCGATTGCCTCGAACGGAAACATGTTCGGACTCAACCTCGGCGGCGCTAACAACGTCACGCAGAGGGCGGTGCTCATCGGCGACTACAAGGCGAAGCGCGACCAGGGTATCTGGTTTGATCCGGATGCCTTCGGCCGTCCGCAGGACATGGAGTGGGGCCTCGGCCGCAACTCCTTCGTGCTTCCCGGTGTTAACAACTGGGATGTCGTCATCCAGAAGAACTTCGGCCTGGGCTTCCGTGAGGACGCCAAGTTGAATTTCCGGCTGGAAATGTACAACTTCTTCAACCACAGCCAGATCTGGACCGTTGGAACCACTTTCACCGGTGACGATGAAGGGTCTGGTATCTCCGAGAGCAACCGCGGCGCCTTCGGTTTGCCGACTGGTTACCGCGATCCTCGTACCCTGCAACTCGGTCTCAAACTGACCTTCTAAACCACACCTGAGTTCCGAGCTGAAGGCCGGCGGCCCGTGCGCCGGCCTTCTTGCTTTTTGGGCTAGCCGGGCCCCAAGGGCCCCAAGGACAACAAGGACAGCAAGGACACCAAGGACAAAAGGCAGAGTTGTCTTGCTGTCCTTGATGTCCTTGTTATCCTTGGGGCCCGGCTAGCGGATGCGGCGTGGACACCCCTTAAAACCGCCTGCCCGAGCGACTCACCCGTGTTAACATGAGCCGGGTTTTTCCCGGCCTCGTGAAGTTGACAAAAAAATGAAGGAATCTGCGGCCTACCCGTCTAACGGTATGAGAGATGCGGAACTGGAATTGGTTCGTGGTTGCCAGAGTGGCGACCCGG
>CAYQYP010000148.1:0-1850 GCA_964421755.1 uncultured Acidobacteriota bacterium
GTGGCCCTACACCCTCAGCCGGGCTAGGACGAGCAGGCGTGAGTGTTACCGAATCATTCGCTCTGCCGGCAGAGTGCGCCGGGCCGTAAGCCAAACACGAGAGCCAGACAAATGGGGACGCCCGCATTTCGGAATCGTGGAATGTCACTTCTTTTCCCTTTTGCGTGATCCGACAACGCGACCGCGTAAAGGGGAAAAAAGGTGACTGGAATGAACCCCAAAATTGAGACAATGAAATTAGGGACACCTTTCGAGGATTAGGAAAGGAGAACCGAGTTGTCTCAACGACGTGTCTTCACAAGAGAGTTCAAAGTCGCGGTGGCGCGACGCATCTTAGGGGGAGAGAGCGTCAGCGCTATCCACCACGAAACAGGCATCAAGCGCAGCGTGCTTTATCGTTGGCGGGACGCCTACCGGAAGGATGGAGAAACTGGACTCCGTCTGGTCGGCCGGCCAGCGGCGGCGCCGGGGTCCACCCGCTCCGCGAGTTCAACGCCTGAGGAGATCGCCGCGAAGAGGATTGCCGAGCTGGAGCGCAAGATCGGCCAGCAAGCGCTGGAGATTGATTTTTTAGCAAGAGCCTTCAAGCGGGTAAAGGAGGATCGACAGCGGAACGCCGGAGCTGGCGGTCCAGCATCTACGGAGGGATCCGAGAAATGATGCAGCTTGAGGGCCACTTATCGATCGGTCAGGCGTGTGATCTGACGCGGGTGAGCCGGGCAGGTTTCTACCGCCACTACGACGAGCATGAGCCGCGCCAAGCCGACATGGTCTTGCGAGACGCGATCCAGCGAATCGTGCTCGACAATCGTTACTATGGGTACCGCCGGGTGACTGCGGAACTGGGCAACCAAGGCCTGGTCGTGAATCACAAACGGGTGCTCCGGCTCATGCGGCTGGACAACCTGTTGGCGGTGCGCAAGCGCCGCTTTGTCTTCACCACCGACTCGCGGCACACCTATGTCGTCTATCCGAACCTGACGCAAGGCATGCGGCTGACCGGGGTCAATCAGTTGTGGATCGCCGACATCACCTACGTTCGGTTGCGGGAGCAGTTCCTATACCTGGCCATTGTGCTCGACGCCTTCTCCCGCCGGGCTGTGGGCTGGGAGCTGGGCGAGGACCTGCGGGCGGAACTGGCCTTGAGAGCGCTGGATCGCGCTCTGGCGGATCGCCCGGTGCAGCCTGGGATCGTGCATCACTCCGACCGCGGGGCCCAATACTGTTCATCGGTCTACGTCGAACGGTTGCGGAGCCACGGCTTCGCCATCAGCATGAGCCGCAGCGGAAATCCTTATGACAATGCGCGGGCTGAAAGCTTCCTCAAAACATTGAAATGTGAGGAGGTCTACCTGCGCCAGTATCGCGACGCGGAGGAGGCGCGCGCTTCCATTGGTCACTTCATCGAAGAAGTCTACAATCGAAAGCGGCTCCATTCCGCCCTGGGCTATACCGCGCCGGAAGCGTTCGAGGCCGCCCAGAAGGAGTCATCGATATGAAGAATCGCATTATCTGGCTTGGGGGCTCTGCCCCCAAACCCCCGGGATTTATCGCTTTGGGCCAGAATGGCCAAAGAGGACGTCCGTTTGAACGCCCTCCCATTCCGGCCGCTGACGGCGCTCGAGTCGCATCCCTGCGTGGCTCTATCCTCCGTCAGTTAACATCAGTGTACCAAGGGAAGAATTGGAGTCCCGAACCAGTCGGATCCAAGCTGTCCCTAATTCTTTTGTCTCAGTCGTGGGGTGCAGTCCAGTCACCTCTTTCCGCACTTCTCACTCGCACCTGAGCGCTCTCATCGGATCGATTCTGGCTGCGCGCCGGGCGGGCAACCAGCAAGCGAGCAAAGCGAC
>CAYQYP010000149.1:0-5783 GCA_964421755.1 uncultured Acidobacteriota bacterium
GCGGAACGAGGCGTATTCCTCCTGCGATACGTAGCGAAGATCGCCGTACAGGTTCATGGCCTCGTGGTTTCCCAGGAGAACATGGACGCGGCCGCCCGCCTTTTGAGCCTGCTTTTCGAGATCCATCAGCAGGTCCAAGACCTTGCGGGAATCGGCCCCCCGATCCAGCAGATCCCCGGTCTGGACCAGGTGCGTCTTCCCCCCTGTCCAATGCTTCTTGTGGTCGATCACGCGGGCGTCCAACAGCAGGGAGACGAAGGCCTGGAAGTCGCCGTGCACATCGCCGATCGCCACGACCCGTTCAACGCCACGGAACTCGTCTTCCTGCGCGCGGACCGCGGGGGAGAAGAGAACAAGCACCAGCAGCGCGATCAGAGGGTGATTGCTGCGCTTGTCTCGCGGAAGAGGCAACATGTTCACTCTCGCAAAGATGCTTTTGGGTCCTCAGGCGTTTCGTACCGCGTGCGTGAACGCCAACGACCCTGCCAGACCCCAAAAACCTCAAGGACCCCAAGGACAACAGGGACAAAGACGAAGTCCCTCGCTCTTTGTCCTTGAGGTCCGGCAGATCCAAACCGAAAGCGTTTAGCTTAGTAAGATCCAAGCCCCGCGCAGCCACAGAGCCGGGAGCGACCAAGCCGCGAAGCGGCTGAGCGACCGGTTAACGTGGCGCCTGCGATAAGGTGGAGAACGCCAGGTTGTCGCCAGCAGCTCAGTGACCGGTCGCTCAGCCGCTTCGCGGCTTGGTCGCTCCCGGCTCTGTGGGTGCCAAACTGGCCGCGCCCGCCTCCGGGCGTGCGCGGGGCTTGGATTTACTAAGCTAAACGCTTTCTCCAAAACCGTCGTCTCTTGGCCGCGCAATACTTTTCTCCAGCCTACTTTTCGATAACCAGCCGGACGGGGCCTCCCAGGCCGGCGTCAAATTTTTGGGGCAGCAGCTTGTTCGCCCGCGTGTTTGTCACACCAACCTCGATCAGGTTTTTTCCCGGTTTGATAAGGTCCGTGACATCGAACCGATAGGGCGCCCAGAGCCTTACGCCAGCAGATTTGCCATTGATCCTAACCTGTCCAAATCCGAGGATTGAACCGCACTCGAGAAACACCCGGGCGCCTTTGCTCAGGTTGCCGTCCGGCGCCTGGATTGAACGCCTGTACCAACCGGTTCCGCTGAATGAACGCGCCTCCGGAAGGTCTGTCCACGAGCCGAGTCGGGTCGTTTTTTCGGCTGCATCGCCGAGCTGGAGCCGCCATCCGACGAAGGGAATCGCGATTTCGGTTCGCGTGCTTCTCCCCGGCACCGTCGTCTGTCCGGGTGGCGCGCTGGACGGGTCAAACACGACAATCATCGACTGTCGCGGCCACAGGTCGAGAGGGAGGTTGACCTGCCCGTCGAAGATGACTGCTTCCTCGGCGTTGCGCATACTCCCCGTCTCGGCGTCCCAGATCTCCGGCCTGGTCTTCTGAGAGAACCCCACGCTCGTCTGGATCCTTTCATCACCCTCATTGACAAGCATGTAGAAATGAAAGCCGTCGTGGATGCGGTGGCAGTAGCGGAGCCACGGAGCAGACGGCTGCACTGCCAGGTCCTTGGGGGCCACAGCGTCCACCTGTTCGGTCAGCCCC
This sequence comes from uncultured Acidobacteriota bacterium, assembly GCA_964421755.1. Classification (GTDB taxonomy): domain Bacteria; phylum Acidobacteriota; class UBA6911; order RPQK01; family RPQK01; genus CAVUUN01. The sequence goes on from CAYQYP010000149.1 coordinate 1,624, forward strand.
CGTGCGTCCGCCCGCAGGCTTACAAATCGCGGGTGCTTTGTTACTTTCCCCGCCAACGTGGAGTCCTCGCTCGCGGCGGTGCGAAGACGGGAATCGAAGGCGATGACGGCCACGCCTCCATCGAGGCACCGGAGAAGTTGATTGAGAAGAGGCTCGTTCGCGGTCTCCAGACCGTCGATGACGATCACCGAGTAGCTGCACGCGCCTGATTTCAGCTGGCCGCCTTCTACGCGGGCCGCGGCGAGGAGCGAATCGTGCAGGTAAAAGAAATCCTTCTGGTTCTGGAAAAGCACGCGAGCTGCTCTCCAGGGCGTCTGATCGGACGTCGCCAGTATCGCGACCGGCGCGACCGGTGTGCCGCCTGTCAGCAACCATGAGAGCCGATTCGTGTAAGCAGTCAGTTGCCCGTAGTGCTCCCACCATACGTTGTTCCAGCCGACGTCGGGCGGGCGTTCATGCAGGCGTTCACCTCGGACGGAGTAATAGAACGCATGCGGAAGGAGGATGTTCGTCCCGCGAACGAAGAGCCAGTCCGCCAGCCATTTCATCTCGTCCATCGTCAGTTGCCAGCCGTAGGCGCCGTAGAGCTCGTTGGTGACGATCGGGCGGCTAAGGCTGACCGCGATGCTTGTGGCTGATTTGCCGATCGTGCTGTCGATACCTTCAAGTGCGGTTGGCCCGCCAGGAACAACGTACCTCCAGACTACGTCTTGCCCCGGGATCTGAAAATGAAGAAGGGGCGCCATTTCGCCTGATCCGGCAGGGTGCCCCGTCAGTGCCACTTTATGCGCCGCGCACCAATCGGAAATCGGCTTATAGTAGCTTTCGTTGAGCGCAGCAGCGACTAAGCTGTTGAACTGCGAGCGCACCGCGGCCTCGCTGCGGTCGCTCGCTTCCACCCACAGGAACGGGAGCGATGTCGCGAAATCACGGCCCGTGCTGGTGTTCAGCCGGTCGAGAAAGCCCCAGGTCCAGGGAACCAGCCCGGGCTTGGTTCGCCTGCCAAGGATGTTCGGCTCATCCGTGAAGATCGCGCGAATCGTCCGGCCAAAATGACGGGAGAGCGCCTGGTAGTATCTTTCGTGCGTCTCCGCGATGAAGTGGGCGGTGGCGGCGGCGTTCAGGAGATCGGCCGACGCCGGCGCTCCCGGCTGGTTGTCTTCCTCGCCGTCGTGAACGCCACGGATGCGGCCGCCGCTTGGCGTTTGCGTGAACAGGAACACCGTCCAGTCGCCCTGCGGGATCCCCAGGGCGGAAAGGCTTTCCTGTGAGAGGACGCTGCTCGTTGCACGCAGATACTTGCCGCTGGCTGGATCCTTCTGCACCATGACCGCGGCCACCGGCTGTTCGCCTGTCGCAACCGCCCATTCCACGGCAACCTCACGCGAACCGGAGAAGTGGCGGGCAGCCATCCGCAGCCCCTGGGACGCAAACTTCGGGTCAGCGGCGACAACCCGGCCGTGCGCGGACCCGGAAGGGTACATGCCTTCGTCGTACAGGTAGACCTGCATGTTCCGCCTGGCTGCTTCCTCCACCGCCACCCCGACCAGCTGGAGCCACCGCTCGCCCATGTACGGGATAGCGCTAGAGAGCCCAAGCCGGGCGTGTATCGTGAAACCGTACACCCCCTTTGCTTCCATTTTTGCGATCTGGTCCCGGATACCCTCCTCGGTGATCTCGTCGTTCCAGAACCAGAAGGGAACCTGGCTGAATTCTCTGGGCGGCGATTTGAAAGCCGCTCGAAATTGATCGATGGTTGCCGCGTCGACCGTCCTCGGGAGCATCAGAAGAAGCAGAAGCATGACAACGGGTGACACTCTTTGCAGAATCCTCATAATCGCGACCTCGCCGCTCAGTCTAGCATCAGGACAAGTAGACGCAAGAGCCTGCCTCCTGCGCCCCCTTGCAGCCTTTCGCGCCGCGTGCTACGGTTCGAATTCCAGGAGTGAATCGTCATGGAGCGAGTGCGGCGGCGGACGTTTCTCCAGAGCGCGCTTGGTTTTGGGGGTGGATTGGCCTCGGCTGGCAACCAGCGCATCGACTTGTATCGCGAACAGATTGATCGCAGGGCTCTCGTCCAGCGGCACAACCCGGTCGTCACGTCGTTCGAAAAGTTTTCCCCGCTTTCGGTGGGAAATGGAGAGTTCGCTTTCACGGCCGATCTGACCGGACTCCAGACCTACCCGGACGCGTACGAGTCGGGCATCCCTCTTTGCACCCAATCGCAGTGGGGCTGGCACAGTTTTCCGGCTCCGGGCGGCAAAGGGGCTGGCGACCTCATCTTGGAAGAATACGATACGCACGGCCGCATGGTCGGCTACCCGACTCGCCGTGAAGGCCAGGAGGAACTGTACAACTGGCTGCGCGAGAGTCCTCACCGGCTGAACCTGGGCAGGATCGGCCTCGAGCTGACACACAAGGACGGGACGGCGGTCGAACGGGGTCAACTGGCCGGGGCTCGTCAGAACCTGGACCTTTGGACCGGTATTGGCAACAGCAGGTTCCTCGTGGATGGCGAATCGGTGACGGTGACGACCGCTTGCCATCCGACCGAAGACCTGGTTGCGGTCGTGATTGAATCGCCCTTGATTGCATCCGGGCGGGTGGCGGTGAGGCTGGAATTCCCGTACGGTTCGCCAGCCACGAATGCCTCCAATTGGGACAGCCCGGACAAACATTTGAGCCGCGGGGTGGCGAGATCCTCGACCCGCTTCGACATTGAACGACGCCTGGACGATGACCGTTATTCGGTCACGGTGGCCTGGCAGGCCGAGGCTGCTGTCTCTCAGGAAGGGCCACACCGCTTTATTTTGCGGGCAGTTCCAGGTGCTACCATTTTGGCTCTTATCTGTCGATTCACCCGTGGCGAGCCCGAGGCCGCCCCCCCGTCGGCTGCCGCAACGATGGAGGCGAGTCGGCGGCACTGGGAAGGCTTCTGGTCGTCCGGGGCTGCCGTCGACTTGGGAGGAAGCACCGATCCCAGGGCTCGTGAGCTTGAACGCAGGATCATCCTCTCGCAGTACCTGACGGCCATCCAGTGTTCCGGCTCCATGCCGCCTCAGGAGACCGGCCTCACCTGCAATTCCTGGTACGGCAAGTTTCACTTGGAGATGCACTGGTGGCATGCTGCCCACTTTGCGATGTGGGGCCGTAGCCATCTGCTGCTGCGCAGTCTCGACTGGTACAGCTCGATTTTGCCGAGTGCGCGGCTTCGGGCGCGTGAGCAGGGCTATTCCGGAGCGCGCTGGCCGAAGATGGCCGATCCTGAGGGACGCGACAGCCCGTCGCCGATCGGGCCGCTGTTGATCTGGCAACAGCCCCACCCGATCGCGTATGCCGAGCTGTGCTACCAGGCGATGCCGACCCGAGCCACTTTGAACCGCTTTCGGGACATCGTGTTTGACTCGGCAGAGTTCATGGCCAGTTATGCGTTTCTCGATCCTTCCACAAAACGGTACGTCCTCGGACCTCCTGTGATCCCTGCACAGGAAATCCACCGGCCCCGCGAGACCTGGAATCCGACGTACGAGCTGGCTTACTGGGGATATGGTCTCGGGGTTGCCCAGAAGTGGCGCCGTCGGCTTGGGATAGAGGCGGACCAGAAGTGGGATGCAGTCCGGGCGTCGTTGTCGCCGCTGCCGGTGCGGGATGGGCTTTACCTGGCGCATGAAAACCGCCCGCACACGTTTTCGGACGGAACGACCGATCACCCGTCCATGCTCGCCGCGCTAGGCGTGCTCCCCGGCTCGGGCGTGGAGCCCAAGATCATGCGGGCAACACTCCGCAAGGTCATGGAAGTCTGGAAGTGGGAAACCACGTGGGGATGGGACTACCCGATGGTGGCAATGACAGCGGCACGGGTGGGTGAGCCTGAAATCGCGGTCGATGCCTTGATGCTCGATACGCCGAAGAACAGTTATCTTCCCAACGGGCATAACTACCAGCGTCCGAACCTGCCCCTCTACCTGCCGGGAAACGGTGGCCTGCTCGCTGCGATCGCGACGATGGCGGGAGGCTGGGAATCAGCGCCCAGGCCGCGCGCCGCGGGTTTCCCGAAGCGGGGATGGAGCGTACGGGCAGAGGGATTCGGCGTCGTTGGATGATGTCAAAGCAAGAGGCGAAGCTCCCGGCATCGGAGCGCGGACGAGACGTCCGCGCTC
>CAYQYP010000150.1:0-3627 GCA_964421755.1 uncultured Acidobacteriota bacterium
GTTTTTCTTGACTCATTGATTTTGGAGCCCGGATTGTCGAGGGCACGCTCTCATTCGGTTTTCTTTTGGAAGGAAAGGATAAGTCGAAAATGATTAGTTCAATGTCACGTCGTATCTTCGCGATCGTGGCGGTCCTCGCGTTGACTGCCACCGCCTGGGCGCAGGCGCCGGGTAAGGTTCAGCTGAAGCCCCAGGAACCGAAAGCTCGGTTCATCGGAACCCCGAAGAGCCTGAAGTCCCCGAACCTCGAACCTGCCGGTTCAGTGCAGAAGCCGTTCTTCGTTCCGGCTGGCGTCACAAATCTTGCGAAGAACAAACCCGTCACCGCGAGCGACAGCGAGCCGGTTATCGGCGAAGCCGCCCAGGTGACGGACGGTGATGCGGAAGGAGTCGAGGGAAGCTACGTCGAGTTTGGGCCCGGAACCCAGTGGATCCAGATCGATCTGCAGAAGCCTTCCACGATCTATGCGGTCGTGCTGTGGCATTTCCACAACGAGGCGCGGGTCTACAAGGACGTTGTCGTCCAGGTGGCCGACGATCGTGATTTCACCAAGGGCGTGCAGACGATCTTCAACAACGACCACGACAACTCTTCGGGTCTCGGCATCGGCAAGGACTTCGAGTATATCGAGACCAACAAGGGCCGAATCATCGACGGCAAGGGTATCAAAGGTCGCTATATCCGCCTGTACAGCAAGGGCAACACCGCCAACGAAATGAACCATGTGACCGAAGTTGAGGTCTACGGGAAGGCTGCTTAAGGTTGTGATTTCGGGAGCGATTTTGGGGACATAATACTTAATTCCCAGGCCGCGAGCGCCGATCTTCCAGTCGGCACCGGAATTAAGTTTTGTGTCCCCGAAATCCCCCTAAATCCCCCGCCTTCCAACTTCAATGACCAGATCCCTCCTGCCCGGCATACTCTTTTTCTCCCTCATCGCTTTCTTTGTCCGCTTTGCTGACCTCGACCGGCGGCCCATGCATCATGATGAAGGGAATCAGGCAGTTCGGTCGGGCCAGTTGCTGGAAGAAGGAGTTTATCGCTACGACCCGGAGGACCATCACGGACCCGCGCTCTACTACCTGTCCCTGCCAGCCGGTTGGGTGACGTCGGGCCGCGATTTCAACGGGACGACGGAGGTTACCTGGCGGCTGATTCCGGTTCTGTTCGGCTCCGGTTTAATCCTCCTGCTCTGGTTCCTGCGCGACGGCATGCCCAAGTTTGCCCTCATTGCGGCGGCCGCACTGACGGCAATCTCCCCTGCGATGGTCTACTACAGCCGCTTCTATATCCAGGAGATGCTCCTCGTCTTCTTCACGCTCGGGGCCATTGCCGCCGGGTGGCGATACTCGCGGCGGCCGTCACACGGATGGGCCGCGATCCTGGGTCTCTGTCTGGCCCTCATGCTGGCGACGAAGGAGACGGCGATCCTCGCTTGGTTTGCCATGTTCGTTGGGCTGGCGGTTCTGCTGCTGACGGACAAGGAGTCTGAGCCCTGGTTCCCGCGGCCAGTGCCTGTTCGCCATTTGGCTGTCGCCCTCGTTGTTGCAGCCCTGACATACGTCCTGTTCTTTACCTCTTTTTTCACCAACCCCGCCGGCCTGCTGGACTCCTTGCGCGCCTACCGGTTTTACCTGCCGCGGGGATTGGGTCAGAGCCTGCATCGCCATCCGACCTACTACTACCTGCACCTGCTGCTTTTCTACGATCAGGGCCGTGGACCGATCTGGAGCGAGGCCTTCGTGGTCGTTTTTGCTGTGATAGGCGGTGTTCTGGCCTGGCGACGACCGGCGACGCAGGAAACCCGGCTCATCAGGTTCCTGGCGGTTTACGCCGCAGTCTTGACGCTGACTTATTCCCTGATCCCGCACAAGACTCCGTGGTGTCTGATTTCGTTTCTGCATGGCATGATCCTGGTGGCCGGCTGGGGGATGGCCGAATCCTTCAGGCGAATTCGCGGCAACATTGCCAAGGTCATGCTGGCGATAGCAATCGTCGCCGGGACGGTCCACCTCGCGTGGCTGGCGTACCAGGCGAATTTCAGATACCCCACTGACCCCTCGAATCCTTATGCCTACGTCGAAACAAGCCCCGATCTCTTGAATCTGGTCCGGCGCGTGGAGGACATCGCCGCCCTGGCGCCAGACGGACAAGACATGCTGATCAGGGTGGTAACCGACCCGTACAACACCTGGCCGATCCCCTGGTACCTGCGGCGTTACCCATCGGTGGGCTACTGGAACTCGTTTGCCGACATTCCTCCCCAGCTCCCGCTTCCGACTGTCTTAGTCACGAATCCCGAGTTCGAGGAGCAGATACCCCCTCCGATTCGGGACGGCTACCAGGCTGAGTTCTTCGGCCTTCGAACCAACGTGCTTCTGCTCGTCTACATCCGTAAGGACATCTGGCAGGAATTCCTTGCCCGGAGGTAGCCAGCGTCGGGGGATACGACGTTTGCCTGGCAGAAGAACAGTCTTTTTGCTGTTATCCGGAGTTTGTCAACTCGGCTGGGACGATTGCGTACCCGCCGGTGCCGGTCTCGCCGGGGCTTCAGCCGGTCGGGCGGGAGCAAGCAGCGTGACGCGTGTGCCTTGACCGGGTGCTGTCTGCACGCGAAAGTCGCCTCCAATAGAACGGAGTCGCTCGCGAACATTCAGCAGGCCGAAACCAGACTTGGACCCTTCTCGAACGAGAGCCGGGTCAAAGCCCAGGCCCTCATCCTCAACCGTGAGCTCTATCCGTCCGTCCTGTTCAGTGAGCGTCACGAGTGCCTCGTTCACGCCTGCGTGTTTGACAACATTGAACAGCAATTCACGGGTCGCGCCGAAGAGGACGACAGCCGCCTCCTGGTTCTCGGGGTAAATCTGTGCCCTCGTTTCGACCGTCACATGCAGCTCATGCTTCTCCTCGATCCAGCGACTCAGTTGCTCGAGACCGGCGACGAGGCCGCTCTCGTGCAGGATCGGTGGGCTGAGCTCGGTCGTCATGGATCGCGCCCGTCCGATTGATTCATCGATGAGCCGGCTGGCCTTTTGGAGCAGCTGCCGGAAATCCTGCTCGCTTATAGTTGCCTGGGCCACTGCAATTTGCATTTTGGTCGCCACCAGCAACTGTTGAAGATCATCGTGCAGCCATTGCGCCAGACGGCGCTGCTCGCGCCGTTCGGTGCGAGCCAGTTCGCCGGCGAGGGCGCGCAATTCCTCCGCCCGCTGCTCCGCCTCGGCCGTCCGCTCCGCAACCCGCTGCTCAAGCGTCCGGTTGATCTCCCGCAACTCTTCCTCGGCTTGTTTGCGCTCGGTGATGTCAGGGCTGATTCCCACGTGACCGAGGAATTCGCCGCTCGGGGTAAACCGCGGGTCCGCGTGGGACGTGATCCAACGCCAGGCGCCATCCGCCCGCCGCACCCGCGCTTCGGCAGTAAACGATGTGCGCTTCTGAACAGCCGTAAGAAAGATCCTTAGGTAGTTCTCGACATCGTCGGGGTGAAGCAGCGGGTGCCAGTTGCCTCCCGCTACCTCTTCGATGCTCACGCCGAAAAACTCCCGATAAGTTCGATTGACGAATTGATTGCCGCCTTGGGCGTCCGTCATCCAGAGAATCACCGGGGAAGTATCTGCCAGAGTACG
>CAYQYP010000151.1:0-11571 GCA_964421755.1 uncultured Acidobacteriota bacterium
TTCGACACCCTCGGGAACGTCCGCGCTCGATAAGGCCCGCTGCCCCGCTCGTCTGTCAGTCCGTCGCGGCGCTTGATATTCCGGCCCAGCATCTCTATCATTTAAGGTTCGATGTCATCGAGCCTGTATACCTGTTTCATAGCCTGGCTGGTACCAGGCGCTGGACACTTCCTGCTCGGGAAGTATAAGCGTGCAGCCCTTTTCTTCGCGGTTGTCCTTATCCTGTTCGTCCTGGGGCTTTACCAGGACGGTGTGCTTTTCGGATTGTCTCCCGGCCTGTTCGGAGTCCTCAAGTTTTTTGCAGATGCCTGCCTGGGCGCCCCCTATCTGCTTGGGAAGGTCCTCGGATGGGGAAACGGCGATATCCGCTCATACGGCTACGAATACGGTAACGCTTATCTCTACACAGCCGGACTGCTTAACGCCCTGATCGTGCTCGACGCGTTCGACATCAAGCAGGGACGCAAATCATGAATCACTATCTGAGCCTGGTGATCCTGGCCCTTGCTGTCACGTCTGTGTTCACGGCAATCAGTCGAGAGGCAGAGAAAAAGCGACTGAGATACTTCGTGACGATGTTGGGCTATATGGTTGTCGGTTCTCTTGCCGCGGCTTGGCTGATGTACTTCATTCCATGGTGAAATTCCTCAAGCACTGGTTGCCCGCAATCGCTTTCGCAGCTTTTATCTTTGGCTTCTCCGGCATGAGCAGTCCCCCCGGGGCCAGCCTCGCGCCCGACTACCTGGCCCACTCAATCGAGTACGGAATCTTCGGCCTCACGCTGCTGTGGGGACTGACTGCGGGAGGGTGCAGATCATGCACGGTGTCGCGGGCCTTGTTCGCCTGGGGCATTGCATTCGCGTTTGCGCTCACCGACGAACTGCACCAGGCATTCGTCCCTCGTCGCGATCCGTCTTTCACTGATCTGTTTGCCGACGCGCTAGGCGCGGCGCTATTCATCACCGTGACAGTCCTGATCGTCAGGTGGCGGTGTGCGTCCGCTGCGCGTTTTTCGGAGTAGCCGATTCGAGCGGATTTCGGGGACACAAAACTTAATTCCATAGCCAACGGGTAGATGTGTACGGGCGGGAAGGGAATTAAGTATTATGTCCCCGAAATCAGATTACTTGGAAAATCCCAAGCTTCAGGTAGCGGGTTTCGGGCATGGCGGGGAGGATTGGATGATCCGGCGACTGGTGCCGCTGGTCCAGCAGGCGGAGTGTACGGGAGACGCGCAGCGCCGCCTCGCTGACGATCTCGTAAAAAACCTCCTCGTAAATGTGAAACGAGCAGGAGGCAGTCACGAGGATTCCCTCGGGTCTTAACACCTGGCACGCCAGCTCGTTCAGACGGCGGTAGCCTTTCTTGGCGGATGGCACCGTCTTCTTGTTTCGAGTAAAAGAAGGCGGGTCCAGGATCACGAGGTCGTACGAGTCTCCGCGCTCGATCGCCTGCTCGAGGAAGAGGAACACATCACTCTGCACCCAGTTTGCTTGCGCGAAACCATTTAGCTCTGTGTTCGCTTTGGCCTGCTGGATCATCTCGGCGGATACGTCCACGCCCAGAACACTGAGCGCACCCGCCCGCGCCGCATTCAGGCCAAATCCACCGGTGTTGCAGAAGCAGTCGAGGACCCGACGTCCGGGCGCGAACCGGGCGGCAGCCCGCCGATTCAGCTTCTGATCGAGGAAAAACCCAGTCTTCTGTCCGAACAGCAGGTTGATCCTGTACTTGACTCGGTTTTCTTCGATATCCGTCTCCGGGAGGCTGTCTCCCCAAAGCACGCCTGTCCTCTGCGGCAGTTCCTCGTAGCTGCGTAGCGCCGTGTCGTTTCGCTCGATGATGGCTCGGGGGGAGAGCAGTTCGCGAAGGGCTTCGACGATCAGCGGCAGCCGTGCGTCCATGCCGGCGGACACCGTCTGCACGGCCAGGTTGTCCCCGAATTTGTCCACGATCAGCCCGGGAAGGTCGTCGCTCTCACCGTGGACGAGGCGGTAGGAAGTTTCGGACGGAAACAGATGCTCGCGCAATCGAAGGGCACGCGCCAGACGCTCGCGGAAGAAAGCCGCATCCAGATCGGCTATGCCGTTTCCGAGCAGTCGGGCGGTGATCAGAGAGTGCGGGTGATACAGGGCCGTGCCCAGTCCTTCTCCGCCGTGGCTGAGCACTTCAACCAGCTCACCGGCCACGGCGTTGGCTGGATGGCGGGCCACTTCGTTCGAGAAGACCCAGAGGTGGCCGGCTCGAAGGCGACGGTCTTCCTTCGGTTTGAGGACGAGTGCTTGCATGTCGGTAACCCTGCGATTCAGGATGGATCAGGATTCGGCTTGAGCCTGTTCAAGAGCCATGCGGTCGAGGACTTCCTGCAGCGAGGGAATACCGGCGCGGGCACCGAGTCGAGTGCAGGCGAGCGCCCCGGCGACGTTCGCGAACCGAATCGAGCGCTCGATGCTCCAGTTACGGAACAGGCTGTAGGCGAACGCTCCGTGAAATACATCGCCGGCACCGGTCGTATCCACCGCTCGGACCGAAATCCCCGGGACATCGATGATTTCATTTTCCCACAGAACGCCGGCGCCACCCGAGCCAAGGGTGCAAGCGATAAAACCGGGAACCACTCTGGCCAGCTCTCTGAGTCCCTGCCGCCAATCGGAAGTGCCGGCAAATTGACAGACAAAATGCGCGCTTGGAAGAGCAAAATCGATGAGGCTGAGCAGTTCTTCGACACCGGGTTGGACTTTGTCGATGTCGATCGAAACCTTCATGCCCGCCTCCTTCGCCCAGCGGGCGGCAAGGATCGAGGCAGGCTGATCGTGCCCGTCGATATGCAGCAGCTTGCCGGCCGTGATCGCCGCGCGATCGACCTCGTTTTCCTGATAGTGGAGCTTGGGGTCCCGGTCCCAGATGATCGTGCGCTCTCCCGTCGGCCGGTCGACGATGATAATCGAGAACTGGCTGAATGCGTCGGGGACGACCTCCACCATGAGGTCCATCGGCTCCTTCCGTAAGTCTGCAAGTGAAAAGCGGCCGATGTCATCGTCACCCACCCGCCCGATGTACCTCACCTTCAAGCCGTAGCGGGCACATTGCGCGGCAGCGGTCGCGATCTGGCCGCCTCCCATCTGCCGCATAACCGAGTCCATTTGGATTTTCGAGTTATGGGCTGGGTACTCGGGCACCGTGCAGACCCAGTCAACCGCGTTCAACCCGAAGCCGATCAGGTCGAAGGGTCGGTCGTCCGGCCATTCGATGTCGAAATGTATTTTGTCGAGCGGACTTGCCATAAAGCCACTGCCCACTGCGCACTGCGCACTGCGCACTGCCGACTGCGCACTGCCCGATGACCGGCTGACCGGGTAACCGGGTAACCGGATAACCGGATAACCGGATAACCGGATAACCATCCTCACAGCATGCCTTGATCAGCAAAGCTGAAGTACTTGAAGCCGCCAATAATAACATGGTCAAGGACCCGTATTCCGACGATTTTCCCCGTTTCAGCCAGCCTCCGTGTGATCTGGATGTCTTCCTGACTGGGAGCCGGGTCGCCACTCGGGTGATTGTGAACGAACAATACCGAGGCTGCGGCTTCGCGAATCGCAGGCCGGAAAACCTCCCGTGGGTGGACCAGCGAGGAGGTGAGCGATCCTTCCGACACCCGGACGGTGCTGATGATCCGGTTCTTACCGTCCAGGAGCACGTCCCAAAAGCATTCCTTCGCCAGAGGTCTCATAATGCTTCGGAAATGCTCGAAGACCTGGCTGCTCGACTGGAAGCTTTCTCCCGGTTGAAGTTCCGTGCGGTCGACTCGGCGCCACAGTTCGGCGGCCGCCTGCAAGGCCAAAGCCCGTCGGTGCCCAATGCCCGCCGCCCGGAGCTCGCCGTACGAAAGATCGGACAAGCGGCTCAGATTGCCAACCTGCCGGGATAGCCGAACCGCCGCCTGCCAGCCAAATCCCGGCGAACTGCCCGGACTCAGCACCAGAGCCAGCAATTCGATTTCGGAGAAAGAGCTCCAGTCGTGAAAGAAGACCCGCCTGTCTGTCAGTTCATGCTGAATCGCCTGTGCCATATAGCTACTAACGCTCCGGCTGTAAAAAATACGAAAATTTCTGAAGCGATCCAGAGAATTCCCGAGCCATTTTGCATCTTAAACAATATGGTAAAGTTATTAACAAGGTTGTCTTTCATCCTTTTTGCCATGAGTAACGCTGTTCATGCCGAAACGGTAGAAGGTTTTGACCCGCGCGAAATAGTCGAGAAGTTTGCCCAGAAAGAGACCGAATTCCGGGAAATCTGGGAGAAGTACACGTATATTCAGCGGGTCGAATTTGAAGTGCTCAACGCCGCCAATCAGCCGAGCGAAAGACGGGTGATGGATATCGAGGTGTACTTTACGACTGACGGGAAGCGTCAGACCCGTGTCTTGTCCGACAAGGGCGAGCTGCGGTCGGTCGGTGTGACCGAGGAAGATATCCAGGATGCGATCGGTCTCCAGCCGTTTGTTCTCACCACCGAGGATCTGCCCGACTATGAGATCAAGTACAAGGGTCGTGAACGGGTGGACGAACTGGATACCCACGTCTTCGAGGTAAAGCCGAAGAAGATGAGGGGAAATGCCCGGTACTTCAAGGGCAAGATCTGGGTGGATTCAATCGATCATCAGATCGTGATGAGCCGGGGGAAGGCGGTCCCCGATTACGCGAACAATAAGTTTCCGATGTTCGAGACGCGTCGGGAGCAGATCGATGGGGACTATTGGTTTCCGACCTGGACCAAGGCCGAGGATCATCTGACGTTCGGCGGCATTTACGACCGCTACAGCGTTCATATCCGGCAGTTCATCACCTACGACAACTTCCGGAAATTCGACGTGGGGACCTCGATCAAGTACGGAAAAGTCGAGCCGGAATGAGGAATGCTTCAGCCGCATTCCGCAATGGCGGCGAGGGCGGCGGAGATGTCCTCCCGCCCTACATCCTTGTGGGTCACGAACCTGACTTGCCGGGACCCCGTAGCTCCGGCCAGCACGCCTCTTTCTTTCAGCATGGCGAGAAAAGCGGTGCTGTCGGTATGCTCCAGATCGGCGATTACGATATTGGTTTGCACCCTGGAGGGATCAACACGAATGCCCCTGCAGCCGGCCAGTCCCTGGGCCAGGATCTGGGCATTCTCGTGATCGTGAGAGAGCCGGCAGGTCATCTGCTCGAGTGCAACAAGCGCGGCTGCGGCGAGGACCCCGACCTGTCTCATGCCGCCCCCCATCATCTTGCGGACTCTCCATCCTTCCTGGATGAATTCCTTTGAGCCGAGCAGCATGGAACCGACCGGAGCTGACAACCCCTTGGAAAAGCAGAACATCACCGAATCGCAATCCTTGACCAGCTGCGCAACCGGTAATTTCAGTGCCACCGAGGCGTTGAAGATGCGGGCGCCGTCCAGATGGACCGGGATACCACGGTCGTGGGCGATGTCCGCTATGGCAGCTACCTCGTCGGGCTCGAGCACGGTTCCCCCGGCCATATTGTGCGTGTTTTCCAGGGCGACAAGGCCGGTGCGAGCTCGATAATAGATGTCCGGCGCCAGAGCCGCTTCAACCTGGTCGGCCCTGAGATGGCCGTCGACCCCGGTCAGGATCCGAGGCAGGCAGCCGGAAAAAGCCGCCATGGTGGCCATTTCGTAGTTGTAGATGTGAGAGCGCTCTTCGACGATCACTTCCTGGCCGGGACGAGTATGGAGCTTGATCGCGACCTGATTGCCCATAGTCCCGGACGGCATGAAGAGTCCTGCCTCTTTTCCGAAAATCGTGGCGGCCTTGTCCTGAAGGCGGTTGACGGTTGGGTCTTCGCCATAGACATCGTCGCCGACCGGAGCCTCGATCATGGCCCGAAGCATCTCCGGCGTTGGTTTCGTCACGGTGTCGCTGCGCAGATCGATCGTTCTCATTACGCCTCCAAGCCCACTGCGCACTGCCCACTGCCCACTGCCTACTCTCCGCTCCATAGCCCCGCCTCTCAGCTGGTCAGCTGGTTCTTTTGCGCAGTGGGTAGTGCGCAGTGCGCAGTGGGCAGTGCACAGTGAGTTTACCTCAATCCACGGAAAAATAGCGCGCCTCGGGATGATGAAAAACCAGGGCGCTCACCGACGCTTCGGGTTCCATCATGAAGCCTTCGGTCAATTGGATACCGACCTCCTCGGGTTTGAGCAGGCTCCAGAGCTTCGCCTGATCCTCGAGGTTTGGGCAAGCGGGATAGCCAAACGAGTACCGTTTGCCGCGGTACTGCCCGTGCAGTCTCTCTCTCATGCCGAGATCCGGGAGATCGGGAAATCCCCACAGGCCGCGCAACTTCGCGTGTAGCCACTCCGCCAGCGCTTCCGCGGTTTCGATTGCGAGCGCCTGGATGGCGTGACTTCTCAGGTAGTGGCCTTCGTCCTTGTACTGTTCGTACAACTTGCGAATTCCGTGGCCCGCTGTAACGGCGAACATGCAGATGCTGTCCCGGGGCCCCTGGTCGGTTGGCCAGACATAGTCGCTCAAACAAAGGCCTTCGCCGGACTCCTGCCTGGGGAATTCGAACTGAGCTACCCGCACATTATTTTTGTCATACAGGTTTATGCAATTGCCCTCACTGCCGGCCTTGAAGAACTGCCACACGGCGTTAGCGTGCATATCGCCGCGGCGGCATTCCTCCTTCAATTCGTCAAACAGGTCGACCAGTTTGGCTGCTTTTTCCTCGCGTTGCTCCACCCGTTCGCGGACATGACCCTTCAGACCCATGTGCTTGCCGTAGAGCATCGCCGGATTCACGAACGGCCAGACTTCATCGAGCGGGATCTCTTTCAAGACATGGCGATCGAATCCCGGAGGAGTGGGGACAGACGGAAGCACGGCCACGGTCCTCGTCGCGGCTCGGGGGCTCACCGGGTGAGCGGGTTTCTGTCGCCGTGCGAGGCTGGCTTCTTCTTCCTTCAGCTCTTCGGCTAGCCGGGCGCGTTTCTCAGGGCTCACCACTTTTGACGCCAGTTCCAGCCCGTCCATGGCGTCCTTCGCGTAGGCCACGAGGCCGCCGTAGGCCGGCGCGATCTTCAATCGGGTGAAGCTGCGGGTCAGGGCGGCGCCGCCAACCAGCAGGGGCGGGCATTCACCGGCCCCCGTAAGGTCCGCAGCGGTGATCGCCATTTGTTGAGCCGATTTCACCAGCAGTCCGGAGAGCCCCACAATGTCGGGCCGGTGTTCCCGAATCGCGGCGATAAGCTGTTCCGGCGGTACTTTGATCCCAAGGTTGATGACCCGGAAGCCGTTGTTCGAGAGAATGATCTCCACGAGGTTCTTGCCGATGTCGTGGACGTCTCCCTTCACGGTCGCCAGAAGCACTGTCCCCTTTCCGGCCCTTTGACTCTTCTCCATGAACTGTTCCAAGTGCGCGACCGCCGCCTTCATCGCTTCGGCGCTCTGCAGGACCTCCGCTACGATCAACTCATTGTTGTTGAACAGGCGACCGACCTCGTCCATGCCCTTCATCAGGGGGCCGTTGATGATGTCGAGCGGCGGCGTGTCCTTCAGCTTCAGGTCGAGATCCTCGATCAGGCCGTCCTTACTCCCCTCAATGATGCAGTTGGCGAGGCGATCATCGAGCGGGAGACTCGACGTCGGGGCCTTGGTTCGACTGGTAGCTTCCCGAAAATAATCGGCGAAGCGGGCGATGGTTGAATCGCTCGGGTCGAAGAGAACGGCCTCCGCGAGCGCCTTCTCGTTGTCCGGAATCGTGGCGTACCGTTCGATCTTCTCGGAGTTGACGATCGCCAGGTCGAGGCCCGCCTTGGTTGCGTGGTACAGGAAGACGGAATTGACGATTTCCCGGCCCGCCGGCGGCAGGCCGAACGATACGTTGCTCACTCCCAGGATCGTCTTCGAAAGGGGCAAGGCTTGCTTGATCAACCGGACTCCTTCGATGGTCTCCGCGGCTGAGCCCCGATATGACTCGTCTCCGGTGCCGCAGGGAAAGACGAGCGGGTCGAAGATGAGGTCGGTCTCCGGGATCCCGTATTTGTTGACCAGGAGGTCGTGTGCCCGTCTGGCGATTTCCAGTTTCCTCTGCCGCGTCACCGCCATGCCCTGCTCGCGGTCCTCGTCGATGGTTCCTACCACCAGCGCCGCCCCGTACTTCCTGGCAAAGGGAACCACGCGGCGAAATCTCTCCTCCCCGTCTTCGAGGTTCACCGAGTTCAGGATCGACTTGCCCTGGCAATATGCCAGAGCCTCCTCCATGACGGTCGCGTCGGTACTGTCGATCATGAGCGGCACTCGAACCTTTCGAATCACTTTCTCGAGGAACTGTTTCATGTCCTCGGATTCGTCCCGATCAGGATCCTGAAGGCAGATGTCGATGATCTGCGCGCCGTTGCGAACCTGGCGTCGCGCAATCTCGCTGGCTTCCTCCATCTTTCCTTCCGCGATCATTTTCTTGAAGATGCGGCTGCCAAGGACGTTCGTGCGTTCGCCGACGAGCACCGGGCGGTTCGTGTCCTCGATTTCGAGGAAATCGATGCCGGAGACGAAGGTTCGCCGGAAGTCGGGGACTTGCCTCGGCGTTTTTCCCGCCGCAACGGCGGCCATGGCGCGGGTGTGAGCCGGCGTGGTTCCACAGCAGCCTCCGAGCAGGTTCAGCCAGCCCTCCGCGATGAAGCGCGACAGCGCGGAGGCGAGCATCTCCGGAGTCTCCAGGTATAGCCCGTTTTCATCAGGTAAACCGGCGTTGGGTACGCAGGCAACCCGGGTCCTGGCGTGCTCGGACAGCGAACGAAGATGATCGGTCATGAACTCGGGCCCAGTCGCGCAGTTCAACCCCAGGTAGAGCAGGTCAACATGCTCGAGGCTGGTGACGAGTGCCTCGACCGTCTGGCCGGCGAGCATCGTCCCCATGCGCTCGATCGTCACCGAAACGGCGATCGGGATGTCTCGACCCGCCTGCTCGAAGGCGCGGCGGATACCGATAATCCCAGCCTTCACGTTGCGCGTATCCTGCCCGGTTTCGAGAAGAACATAGTCGGCTCCTCCTTCGAGCAGTGCCGCGGCCTGAACCCCGAAGGTGTCGATGAGGCGCGCAAACGTCACACCGCCGGTGACCGAGATCGCCTTGGTCGTCGGACCCATGGAGCCGGCGACGAAGCGGGGACGCTCCGGGGTGGAGGCGGAGTCGGCGGCCTGTCTTGCCAGACGGGCGGAGGCCAGGGTGATTTCGAAGGCTCGGTCCTGCAAGCCATACTCTTCCAGAACGATGTCGCTGCTCTGGAAAGTGTTGCTCTCGATGATATCGGCACCTGCCTCGAGGTATGCCTTGTGAATGCGCAGGATCAAGTCGGGACGGGTCATCGACAGCTGCTCGTTGCAGCCCTCGTACTGGCTGCCGCCAAAGTCTTCCGCCTTCGGGCCCGCGTCTTGAAGCATCGTGCCCATCGCGCCATCGATGACGAGTATCCGATTTTGGAGCTCTTGTTCTATCCTCCTGCGTGCAGTCATCTGTTGTTATCCTCTGTTTTCGTTCCGGCGACGATGGAGATTCGAAAGGGTTCAGGCCCCTGTTTGATGGTATCAGTCTCGACGCTTGTGAACCCTGCTTCCCGCAACCACTTGCGCAGTTGGGGCATCTCGAAACCGAGCTTCCGATGCTTCAGTTGGCTGAGCACCCAGGTTTCACCGTGGGGGAGCAGATCCAGCACCAATAACCGCCCGCCTGCCTTGAGAATCCGATAGGCTTCCCTGAGGGCGGGCAGCGGATCGTCCAGGTAGTGGAGCGACTGGGAGATCACCACTAAATCCATACAGGCGTTCGGGATCGATACTCGGTCCATTTCCTCCTGAAGGAAGCGGACGTTGGACAGGCCGGCCGCCCGTTCCTGGGCGAGTTTCAGGAAAGTCGGGTTACAGTCGATTGCAATGACCTCCCGCGCCCAGCCCGCGATTTCCACCGTCAGCGCGCCATCGCCGCACCCGAAGTCCGCCACTTTCAGATTCGGGAGCAGGAATTTCATGGCCCGTGTCCAGGCAAGCCAGGATCGGCCAGGAACCACGAACCTGTCCCGCACCTCCGCATTCTCCGACCGCTGGTGCAGGATCTCCTGCAGCCGAACAAGGTCACCGCGCGTGTCGGGCATTCGCTCCAGCGCGGCAGACACCGTTTCCCACCACTGCTCATCTCGGGGGAGGATCCTGTAGAAACTGTAACCGGAGTTTCTGGCCGCGTCGACGAGACCGACACGTTTGAGCTCGGCCAGATGCTTGGAGACAGTCGGTTGCGCAAGCCCGAGTATCCCGATCAGCTCGCCGACATTGAGCGACTCTTCGCGCAGAAGCCTGAGAATCCGCAGCCGGGTCTCATCCCCCAGGACCCGAAACTGGTCGGCAATTTGATCGAACATATCGCTATATTAGAATATCGTGATGGAACAGGCAAGGGAGGGAAGGGAGACGTAATCGGTTAATTGATTCGTCCAAACGAGCGGAGTCGGCATCAAACTGAGTGAGGTAGCGCACCGCAGAAAGAGCGGGCGGCACGAAATGGTTTGTCGCCATCCCCGTATCGTTGTGTCGTCCGCTTTCTGCGGCGCGTAAGCCCCTTGACTACTGGTTTCCGGATGCCTCTTCCGGTTCGCGGAGCGCGCGCAATTTGTCACGCAGCGCCTGCATGCTCGCCAGATACTTCCCGCCGGCTGCCTCTATCGCTTTGATGTACCGAGAGCCAGCCCGTCCGCCAACCAAGAGCGTGGTTTTCGCCGGAAGATGGCGGCCGAGCATTTGCAGCTCGTCGGGCAGACGGGGATCATCCGCTGGATAGATGAGGCTGAGCGCCAGAGCTCTGGCGGGGGTCTGATTGACCGCCGCAAGAATCTCCTCGGCTGGCAGGTTGGGGCCGAGGTAGGCGACATCCCACCCCTCCGCCGCCGCGGTCGCTGCAGCGGCGAGTGCGCCGAGCTCGTGGTTCTGGCGGGCGGGAGTGGTCGCGATCAGGAGCGGCGACCCTTCCGACTCAGAAGTGCCGATGAGCAGTCTGCCGAGCAGAGAGCGGATGGCGGAAGCGGCCAGGTGTTCGTGTGAGATACGAAAAACGCCGGTTTCCCACCCCCGGCCCATCTCCTCCATGAGAGGAAGGACCAACCGGTCAATCAGCAAGGGGCGCGAAAGCGAGAAGGCTGCCTGCTCGAGCCTGAGGCCCAGCTCGGCTCCATTTAGCCGCTGGATCGCAGCGAGGCAGGTCTCCAGATGCACCGAGGCTTCGTGCGTGGGCGTGGACGCAAAGCCAGGCTTGGCCGCGGTTCCTTCGGGTGAGCGGGCCAAGCCGGAGAGTTCCTCGGTCGGCAGCCGTGCGATATCCCCTATCCTGTACCCGGCCGCGACCGCCTTCTGGAGGAGCAGCAGGCGCCGTACATCCTCGTCGGAATACAGACGTCGGCTGCCCTCGCTCCGGCCGGGTCGAATCGCCCCGTAGCGCCTCTCCCAAGCTCTGAGCAGGTCCGGTTTGAGGCCGGTTCGTCGAACCACGACCCGCATCGGGAACACCCTCTCCGCAGTCG
>CAYQYP010000152.1:0-10465 GCA_964421755.1 uncultured Acidobacteriota bacterium
GACGAGGTCTTGGAAACGACGGGTAGTGACGTGTACGAAAGCGGGCTTGCGTTCTGCCTGAGCGTGGCAGCTGATAGCGGCTGAGTGCTGCTCACTTCAAGGCTCCCGCGAAAGTTCGCCACGGCCGGAAAAAGTTCGCCCTGTCCCGCGACGAAGCGCGCGACGTGCTGTCCCGCTCCAAGAGTGAGCGTCCTGGTGTCGTTCAGCGTGCCATCGGCATTCCGCAGAGTGAACGTCACGGCGGCGTCTGAGGTTCCTGGGTTAAAGAGTGCCAAACCGGTGTTGAAGCTGCCGCTGGTGTCAACCGGAACAAAGAAATCGGTCAGGGGTTCGGACGTGCCGAAACCCGCCTCGGTCCGAAAGCTCTCCCCGTCGTACAGGCTGAAAACCGCGGAAACGCCGACAGGCACAGCGGATTCCACCCGGGCCGCGCCTGAAACCGCCGGGCCGGATCCGTCGCTCTGCAGCAAACGAGTCTCCCCCGGGGCAAGGTTCAGGGCAAATTCGTCGGTAGTCCCGACATCCGCAATCGTGATCAAGAAAGGTTGTCCCTGATCATTGGTCAGACGAAGCCGAACTTGGACCGGGTTGTCGGTCGGATTGAAAACGATGAAACTCGTTTTGAGCGTTGCACCCGCACCGGTCCCGTTCCCGACCTGCGGCAGGTAGGCGACTGCCTGCGGGAACAACGCACCTCCAAAACACGCAACAACGGCCAAGCACACGACTATCTTCTTTGACACGGTTCTTCTCTCCTCCGATGCCCGACTGAAACCGGACACAGTTATCGGTTGTCCAAATTGGCAACAGGTTTGTTTAACTAGATGTTATCGCAAAGAGATTCGGCAATAGAAGCAGTGAAGGCGCGATTTCCGTATGTCCGACGTCCGAGTCAGACATTCTCCTATGCTTCGTCGGAACGGTCCCCAATCAGATCCAGATAATCGCGTTCCTGCTCAAAGAGATGCGCCGGTTGTCTGTCATAAACGTCTTCGAACATCGATCGGACAAGCGGCATCGGTTCCCGGAGCGCTTCGATTGCCGCCTGCTGCACTTCGGCAAATGCCCGACGACGTACGTCCGCGCCAAGTTCTTCCGTCCAGACGTCCGCGTCCCTCAGGACTTGCTCCAGTCGAACAATCGGGTCCTTTCGGGTCCATTCGGTCACTTCGGATTCGGCCCGATACTGACGCGGGTCATCCGAGGTCGAGTGGGGACCGACCCGGTAGGTTTTCGCTTCGATGAGCGTCGGCCCTTCGCCCCGCCTGGCGCGTGCCACCGCCTCGGAAGTGGCTTCGTACACCTGCATCAGGTCATTGCCGTCGACGCTGACTCCGGGAATGCCATACGCTCGTGCCTTGATTGCGAATCCGTCCGACGCCGTCTGGCGGCTCGTCGGTACCGAGATCGCCCAGCCGTTGTTCTGCACAAAGAACACGACCGGCGCTTTCCAAACGCCAGCGAAGTTCAGACCCGTATGAAAATCGCCTTCCGAGGTTGCGCCTTCCCCCGAGTAAGCGAGGACCACGAGATCATCGCCACGGAGACGAGCGGCATGGGCGAACCCCGTTGCCTGCGGCAGCTGCGTGCCGACGGGCGCCGAGATGCTCATGAAGTTGATGTGCCGAAAGCTGTATTCGGGCGGCAAATTCCGTCCTTTTGCGTGGTCCGCCGCGTTAGCAATCAGGTGGTTGAACAAGTCGACGAGCCGAACACCGCGTAAGAGCGGGACGGGGTGTTCACGGTAAGTGGGGAATACCCAGTCACGGTCCTCGAGGGCATAGGCGCTCCCGATGATCGCCGCCTCCTGGCCCACGCAATTCAGGAAGGAGTGGAGCTTGCCCTGACGCTGCAGGTTTGTCGCCTTCTCGTTGAAAAGGCGAACCAGGACCATCAAGTAGTAGAGTCGGTGAAGTTCATCGGTCGACAACCGCGTTTGCGCGAATTCCTTCGTTTGGCTCATGTTCCAAGAATCCCCAGATGCGACTCGCCTCCGCTCAGAGCGACGGCGGTCAGCCGGTCTTCATTCCGCATTTCGCATTCCGAATTCCGCATTCCCGGTCAGCCGCCGGACCAGCGTCAGCACCGTATAGGAGGCAACCGTTTCACCATTTTGGTTGGTGACGTCCACGCCCCACGCGACGACTCCCTGATCCGCTGTTTTCGGGGTCTTCTGCTGACAGGTCAGGCGCACCTGGATGGTGTCGCCGATATAGACTGGTTTCAGGAAACGCAGGTTATCAAGCCCGTAGTTCGCCAGTACCGGACCGGGAGCCGGGTCAACAAAAAGGCCAGCCGCCGCTGCGATTACGAAGTACCCGTGAGCCACCCGGCGTTCGAAAATCGACGAGGCGGCTGCAATATCGTCGACGTGGGCGTAGAAATGATCGCCGCTGATGCCTGCAAAGTTCACCACGTCAGCCTCTGTCACCGTTCTCCGGTGGGTGGTGATTCCCTCACCGATGACGAGCTCCTCGAAGTGCTTTCGGAAGGGGTGCACAGACGCTGGTTTGACCTTCGCTCCAAACATCCACACGCCTGAAACCCGGCTCAGAGTCGTCGGCGATCCCTGCAGGGCCGTACGCTGCATGTAATGAAGGACCGATCTGATCCCGCCCAGTTCCTCGCCGCCGCCGGCTCGTCCGGGCCCTCCGTGAACCAGGTGAGGAAGCGGAGAACCGTGGCCGGTGGACTCCTTGGCACTTTCCGCGTTGATGATCATCAGGCGCCCGTGGTAAGCCGCCGTACCTGCAACCACTTGCGCAGCAATGGCATCGTCGGAGGTGAAGAGCGACCCCACCAAGCTGCCCCGGCCTCGGCGCGCCAGGTCAACTGCGTCCTCGACACTGGAGTAGGACATAACGGTGTTGACCGGGCCGAACGCCTCAACGTCGTGAACCGCGGAGCTGTTCAGGGGATCATTGCAATGCAACAGCACGGTCGGGAAGAATGCCCCTTTGTGGCGATCCGCTCCGAGAACCTCAAAATCGTCGGGATTGCCATGGATCAGCCGAGCGGCTTGTTTCAGTTCTTCTAGGCGTTCGCGGACTTCCTTCGCCTGCTCCCGATTCACCAGCGGCCCCATCCGGACCGAGTCCATTGCCGGGTCGCCCGGCATGAAGTTCTGCAGCCGGCCACGCAGTGCATCAATCACCTCCGGCTCCATCCCCCTGGGGACCAGCGTCCGCCGAATCGCCGTGCACTTCTGGCCAGCCTTAACGGTCATCTCGCGGACAACTTCCTTAACAAACAGCGAAAACTCGTCACTGCCTGGCCGAGCGTCCGGGCCAAGGATGCAAAAGTTCAGCGAATCGGTTTCCTGGTTGAATCGCACCGAGTTGGCGACGATGCAAGGATGGGTGCGTAATCTCCGGCCGGTCGTTGAAGAACCGGTGAATGTGACGACGTCCTGACAGGTGAGGTGATCGAGCAAATCGCCGAGACCGCCGGCGATCAGCTGAACTGAGCCTTCAGGCAGTATCCCGGAATTCACTATGAGCTCGATCAGACGAAATGTCAGGAAGGACGTCGATGTAGCCGGCTTGATAATAGCAGGCATTCCGGCAAGGAACGTCGGCGCGAATTTCTCCAACGGGCCCCAGCATGGGAAGTTGAAGGCGTTGATGTGCACCGCGGCCCCCTCGAGTGGCACGCAGATGTGCCGTCCCACGAAGGTTCCCGCCTTGGAGATGTTCTCCGGCGGTCCGTCGACGTAGATACGCTCGTCCGGGAGGTCCCGCCTTCCCTTGCTCGAGTAGACGAAGAGGGTACCTATACCGCCCTCAATGTCGATCCAGGAATCGGAGCGGGTGGCGCCGGTAGCCGGCGACAGCTCGTACAATTCCTCTTTGTGCTCCATCAAGTACTGAGCAAGGGCTTTCAGCATCCACGCCCTTTGGTGGAATGTGAGGGACCTGAGCCCAGGCCCGCCTACATTTCTGGCATATTCAAGAACGGCCCGAAAATCGACTCCGTTACTGGTGGTCTCGGCGACTTTTTCACCCGTCGCCGCGTGAAACAACGAGACCTGCTCCCCGGTACCCTCAAACCAGGCGCCCTGGACGTAATTCTTCAGCCTCATTGAAACTCCCGAAATAGGACGGTCACGGAGTTGGACCGAATGCGGATCGCTTACTTATTAGCGTAACAGTACGGAGGCTTCAGGGGCAAAAGAGCAGGCTGTGTTTTTCGGAGCCGCGCACGCAGCAGCGAGGGTGTTGAAAAAGGTAAAAGACAGGGCTCCATCACGGCGCCGCGGTCGCGGTGCTATCATGAAAACAAGCCAATCGAGAGACCCGCCATGTCTGATCCCGTAATTGTCGATGCTGTTCGTACACCCGTAGGCAGCTACGCCGGCAGTCTCAGCCGAGTCCGTCCGGACGACCTCGCGGCAATAGTCCTTCGTGCGCTGATTTCAAGAACTGGACTGGACGCCGACGAAGTCGAGGAAGTGGTTCTGGGATGCGCCAACCAGGCTGGCGAGGATAACCGTAATGTGGCCCGAATGGCTCTCCTGCTCGCGGGCTTTCCTCCTCGAGTCGCGGGCTTGACGGTCAATCGCCTTTGCTCCTCCGGGCTGGATGCAATCATCCACGCGCACAGGTCCATCGCAGTCGGTGACACGAGCGTCTGCATCGCCGGTGGGGTGGAGAGTATGAGCCGGGCTCCGTTTGTCTTCGCCAAATCGGAAGCAGCGTTTGAGCGAAAGGCGGAGGTCTACGACACGACCATCGGCTGGCGTTTTCCGAATCCCCGCATGGCCGAGATGTTTCCATTCGAGTCGATGGGAGAGACGGCGGAGAATATCTTCGAGCAGACCCGCATTTCGCGGGAGCGACAGGATGCGTTTGCGCTCGAGAGCCAGTGCCGAGCCGTTGCGGCGATCAATTCCGGTCGGTTTCAGGACGAAATTGTCCCGGTCGAGCTTCGCGGCCGGAGTGGTGTATCAATAGTGGACTCGGACGAACACCCGCGGATGAAGCTGGTAAACGGGAAGCATGAGCTGGCCACGAGCGCCGAACAGCTTGCTAAACTGAAGCCGGCGTTCCGCAGCGGTGGGTCAGTCACCGCCGGGAATTCATCGGGAGTGAACGACGGAGCGGCCGCCACGCTGCTCTGTTCACAAGACGCGGCCGCTCGCCTCGGGCTGAAGCCCCTTGCCAGGATTGTGTCGTCTGCCTCGGCCGGTGTTGACCCGCGCTTGATGGGCTTGGGTCCAATTCCAGCGACCAGGAAGGCTCTTGAGAAGGCTGGCTTGTCGGTGGCGGACCTCGACCTGATCGAGCTGAACGAGGCGTTCGCCGTTCAAGCGCTCGCGGTCATGGACGAGCTCGGTTTCCCGCATGACCGCACGAACGTGAATGGTGGAGCGATCGCTCTCGGGCATCCTCTCGGCTGCTCGGGTGCCAGGCTGATGGCCACTCTCCTTCACGAGATGAAGCGCCGGAAAGCCGAAGGTCGTTCCAGGTCCCCTTACGGCTTGGTCACGCTGTGCGTGGGCGTCGGCCAAGGCGTCGCCGCGGTAGTCGAAATCATATAATGCGTTCAATCGGGTCGTCGAGCGCAACAGAACCGCAAACGGAGCGCTTTTTGCGCAGTGCGCGGATTGCCACCGCTGGCAAGATCTCGCCCCCTGTAGCTGGCTGTACTTGCTTTCGGTCACAATCCGCGCACTTCGCACAAAACGCTCCGTTTGCGGTTCTGCACATCTCGCAAGTTGTTACCGCTCGACCAGATCCGCCCAAAGGCTCGTGGTTCTGTGCATCTCGCAAGTTGGCCCAGGCCAAGCAAACCCGATTTGTGAGACAATAATTCTAAAGATCCCACCCGGAGACGGTTGCAGTATGACCGAACAAGAAAGGCTCCTTGCCTTCGAGGCCCGCATTGCTCGCGGCGAGAAAATCGAGCCAGGCGATTGGATGCCTGACAGGTACCGGCAACAGCTTATCCGGATGATTTCCCAACACGCCCATAGCGAGGTCGTCGGTATGCTGCCGGAAGGCAAGTGGATTCCGAACGCGCCGACGCTCAGGCGAAAGCTTGTGCTGCTCGCCAAGGTTCAGGATGAAGCCGGTCACGGGCAGTACCTCTACCACGCCGCCGAGACTCTCGGTGTCTCTCGCGAACAGATGCTTGACGAGCTGCTGGGCGGCCGGGCCAAGTACTCCAGTGTCTTCAACTATCCGACGCTCAGCTGGGCTGATATCGGTGTGATCGGGTGGCTGGTCGATGGCGCCGCGATCCTCAATCAGACCATGTTGGCCAGGTGCTCCTATGGTCCCTACTCTCGTGCCATGATCCGCATCTGCGCCGAGGAGACTTTCCACAAGAAGCAGGGACAGGACATGGTCATCCGAATGGCCCGGGGAACGCCCGCCCAGAAAGATATGGTCCAGGACGCGATTGACCGGTGGTGGTGGCCGACGCTGATGATGTTCGGTCCACACGATTCGGACTCGAAGAACACACCCGAGCTAGTCAGATGGGGTGTTAAGACCAAAGGGAACGACGAGCTGCGGCAGGATTTCGTCAACGAGCTGGTTCCAGACCTTCATTCCCTCGGCCTTTCGGTCCCCGACCCCCAACTCCGGTACGACACTGAGTCGGGGAACTGGGTGTCCGGTGAGATTGACTGGGAAGAATTTTGGCGAGTGGTTAAGGGAGACGGCCCCTGTAATGCCGAGCGTCTTCGGACCAGGAGGGAGGCGCACGAAGAGGGGCGTTGGGTACGCGAAGCGGTGGAAGCATACGCGAAGAGAAACGACCAGGTTGTCAGACGATGACCGATACGCAGTGGCGACGATTCGAAGTTTTTGTGCAGACAAGCGAAGAAGCGCAGCTCGAATACGCCGGATCGGTCCATGCCGCTGACTTCGAAATCGCCCTGATGAACGGCCGAGATGTGTTCGTCCGCCGACCGCGGTGCAGGCGCTTGTTCGTCGTACCAAGCGAAGACGTGCTCTTTCGAACCAGCGAAGAGCTCCTGTCCAACGGCGACCGGCACCAGCCGGACTTACACGGAGGCCCGGGCGACGAGCTTCCCTCCCCCTACCTGGTGTTCTCTAAAGCGGGTCATCGAGGCCCCCTGAAATGCGCCGGACAGGTAGAGGCAACCTCCGGACCCCAGGCGCTGGAAATCGCGATCGAGCGGCTGGGGATCGACCGAAGCGGCTTCTGGGCCGCCGTCGCTGAGAATGCGATGATCGGTAACGAATTTGCAGACGCCGAATCGATGTTTACCCCGGCGGAGGCAAAGAGCTACAGGCTGCATTCGGACTTCCCGGTCAACAAATTGATGCGCGAACAGAAAGAGAAACCATGAACCCCCAGTGGGAAGAATTACTCGCAGAAAAGCTCCAGGGTATGGTGGACGACGAGCTGATCCTCGGCCACCGCGATTCGGAATGGACCGGCCATGCACCGATCCTGGAAGAGGACATCGCTTTTGCGAACATTGCCCAGGATGAAATGGGCCACGCGGTCATGTGGCTCGAGCTTCTTGGGCAGTTGTCCGGCCGCGATCCGGATCGGCTCGTCTTCTTTCGGGACGCCGGCGACTATCGGAACATTCAGATGGTCGAGCTGCCTAAAGGGGACTGGGCGTTCAGCATGGTGCGACAGTATCTCTTTGACGCTTGGGAAACGGTGCACCTGGGCGCGCTCTTAAAGAGCAGCTTTCAGCCACTCCGACAGGCAGCCCAGAAGATCATCAAGGAAGAAAGCTATCACCGCCGTCACACCGAAGCGTGGATGCGTCGACTCGGTCTCGGAACCGAAGAGAGCCACGCTCGCAGTCAGCAGGCCGTGAATCAGCTGTGGCCCTATGCGTTTCAACTATTCGAATCAGGAGACAGGCGCGATCGCATCCTGGTCGAAGAGGGAATCTTCCCCGACCAGATGGGGCTCAAAGAGAACTGGCGCGGCCAGGTCATCGCGTTTTTTGCGAATTGCGGGCTTGAAATCCCCAAGAGCCGTCCGGAAGCTCCGATTGACAGGCGGGAACACACCGAGCATCTGGCCCCCCTGCTTTCCGAACTCCAGAAGGTGGCCCGTCTTGATCCTTTGGCCGCTTGGTAACAAGGAGAGTTTCTGGTTGTGAGTGTGTCGGAAGTCTGGCAGCTGCTGCAGGATGTCAAGGACCCCGAAATACCGGCGATCTCGATCACCGAGCTTGGGATCGTGCGCCATCTGGAAATTCGCGACGGCAGGCTGTCGGTCGAACTGACGCCGACGTTTACCAGCTGTCCCGCCTACCACGTGATGGTTGCCGCGGTCGAGAGACGACTGCGCGAGTCGGGCTTTGAGCAGCTGGAGGTGAAAACGGTACTGGATCCGCCGTGGTCGTCCGACTGGATCACGGATGAAGGCCGGGCAAAGCTCCGTGCATTCGGCATCGCAATCGGAGCACGACACGAGGGAGACATCGAGGGCTCACTCGAGGGCCCTATCGCCTGTCCGTACTGCGGATCGACCAATACGGAAATCAAGAACCCCTTTGGTCCCACACGATGCCGTTCCATCTGTTTCTGTAAATCCTGCATCCAGCCATTCGAGTGGATCAAACCTCTCTAGGTGAACCCCGGGATCAGCCGCATGAACACGTACACGACGATTCTCTACCAGGTTGAACAATCGGTCGCGACCATCACGCTGAATCGGCCCGAGAAGCGGAACGCTCTCGATAACCGGATGCTCGAGGAACTGCACGATTCCATCCTTCATGCGTGGAAGGATCGTGACGTCAAGGCGGTCCTGCTGACTGGATCGGGTAAGGGCTTTTGCGCCGGGCAAGACCTCGAGGCCTTCGAAACCGAGGTCGGCGAGGAGGTGCGGGGACACCTGCGACAGCGCTACAAACCGCTCATCATGGCACTGGTTGAAATACCGAAACCTGTAATCGCCGCCGTCAACGGCGCCGCCGCCGGGGCCGGCGCCTCCCTGGCTCTTGCGTGCGACCTTCGAATCCTGGCCGACGACGCGATTTTGATCCAGGTTTTCAGCAAGATCGGCCTAATCCCGGATTCGGGCTCTACCTGGTTCTTGAACAGACAGCTCGGCTACAGCCGCGCCCTTCAACTGGCAATCGAGGCGGAGCCGATCCCCGCCTCGCGATGCCTGGAGCTCGGTCTGGCGAACCGAGTCGCTCCAGCCGCGTCGCTTATGAGGGAAGCTCACCTGTGGGCCGAACGTGTGGCCGCACTTCCACCCCTGGCAGTGGAGCTGACCAAGCAGGCGATCAGGCAAGCGGGCCACCTCGAACTAACCGAGGCCATCGATCTTGAGGCAGAGCTCCAGCAGAAAGCAGCCGATAGCAACGATTTCAGGGAAGGCGTCACGGCGTTCCGAGAGAAGCGGGTGCCTGTATTCACAGGTCGCTAGGGGGAGACGGATGACGGTTCAGACGGTCGTGGTTCTAGGCGCGGGGACGATGGGACGAGGGATCGCCCAGGTGTCGGCGATGGCTGGCTTCACCACACGCCTGTATGATCTGGCTCCAGAAGCGCTTCAGAAGGCGCGCGAACAGATCGAAACCAACCTGCGCAAAGGGCTGGAGCTCGGCAAAATCACCGAGGAACAATGCCGAGCCGGACTGGGGTGTCTCCAGACAGGAACGGATCTTGATCGATTCCTCGCCGAGGCGGATTTCGTCGTCGAAGCCGTCCCAGAGCAAATCCGGCTGAAACTCGACACCTTCGAGCGCTGCGAGAAGATTGCGCCTCGGGAGGCGATTCTAGCGAGCAACACGTCTTCGCTTTCAATCAGCGAGATCGCGGCAGCGACTACCCGACCCGACCGTGTGATCGGCATGCACTTCTTCAACCCGGTTCACCTGATGAAGCTGATCGAAATCGTCGTCGCGACCGATACCTCGCGTGAAACCGTCGAAATCACGCGTGCCGTGGCCCAGCGGATGGGGAAGCAGACGGTCGTGGTTCGAGAATCACCCGGGTTTATCACGACCCGGATCAATGCACTGATTGGCAACGAGGCGTTTTACATGCTCGCGGAGGGCATCGCTTCGGCGGAGGATATCGATACCGCCTGCAAGCTCGGGTTGAACCATCCAATGGGACCATTCGAGTTGGTCGACCTGGTGGGCTTAGATACCCGGCTGAGCATCCTCCAGTTCTTGCACGAGCGACTGGGTGAGAAGTACCGCCCTTGTCCTCTGCTCGAGCACCTCGTACGCCACGGCCGGCTCGGGCGCAAAGTCGGAAAAGGCGTTTACGAGTACTGACGCGAAACGGGACACAGCAAAAAGCCCATCAGGATCACGAATAACGAATGCAAAGACCAAAAGCCGATTACGATTACGACTACGATCACGATCACGAGCGCGAGCGCGAGACAGAGCCCAACCGCCCGAAGCGTCCCCCTTCCCGGGCGGTGGCCCATTGGACCGGCTGAAGCCCAGGACGACGAACCTGTCGGCGCCCGCTCCTCACCTGCTGCTCGCGCTCGTGAT
>CAYQYP010000153.1:0-26645 GCA_964421755.1 uncultured Acidobacteriota bacterium
CGAAATCCTCCAAGTTCTCAACATCGCAATCTTGGAACAAATCGATCTATACCAACTACTTACGACCGATACCCTGAACAACACCAAAAACGGAGCTCCTAAACAATTGGCATTATTCGACTTTTAACCGGACACTAGTGGGACATAATACTTAATTCCCACACCGCTACGGCCATCTCCCCGTTGGCAAAGGAATTAAGTTTTGTGTCCCCGAAACTCCCCGCCATCGCCCGGTGCGGTCGCTTCTTCAGGCGGGCGGTAGCGCGCCTTAATCAACAACGGCTGTCTTAGAAAGTCGGGAAGGTATTCCACCAGGCCAACGATCAGGCGGTAACGCCAGTTCGGGATAACCCGCCATTGTCCTTTTTCCAAACCCTTCAGCGAATCGGCGACCACCCGCTCCGGAGCCATCCAGAAACTCGGCCGTCCGTACAGGTCCTCGCGGTTGATTCCGATGTGTTGGTGAAATTCCGTTTGCGTGAAACCGGGACACAGCGCCTGAACCCGGACCGGAATCCCGAGTGCACGAAGCTCGAGGTGAATCGCCTCGGTGAAATTGTTCATCCAGGCCTTCGTCGAGTTGTATGAGACGTTCCGGGGACTGGGAAACGACGCAGCCACCGAGGAGACGTTGATGATCGCCCCGCTGCGCCGGGCAACCATCCCCTTCAGCGCAGCATGGGTCAGGGTCATGGTCGCGATCACATGAACGTCATGCATCCGCCTCTGGGAGTCGATATCGGTTTGGTGGAAATAACCGGTTGACCCGAATCCGGCATTGTTGACGAGCAGGTCGAGGACTTCCAGCGAACCGACCCGTTGCACCAGCCGGCCGAGGTCATCCGCCCGGCTGAGATCCGCCTGCACAATCTCGGTTCTGATGCCGAAACCGTCGTGCAGGCTGGCGGCGAGTTTCTGGAGCCGCTCCAACCGCCGGGCAACGAGAATTAGATCAAACTGACGTTGAGCCAACGCTTTAGCAAATGCCGCGCCGATTCCACTCGAGGCGCCCGTGATCAGGGCTACCCGCTTCGTCCCCACTCTCCCCCCGTGCCTTTCCCTGCCTTGTCCGTGCCTCCCTGCCTTGTTCGTGTCTTTCCGTGTTAGCTTTCCTTCGCCGAGTCAACGAAGGCGTGGAAGCTTTTCTCCCACTTGTCCACCGTCTTTTTCGGACCGGTCAAGCGAATGAACCACGGGCCGGTCGATGTTTCGGCAATCGCGGCAAGCATCCGAAAGCGAGGCTTCGGTCCGGACGCGTCGGCGGTCGCTCCTGCGCCGCCCATCGGCCCCATCGACTGGCTGTTGTAGGTGCCGCTCACGTCAACCAGTGTCACCGGGAGACCATTTACCTGCTTCTTGGACACTTTGGACTGTCCGGCGGCGGGACTGCCGTCTTCCTTGGTGAACATCCCTACCCAGCGGTCGACGTTGGCCTCGACCGAGCCTCCCGATCCGCCAAAATAGAAGACCACGACTTGGGCATCTTCACTGTCGCCTTCGACCTTGGGAAGGCGGTACTGAGCCCGTCGCATCCTCGAGACCGGCTGTTCCTGCGTCCAGCCTTCGGGGGCGGCAAAAGTCAGCCCGGTCTGTTTGGCCGGAGAGAACTCACGGACCTGTTCCGCTTGTTGCTTGTCTTCATTCGAGCACCCCTGGCTGACAAGCAAGGCAAAAAGCATGAAGCAAAGAGACTTGAATGAACGCATAGATTTTCCGGCTCTCTCTTTGGATTGAGGTCAAACGAGCGGACACAGCCCGCGAATCCGCGGTCAACTTACGATTATAGCGAGCCCCGCATGGGGGCGGCAAATCGGCTATACTCTTAGCTTCGACCGCGAGCCGGTCGAACCAGGGAACGGGAACCGCTATGAAGTGCGTTGTATGCGATAAGGTCAAAGGAAAACGCTTTTGCCCGGCCAAGAACGGTGACATTTGCCCCACCTGCTGCGGAGAGAAGCGTGTGGTGGAAATCGCCTGTCCGCCCGACTGCCAGTATCTGAAGACCGGGCACGGTTACCAGGCCGCCAAGAAGTTTATGGCGGAGTGGCAGGCGACAGATGACCCTCGCAAGAGCGCGCGACTTTACGCTACCGCGCAGAAGCACTGGCAGATCATCGGTGAGATCGAGCAAGTGATCATTCGTTACACGCAAGGTCTGCGTTCGTTCTCCGACGAGCGGATCCGGGACGCCGTCTCCCTGGTCAAAGAGACCTATGCCACCGAACAGAAGGGAATCATCTACGAGCATACCTCGGCCGATCCGTTGGTCCAGCCCCTGGTCCGTGATCTGCGGGCGGCCATGGAACAGCATCGACAGGTGGGGGGCGACCGTCCCATGCTGAAAACCGCAGACCTGTTGGACTGCCTCGAAGTCATCCTTACCGACGTCGCCTATCACCTCGAGAAGCCTTCAGAGGTCGGGGCGTACCTTGTCTTTATCCGGAAGAGTCACCCGGAGGTCGCGGCCGCGCCCCGATCGCAGAGCATCATCTACCCGTAGATCCACCCAGACAGCTCGGCCTCCCCGCCGATCCCTACTTCGCGACGCGCTCGGGTTGGTACTGCTCGTCGGCCTTCGCGGCCAGTATGAAATCGTTCTCGGTCAGACCGTTGACCTTGTGCGTCCAGATCGTCAGCGCCACCTTTCCCCAGCTGAGCAGAATGTCGGGATGATGGTCCTCCTGCTCTGCAACAGCCCCCACCCGGTTCGTGAAATCCAACGCGGACTGAAAATCGGGGAAGGTATAGCTGCGTTGAAGATGATGATTCTCGATGATCTGCCAGTCCGGCAGCTCGCGCGCCAACGGTTTAATCTCCTCGGCGGAAAGCGGGGGCACTCCGCCCCGGCACGGCTGGCAATGTTTCTTCGCTAGTCTTGTCATTCTCAAGAGATAGCGCATTGGACGGAGCAAGACAACAGGGGCAAAGGATCAAAGGATCAAAGGGTCAGAGGGTCAGAGGGTCAAAAGGGGCATAGGGGTGAGAGGGAAAAAGGGTGGAAAGGGGCAACCGAGCCAAGGGATAAGCAGGTAGTCGGTCCTCTCCCTCTGCCCCTCTGCCCCTTTGCCCCTTTGCCCCTTTGCCCCTCGCCTTACACGTCCAGCGTAACCAGCCGCTTCTTGGCGCCGACGGTTTCGTCGTACTTCTCGCGAACCTCGGCCGCTTCCTGGGCGGCACGCTTCTTCATCAGCTTTTCTTCACGCGCCGTCTGCGGCAACTCGCTCTTCCGGCGCACGCGGGCGGCATCACCGGAGCGGATCACCAGGGAGTGGCGGTAAGTTTCCAGCTGAACCGGCTTCTCGCCCGCATGGATTTCATGACGGCCGTACAGCCGGTACCAGTCGGACACGGTCGCATTGCGATGCATGTGCTCGACAATGTTCCGCCAGCCGGGCCCGGTGTTGTAGGCGCAGAAGGAGATTTCGCCTTCCTGCGTCCCGTACGGGATGGCGCACAGCTGTGTGCGTGAAAAATCGTAGTTGAACAGGTCCTGGAACCACATGCCCGCGACGAAGAGGAAATTCCACGGATCAGCCCGGCGCACCTTTCCGACGCCGTAGAATTTGCCGGTGAGCCCGAAACTCTTGTCGAATTTCTTCAGGATGTCGATCAGCGTGAGTCTCTTGGGCGATTTGAACGGGCTGTAGTGCTTCATCAATACGAGCCCCATCATCGCGTTGGAAAACCACTTGCCCCGCCCCGCATCCGTGATGGCGGTGATGTCTTTGATCATGCCCGGGATGTTGAGGAACCGCGGGACCGGAACCGCTTCCTTGGTTTCCTTGTCGATCATGATCGCTGTCCCGACGCCGCAATTCGGGTGGCAGCTGCAGGTCACCTGGCCCCAATCGCTGTCAGGGCCGTGCGCGAGGTCGGCAAAATCCGAAAACGTGCTGAACAGCGAAAGGGGGAACCAGTCGCGATGCGGTTCCGTGATCCCCACCTGCTTTTTCACGTCGTTGGCCAGATGGGACAGCGTGTATCGCTGGCGGAGCCTTCGTTCGGGACTCGCTTCTTCGTCACGGCCCGTGAACGAGACCGGCTGGAAGGAACAAAAAGCGATTTTTTTCGGGTTGTCCATCGCGAAGCGGATGATCGGGCCTATCTGGTCGTTGTTGACCCCATTGACGAGCGTGATCACCAGGACGATCTCGATCCCCGCCTCGTGCATGTTCTCGATGGCGCGGAGCTTCACGTCGAACAGGTTACCGATGTGGCGGTGGCTGTTCGCATCGTTCCCTATCCCGTCGAATTGCAGGTAAGCATAGCGGAGACCGGCATCGGCAGCTCTGCGGGCGAACTCGATGTCCTGGGCGAAGCGGATGCCGTTGGTCGCGCACTGCACGCTGTTGTAGCCAAGCTTTCGAGCGTACTTGACCGCCCGTATGAAGTTCGGTGAAAGGGTCGGCTCGCCGCCTGAGAACTGCACCGACATCTGGCGGCGGGGCTTGATCCGCATGGCGTCTTCGAGAATCTGCTTGATTTCCTGCCAATCCGGCTCGTGAACGAAGCCCACCTGGTTGGCATCCGTGAAGCACGGGTCACACATCATGTTGCAGCGGTTGGTGAGGTCGACGGTTAAAACACCGCCGCGACCGTGGGTGATGCTGGCGGTTCCGTGACGGTGCTGCTTCGCGTCGTTGTGGGCGCGCATGTCACAGCCGGGGAAATTCGACTCGATCCAACGCGTGAAACCCGCGTCGATGGACATGATGTCTTCGTATTTCCCGTGCTTCGGACACTCTTTCACCATCCAGATCTGCCCGTCCCTCTCCACGATCTGGGCCTTGATCTCGCCTGCCTTCTGCTCTGTGAAGAGCCGGTAATCGGCCTCATCCTTGAGGATTTTGGATCGCGCCTCGATCGTGCACACCGGGCAGAGCGATGTGGTTTCACGGGGGAAGCCCAGGTTGATCTGGGTCTTTTCCCACGATTTCAACAGGGGCTTCTCGGCCCACTTGGGCGTGAAAGCAGGTTTCGGATTGAACTTGTTGAAGAATTGGATCACGTTGAACAGCGCGCCGGCGAAAAAGCATGCGACGGCGTCAATCGATTTCCAGATTGTTTTCGTACCTGAATTACTCGACATAAATTTCCTTTCCTACACTACGCCACCACTCTCATATGTTCTGGCGGCAGCGCTACAGATGACGTAAGCGCCCTTTATGAACCGGCCCAGTATGAAAAGCTCAACACGGGGCGTCAACGGCCCTTGCACTTCTCCGCTGGTCAGCTTCGCGCTTTCCCCCGCAACTGATCCGGTGAGCACGGAATTGTCCGTGCTACAATTTTCAGCATCAGACGGAAATCCTGGAGGACAAATGGTAAATTTTACGGAAGAGGCTAAGAACCAGATCCTGGCCGCGCTCGACGAGCAGAAAGATCAGAAACTGCTCTTGAGGCTGGAGGCGCGCAACACCGGCATGAGCGACTTCGCTTATTCCATGCGACTGGTGGGCGAGGAAGACAAGCAGGTCGAAGACGTGGTCTTCGATGCCGGGGGGTTCGACGTCTTAGTGGACCCGGAAAGCGCTCAGAATCTGAACGGCGCCTCGGTCGACTTCGAGAATGGCGCGCTTCAGAGCGGCTTTCGCTTCGATAACCCGAACAAGCCCGAGCAGCCGGGATTCGGCGAGGGCGAGCGCAAAGACCTGGACGGTCCGGTTGTCGAGAAAGTGCGCCGCCTGCTGGATACCGAGATCAACCCGGCTGTCGCGGCCCACGGCGGCATGATTCGCCTGATCGATGTGCGTGACAATAAGGTCTTCGTCGCCTTCGGAGGCGGGTGTCATGGCTGTGGCATGGTTGACGTGACCCTCAAGCACGGCGTCGAGGCCCGCATCCGCGAAGCGATCCCGGAAATCCAGGAAGTGGTCGACGTGACCGATCACGGCCGCGGAGAGAATCCTTACTATCGATAATCTCATCCCAAATGGAACCTCGCCACGGTATGCAGTTCGTTGTGTTGTACAAACGCTTCGGCTATACTTTCTGCCTTTCGAGGTGTCGAACATGACGAGAAAATTCCTCCTGCTTGTCTTGCCTTTGTGCGCGTTGTTTTTGACTCATTCTTCTTGCGGCCGGACCTCTGCGACCATCAACAAGACCAGAACGGAGCGGATGGCGAAAGTTGGAATCTCACCGTTCATGCCGCCCCTGGCCTACCAGAAAGGCCAGGAGTACGTCGGGCCTGACGAAGTCCTCGCACAGCGTGTCGTCGAGAAGATGAACGCCGAATGGCTGGAAGGGGACGCCGCCGCCCGCAAGATCCGCCTGGTTCACGTTGCGCGAAAGACCAGCGAGCTGGTACCGGCGCTGAAGAATTCGGAAGCGGACCTGATCATCAGCGGTTTCGAAGTGACCGACGCCCGAAAAGAAGAACTTGAGCTTTCCGACTCGTATTACACCTCGGAGCTGATGTTGGCCCTCAATCCCATGGTCAACAAGTCGATCACGCATACGAACATGAAGGGCCAGAGGATCGGCGTCCGGGCTGGTTCGGCTTCAGAAGATGTGGTCAAGAAGAACGGTGCGGAACCGGTCCCGATGGGAACGCTCGATGACTGCGTCCTCGCGCTCAAGAGCGGCGAGGTCTCAGGTGTAGTCGACGACAAGTACATGCTCGCATATGCGCTCGACACCCTCCCTGCCAGCTCGCACCTCGAAATATTTCCGACTGCCGTAACCAGCCTTAACTGTGCGGTCGCTGCCCGAAAAGGCGAGGAAGAACTTATCCTGTTCGTCAATGAAGTAATCAAGACATCGAAGTCCGATTACGCTACCGCCCTCGAAGAGCACGACGCGGGCCACTTCGCAAAAGTGATCCCCCGGTATGAGGAGCGGAAGAAGAAAGAGGCGAATGCCGCCAAGCCGCGGAACATCACGATCTGCGTGCAGAGAGGGCCGGGCAGCACGTTCGACATCTACAGGATGGCTAACCAGAGCTTCACCCTGGGCCCGTACACCACCAGCCGGATCCAGTTCTCGGGTAAGGTCGGCTGCGCCTCGGTGAGCGCACCGCCCGGTGAATACGTGCTCTCACAAGCGAAATTCGGTTTCAGGACCGGTGTGGTCATCACCCCGAGCGATTCCAACTCGGTCCGTTTGACGATCACGATCAAAGCCGACGGCAGCACCAGCGTCAGCAGGGGTTAGGGTCTTCGACAACTGATCTGTTTGCGACACCCCAAGCGCCGCAGCTCAACCCTGCGGCGCTTTTTTTTGGGGGCCTTGTCCACGCTCCCAACAGTCCACATGGTCCACCCTGTCCACTGTGTCCAACTCGCTCTTCGCTTTCCCCGGAACTTTTTGCGGCGCCCCGGAGTCTAATACAATCGTATAATGGAGCCGTCAGGGGGAATCCATGGGAGAGCTCACGGGTTCGTTTGGCTCGAGGATTGGTTTTCAGGAATCTGAAGACCTCGTCGTTCGCCTAAGAGAGCACGACGAGCAGGCCTTTGCGGAAGTGTTTCACCTGTATAAGGATCTGGTGTACACGCTTTCGGTAAAGCTCCTCTCCGACAAGTCGGAGGCCATGGATGTGACCCAGGAAGTCTTCCTCACACTGTACCGGAAGATCAACAGCTTCCGGGGAGAATGCAGCCTCAAGACTTGGCTGTACAGGGTTACGCTCAACCAGGCGGCCAACCGGAATCGCTGGTGGCGGAGACGCTTTCTGGATCGGACCGAGTCGCTCAGCCTCGGGCTGAAGGACAACGGCCAGCCGGTCCCGGATCCGGTCAGCAATCAGCCCAGGCCAGACCGCGTGGCTTTTGCGGTCGAAATCCAAAAAGCCCTGCAAGAAGCGCTCGATTCCTTGCCTTTCGAGCAACGTGCAGCCGTCCTTCTTCGCGATGTTCAAGGTCTTTCCTACGAAGAGGTGGCTGAGGTGGTGGGCGCCGAGGTCGGTACCGTCAAGTCGCGGATCGCCCGAGGTCGCGAACGCCTCAAAGAGCGTTTGAAGGCTTACAGGGAGGGAGCAGATTTATGAGCTGCCAAGATGTCTTGAAAAATATACACGACTATCTGGATGGCGAGCTTTCTGCAAGCCAGGCGTCGGAGCTCGAGTCGCATCTCAGACAGTGCGACGCTTGCCGAAGCGAAGTCGACGACCTCTCCTGGGTCAGACAGACCCTCGCGGTCAAGGAGCATCTCCCCGCCGCAGCCGAAGAACAAATCTGGAAACATGTGCATCAGCGGCTGGGTGTCGTATGGTGGGACTGGGCCTATGGGCTGTTCGATGATATCCGGACCTACTGGAGAGACCTGGACCGGATAACCGTCTGGACCCGAGTGTCTGCCGTTCCGGTCACGCTCGCGTTCTTTGTTTCCATCCTGCTCCAGTTCCCGCTCGTGGCCATTGAGGAATGGACCTACCCGGCCTTCACCATGAAGCGGATGCCGTCGAGCGTCTTCAGTGAAGCACTCGTGACTCAGATTCAAGCCCGGCACACGCCTGCCGAGATCGACGACATCATGAGCGCGGCGTGGAAGCTTCCTTACGAAGACTCATTCACGGTTCTGGCGCAGGTGACGGCCGAAGGACACGCGGAAATTGAAGATGTGATCGAGTACCCGAAGAGCCACGATCTCCTGCAGGCGGTCGATGATACGCTTCGGGCAACGCAGTTCCAGACCGCCCAGAACAATACGGTCAAACCGCTCGTGATCTACTCGTTCCAGAAGATCGACGTCTACAGCGACCAGCCCGGCCTCTGATTGAATGCGGAAGCGGAATGCGGATTAAAACGCAGGCTGGGCAGTCGGGTTGAGAATCCCAAATCCGAAATCCGCAATCCGAAATTCGAAATTACTGGACCGTAACTGACGCCTTGCCGGTCCCCACGTTACCCACCGAGTCAACCAGTCTGACCCGCACAGTGTGCGTCCCGGCAGGCAGGTTCTCGAGCCGGATGGTCACCTTCTCGGACTCGCTGTCGGCGATCCCGTCGCTCGGGAAAACCATGAACCAGTCGCCGCCGTCAATCGAGTATTCGACCTGGTGGACCGTGCTGGCCGCTGTCCGCGCCGTCAGTTCGAGCACTGCGTTCCTTCCTTGAATTTGCGGAGCCGCCACATCGACGACCGGAGAGGTGTTCGCGATGACGAACGGCCGGCTGATCAGCTGGTCTTCCAGGGCCTTGCCTTGAGGGTTGCTCAACCTGTCCGACGCGGTGACCTTGGCAACATAAGTTCCGTCGGGGAAACTGGCGCCGTCGAGCGTGTAATGCGTTTCCTGAAGGTCATCTTTCAACACGACCC
Source organism: uncultured Acidobacteriota bacterium (assembly GCA_964421755.1). Classification (GTDB taxonomy): domain Bacteria; phylum Acidobacteriota; class UBA6911; order RPQK01; family RPQK01; genus CAVUUN01. The sequence goes on from CAYQYP010000153.1 coordinate 9,262, forward strand.
AGTTTGCTTCCTCTTGTCTCTTAATGTGGACCGAGTAGACGAGGTCGTCCGAATTCGGATCCGTGCATGACCACGAGATACTCCGTGCACCCGGATAGTAAATCTTCCGAGGAGGCACGGCAGTGGACTGTTTTTCGAGCTCCCGCACCGATCGGGGAAGCGAACGAATGTGTGCGCCGTCCGGCCCGCCCGGGGAGACACCGCCACCCTGGGTGACACCCGGATACTCGGCGAAAGCCAGTCCGGCCGGGTGAACCGTGATCGAGCTGAGCTCAGGCCCGGTATTCTGCTGCAGATAGGCGACGCTCAGTGTGTCGACTCCGTCCGCCTGAGCTGGAGACTGGGCGCCGGCCGCCGCTCCTGCGAATTCGACCTTAACCTGGAGGAAACGCGCCGGGAGGCTCTTGACCGGGCTCCCTTTCGCATCTTCATACGGCCCGTCCCAGTCGGTCCAGGTCTGGTCGGCCGTCTCCGTATTGCCCGATCGGGTATAGACCTTCACCGATGTCGGATTCCCGGTCCGTCCGCGCCAGCGGATGACTCCCCACGAAGAGACCATCCCGGCATCCAGGACCTTCGACTCGTAGGCAACCGGGGTAGTCGATTTGCCTCCCACCCGGAAAACCTTGCCCAGGTTGCTGGTCACGGCATACAAAGCACCATTGCGTTCCGCCAGTTGGGTGACTTGCTCTTCGGACGTTTGCGCCAGATAAGTTGCGAAGCCGCGCTGGTCGACGGAGATGAGGCGGCCCTTGTTGCTCGTCGCGATCAGGAGGTTGCCGTCGGCCCGCATCAGGAGGTCGTATGCCAACCCGTCACCGGACGTGTAGATAGTCTGGAGCGTCCCGTCCTTACCTATCTTGTAGATTTCCAGTCTCTTGCCTTTATCGGTGCCGGCGACTTTCACGGTGGCGTCTTCCGTCTCGGCGTCATTCGCCCCCGCCGTAACTACAGCCGCCTTCGGCTTCGCACTGGCATCACTCACGGCCGGTTCCGCTTCGACTGCAGGTGTACCCTTCAGCGCAGCAGCGTAGACGTTACCGTACCGGTCAAACGCAAAGCACTTGATCTCGTCGAGCTTCGAATCGTAAAGGACGAACGGCTTGCCTTCGGGCGAGACGCGAAAGACCAGTGCACCGGGGGCCGTGCCAGCGTAAATCTGCCCGTCCGGCCCAATCTCGAGCGTCACGATGTGCGTCTCTTTGCTGTCGTAAAAGGTTTCTGACTTCCCGTCGGGACTAACCTTGTAGATGATTCCCTTCGGACCGGTCCCCACGTAGAGGTTGTTCCTGGAGTCGAAAACCATGGACCAGATGTACTTCTCGTTGGGCTTGAAGAAGGGCTCGGCTTTGCCCGTGTCGTCGATCCGGTAGACTTTGCCGTCCGGTGATGTCCCCGCATAGAGCCGGCCTGTGGAATCGATCGCGAGGGCATGAATACCAGCCTCCTCGAGCTTGACCAGTTCCTTGCCCTGCCCCGCGGCATTGACTCGGAACACGCGTCCCTCGTTTCCGGTCCCCAGGTAGAGGTTTCCGGTGGCATCCAGGATCGCGGCGTGCACGAAGGCTTGATTGGTCTCGAAGATAGACTCCAGCCCGGGTGCCGGGACCAGAGCCCCGTCCCCGGTTATCGAAACCCCTTTGAGCTCCCCTTCAAGGAAGTCGTCGATCGACGAAATCGTCCACTGACTGGGCTGTACTGCGGGCAATAAGACAACGGTGAGGCTCAGCGCGAGTAACACGCAGGCCAACTGGCGAAGTTTCATGATCATTAGCTCTTGACCCTGACCCGAATAACTTTCTGGCCGCTCAGCACGAATTCCGTGGGAGGCAGCTCATGTTCGATATAGATAACTTTGTTTATTGATTTCACGTCTCCCGACGTCTTCTCCGAGCGATACAGGGCAAGGAGAGAGGGAGGAAGGTCCGGCAGCGCCTCACCCTCGATGACCGCTCCGGACTGGTCGCGGTACAGCCGGATGTAAAGCCGGTCGTTCTTCTTGAGATTGTTGATTGCCCGGACCAACTGGCCCAGACTCGCAGGAACGAATTCTTCGAGCTCGGATTCGACATCCGATTTCTCGATCGTCAGCCCGTCGCCGACCAGAATTTTGAGGATGCCCGGGCCGACGTCGGGAATGCGAATCGGGTACTTCTCGACCAACATGTCCCCGTTCGGCTTCCGGAGGAAAACGCTCAGTTTTACTTCCTCGCCCGGCCGGGCCTCCAGTTTGTCCTGCCAGATCTTCTCGATCTTGGCTTCCCGGGTCTGCTCGACCGCGTTGACCTCGATGTTGATCCTCTCAACCACGAGGTTTTCGAAACCGCTCGTCAAGAGAAACTGGACCGGTGCACTGGCGGCTAACGCGGCGATTACCGAGGAGCTGGCGGGGTCCGACACGCTGTTTTCGAAGATCACTTCCGGCTGTCCCTTGATTGCGATACTGCACTTGACGCGCAAGGTCTGGCCGCCGATCGCTCGTTCCGAAGAGACAATTCCGTTCTGAACCGTGAAGGTCATCAGGAAGGGAGTGAGGAAGGTGTCGTTGACAACCTCGTACGAGAATTCCTTCTCCTCGTTGCGGCTGGTGCGCAGCTTTAACTTAACGGGGATCATCTTGGCGTACTCGCCCGTCACTCCCATGATTCCGGTTGCTCGATCCTGCCTGATCGTCCCGATCGCCGCAGCACTCGTGGCGATCTTCATGCTGTTCATGAGACTGGGAATGATCGTCAGCACCGAAGCCTTGCTCAGTGGGAGGTCGGTATATCCGATGCTCAGGAAGGGATGGCCGAAGGCGTAAACGCGGTTCCCGCTGACGTGGGTAACGGTCCCGGTTGCACTCACGTCCATGTCACCACGCACCAGCTGAACGGCAACACTGGATCCAGGCTCCAGCGCGCTGTCGGCGGCGTGATTGCCGACGGCTTGACCGCCGAGTCCACGTACAGGCTCAAGGCCCATAGCACGCAGTTGGGGAGCAAACTGATAGATCGCCTCCGGGGTGAATCCAGACAATGTCAGTGGCGTGGCGATCTGCATCAGCTGGCCCCTGGTCTCCAGACCCGGAATCTCCCCGGATCGGTTTCCCGCCACCAGATTCGCCTGCGCGGGGAGGCTAATCCCGGCAGGGGCACGCGGATCAAGCAGGCTGCGCGGACTCAGCCGCACGGCCACATCCGACCGCTTCGGGCGCTCCTTGAAAATATCCACGATCTGTTGGATGGGCGTGATCCCGGCGATCGCTTCCTTGGAGAACGGGAAGGCGTATGCCACCGCGCCAACCAGTCGGTCTTCAATGTAGACCGGGCTGCCGCTCATGCCCGCAAAAACACCGGTTTGGACAAGTCGTTCACTGTAAAGCCGGGCCAGAATCATGTCCTGCTTTGGCCCGATATTTCTCAGAACACCGAGGATTTCCAGGTCGAATCGCTCGACCGCGTCATTCTGGAAGACGGTCTTTCCGTAACCCTTCTGACCCGGCTGCACCATTTCCAAGGGGTAAAACGAAGCGGATTGTCCGTAAAGCTGAACCGACAGGAGCAGGAACGCAGCGATAGCGGCGCCCCGGTATAGATACATCATTCTGGTAAGGACCTCGTTCTCACGGTTGCACGCGACGATACCCCGGTTAAGCGTCTGTTCGGGCTGTGCGCGGCGTTCCTTGCGTGTTCCGATGAATTTTGCGGAGCAAGTATAGCGACGGGAAGTCACGACCGTCAAGGAACGGCGGCCTACACTCCACCCGGATCCCCGGCCCCCCTTTTCGGAAGTTGATGCAGAATCCGCTTTTCGCCTTTGGGCAACAGGAATAAGATGTCACCGAAGCGGCAACGCGTTTCTTGGTGGTGGTGTGATAAAGAGACGTTTTAGAACCTATCTGAAAGTCTTTCTGCCTTCTGTCCTGGTCGTCGTTCTGGCCTTCCTCTTTCTCGTCGGCTACTCCGCTTATTCCATTCTATACCCAGAACTGCCGACGACCGAGGGAAGCCCCGAATCGTATTTGCTGACGTATGAGGAGATACGCGTTCCTCGGGTCGTCGGATCCACCTGGTATCTGCCGGGCGCCGCCCTCAACCCGTCGGTTTACCTGTGCCACGACTACTCCTTCAATCGCCTGTCAGCCCTGAACCTTGCCTCGGCACTGCACGACGTCGGGTATCATGTCTACGTCGTGGGCTTTCGCGGGCATCTGGCCAAGGGCGGGCCTCCTTCGAGCCTCGGTCTCGTCGAGGGTGAAGACCTCGCTCGAATCGTTGAATTCACCGCAGGTGCGAGGGGTTTTGCGGAAGGGGACGTGGGCGTCTGGGGAGTCGGCCTGGGCGGCCTCGCGGCGTTGCGCGCCGCCGCTCTGAACCCGCATATCAAGGTGCTCGTCGTGGACTCCCCGTATCCGTCGTCCTACGAACTGGTCAAGTACCAGCTCGAGGAGAAAACGGGGCTGACTAACAGCGTGCTGCTTGGCTCGGTCGGATTTGTTTCAGCGATTTATAACGGTTCCTCACCGTCGAGGCTGCTGGATCGGCTGGAGCCCAGCCAGCAAAAGGTCTCGTCCACGCTTTACATCACGGGCCGCGACAAGCCGATCTTCGAAGCTTGGGCAAAAACTCTCTTCGACGCGACTCCGGGGTACAAAGAGTCCATTTCCTTCCCACGCAGCCGTCGCAACGTACTCACAACGCCCGAGTGGAACGGTTACGATCTCAAAGTTGTCCAGTTCTTTCAGAACCGCCTTCCCCGCCCCGTCGAGCCGGAAAAGACCGTCCGGCCCAAATCTCGCACCCGCCGCCGGTAGTACAATTTCGGATTGCGGATTTCGGATTGCGGATTGAAAGACAAAAAACCAAAATACCCACGCAGTTCTGCTCGTCGGCGCCGCGCCCGCTTCCTCCATGCTTTCTACTCCGAAATCCGCAATCCGAAATCCGCAATCGGCATGTCACCGCCGGGTGGCATGATACAGTCTTGTAACCCGACGTATGCTGAAGTTCCACTCGCTTGAAATCATCGGATTCAAGTCTTTCGCGGAGAAGGTGACGATTGCCTTCGACGATCGGACCACCTGCATCGTCGGGCCGAACGGGTGCGGCAAATCGAACGTGGCCGACGCCATCAGTTGGGTCCTCGGAGCTCACAACGCTCGCAGTCTCCGAGGTGACAAAATGGAGGAGGTCATCTTTAACGGCACGGCCAAGCGCAAGCCGTCCGGCCTCGCCGAAGTAACCCTGACTGTCGAGCGGACTGACGAAGCCCCCATCCTGATCGACGGCGTGGAGTTGGCCGCAGATCGTGTCGAGGTGACACGACGTGTTGACCGATCCGGTGACAGCGTCTTTATCCTAAACGGCAGACGCTGCCGTATGAAGGATATCCAGCAGTTCATGGAGGAAGCGAAACTCGGTTTCGCTTCCTACGCCCTGATCGCCCAGGGGAACATCGAGTCCTTCCTGAGCTCCAAACCGCTCGAGCGCCGGGCCGTCATCGAAGAAGCGGCCGGAATTCTCGGCTACAAGAGTCGCAGGCGCAGCGCCGAGCTCAAGCTCGAGCTTGCTCAGCAGAACCTTCTGAGAATCAACGACATCGTCGGTGAGATTGAACGGCAGCTGCGCTCTCTCAAGCGCCAGGCGGCCACCGCTCGGCGCTATCGCGAGATGAAAGAGGAGTTCCGGGAGATCCAGCGTAAGAAATACGCCTTGGAGGCGTCAACGCTCGATAGAAGACTACAGGAGATCGACCGGAACCTCTCCGGCATCCATTCGGAAGAAGAGGCGCTGCGGTCGCAACTGGACGATGCCCAGGCCGCTTACCGGGCCAGTCTCGAACGCCGTGAAATCCTGGAGAGGCAGTTGGCCGAGACCCGCAGCCGCCTTTCCACGGCCCACCTGGAAGTCGATCGCACTCGCAATTCGATCCAGTACCACGAGGACCAGGTTGCCGGCGTGACCAGACGGATCGAGATCGCACAGGAAGAACAGACAAAGCTCACCCAGGCGCTGGCCTCGATTGCCGAGGAACGGAAACGGTATGAGCTGGAAGCCGCCGACCTGGGTCTGCAGGAGAAGCGAGCGGCCACCGCGGCCCAAGATCAGGCGATCCTGCTCGACAAGCACCGGGACGAAATGCAGCGATCCGAGCGGACCCTCGAGGAGCTGCGAACCCGCACGATCAAGCTCTCCGGTGATCTCATCACCATCCAAAACCAGGGTGATCAGCTCGGACACCGCCAGGAAATGGCAGCCGGCCGCCGTGAACGAGTTTTGAAGGAGAGGGCTGTGCTGGACCGGCAGCTCGACGAGTGCCGCGCACGCCTGCAAGAGCTCGAGGCCACCGCAGCGCGACGCCAGGCCGAGGCTGACCTGCTCAGGCAGTCACTCGAAGAACTTCAGGAACAAAAGGCAGAATTGCAGGACAAGCTGGCGGCGATCCAGGCGGAAGTGTCGGAGACCCGGAACCAGGCGATCGCCTGCCGCGAACGCCTGCAGTCTCTGCAGGAGCTCGAGCTGAACCACGCGCAGTATAGCGAGGGCGTTCAAAAATTCCTGAATCACCTCCAGGAAACACGAACCGTCAGGATATCGGGCACCCTCGCCGAATCGGTCGAGGCGCACCCGGACTACGAACGGTTGTTCGAGGAAGTTCTGGGTAACGAACTCGAGTACCTGCTGGTCGATTCGATGGACGAGGCTGTCAAGGGAGTGACCGAATTTCGCACGGTCAAGGGCGGGCGCTGCACCTTCCTCAGCCTTCGTTCCTCGAACGGTTTCGGTAAGCCCGGCCCCGATGACCAGGACATTCCGCCGAACCGTTCCGATGGCATCCACGGAAGCGTTCTGAACCTGCTCGATATGAGACCCGAGGTCGAGGACGCTTTCAGACGGGTCCTCCCTGAGACGGCTTCGGCCGTGGTCGTCTCGGACCTCGACCGGGCGTTCAACCTCGCGCACGATTACCCAAACAAAACTTTCCTGACCTTGCAGGGTGAAGTATTGACGCCGCGTGGCCTGCTATCCGCCAGCCACACAGCCCAGAAGAAACTGGGACTGCTGGCTCTCAGACGGCAACGCAAGGATCTTGAAAAACGGCTCGCAACTCTTCGCCAGGCGACCGCATCGGGCGAGGAACGCCAGCATACGCTCCAGGCGCAGCTCGAAGCCGTATCCAACTCTCTTTCATCTGCTCAGGAATCCCTCCACCAGCTGGACAAAGCATCAATCGGCCTGACACACGACCGACAACAGGGAGAGAACGAGGAACGGCGCCTGGCGCAGGCAATTCGTATCATCGAAGACGAGTGCCGTCAGCTGGATCTAGAGGACCAGGAGGCCTCGCGGCTCCGTGCTGATCTGCAGGAACAGGCAAGCGCCAAGCGACAACTGCTGGACGAGACTCAACGTTCGTTCGCCGGCAACCAGGCGGTTCTCGAGCAGTTGCGTGTCGAAAACGGCCGGATACAGGAACAATTCCACCTGCTGGCCTCCGACCGAAAGGTCCTGGAAGAGAGGCGGGTGGCGGCAGTCAGGACGTTGAGCCGAATAGAGGAACAACAAAGCGGCCTCCAAGCTCGCCTGAATGCAACGGCGGCTTCAGAAGATCAGGACCGGGACAAGCAAAAGGAGCTGCAAAGCGAACTGAACGAGCTGCGCGTCCGGCTCGAGCAGCGAATCGAGGAGGAAGCGAGCGCCAACCAGGAGACCACCAGACTGCAGGAGGCGCACGCCACCTGGAAGGTTGGATATCCCGAGGTAGAAGCGAAGCTCAACGGGCTTCGCGAGCAGGTGGCGGACATCCACGAACGCAAATCTCGTCTGGATGTCGAACGTGCTCGCCTCGAGACCCAGGTTCAAAATGCCGCCGTCCAGTGTTTCGATCAGCTGGGAGTCCGACTGGACGAAATTGCGTCAACCGTCCCGACCGAAGGACTGGAGCCGGACGTCGTCAACCAGGAATACGGCCAGATGAAGAGCCGGCTGGACCAATTCGGTCCGATCAATATGACCGCCCTCGAAGAGTATCAGCAGAGCGAGGAGCGGTACTCCTTCCTGACACGTCAGCGGACCGACATCGAACAGTCGATTGCCGATACCACCAAGGCTATCAACGAGATCAACCGGCGTAGCCGCGAGCTCTTTCGTGAAGCGTTCGAAGCGATCAACGTCCGGTTCAAGCAGGTCTTCGCCAAGCTGTTCGGAGGAGGCGACTGCGGAATCGAGCTGATCGGAGAGGAAGATCTTCTGGAAAGCGGGATCGACATCTACGTTCAGCCTCCGGGGAAGCGTGTTCAGAACGTAATGCTGCTGTCCGGCGGCGAAAAGGCGATGACCGTCCTGGCCCTTCTGGTCGCTCTGTTCTACTACCGTCCGAGCCAGTTCTGCGTGCTGGACGAAGTCGACGCCCCGCTTGATGACGCTAATGTCCAACGCTTTACCGCTCTCGTCCAGGAGATGTCGCAGGACACACAGTTCATCGTAATCACGCACAACAAACGCACGATGGAGATCGCGAATTTCATCTACGGCGTGACGATGGAAGAGCCGGGCGTGTCGAAAGTGCTTTCGGTTCGGTTTTGATATTTTCCGGTTTCGAACGCCGGACCCAACGACCTCAACGACAAAACCCGAAGGGCTGGAGTTAGCCCTGAGTTAACCAGCATTTCTCACGCCGTGCTCGGGACAACCGCCGTCAGAGCCGTGAGAAATGCTGGTTAGGTGGTCCTTGTCCTTGAGGTCCTTGGGGCCCGGTATTGTCAATCAGCCCTACTTCCCCTTACAGCAGATCTCGTATTCCCGGATTTTCTTGGAGAGCGTGTTGCGATGGACCCCCATCTCGTGAGCGGCGCGGCTCAAGTTCCCCTTGTGTTTACGCAGGACCGATTCGATGAATAGCTTCTCGAACTCAGCCAGGGCCTCCGGCCAGTAGATACCCCTGGTCACCATTTCGTTAATCGCGTTTTCAAGCAGGCCCTTCAGACTCCCTTTCGGGGCGTTCGTTTGCCCCTCACTATTCACTCGCTCTTGTCGGTCCATATGAGAGTTGCTTTCCGATAACCGTCTTCGAAACCGTTCTCCAGCTGAGTTGGAAGGAAACGTGCGATCATCCGGGCGCCCCCGAGGAAGAAAGGAGCCGTCCTCGATTCCCACACCGCCGATTGCGTGCTTGAAAAGGCGGCGAAGCCGACAAACAGGACCACACCGATGAACCACGCCCTCGCAACGCCAAACCCGATGCCGAGCAGACGATCCAGCCACTTGAGCCGGAACAGCTTGAGCGTCTTGTTGACCAGCATGCTCGCGAGGGATCCTAGCACCGCGACCGCCAGAAAGATCGTGATCAGGGCGACAAAAGGAGCCCACTGAGTGGATATGAAACGGCTGAAACTTGGGGTGAGATCATCATAGAAGGCGATCGCAAGAACCGCTCCGAGGATTGCCGCCCCGAGTGCCAGCAGCTCACCTGCCAGCCCCTTAGTCGCTGCCGTAAAGATCGAAACGCAGAATACGAGAAGGATCAGAAGGTCCAGCACATCCCCCCAATTCACGCGGCCTCCTCTCCCTAGTTCAGGTCCTTCCCGGTCAACCGCGAGTAGGCTTCCCGGTAACGCCGGGTCGTCGCTTCCACGATCGCCTCGGGGAGTTGTGGTCCCGGAGGTGTCTTGTCCCAGTCGAGCGTCTCCAGGTAGTCACGGATGAACTGCTTGTCAAACGAGGGCTGCGATTTGCCCGGCTCGTATTCGTCCGCCGGCCAAAAGCGCGAGGAATCGGGCGTGAGCACTTCGTCAATCAGCAGCAACTCGGACTCGTGCCAGCCGAACTCGAATTTGGTATCGGCTATGATGATCCCCCGGCTGCGGGCGTACTCGCGAGCCCAACTGTAAATTTTCAGGCTGAAGGTGCGCAGCGCGGTCGCGGTTTCGCCCCCGACGAGTTCAACAACACGCTCGAACGAAATATTCTCGTCGTGGCCGGTTGCGGCCTTGGTGGACGGGGTGAAGATCGGCTCCGGGAGTTCATCGGCTTCCTGGAGCCCCTTGGGAAGCGGAACACCGCAGACCATCTGCTTCTGCCGGTACTCCTTCCACCCGGATCCGGCCAGGTAGCCTCTCACCACGCATTCGATCGGAACGGTCTGGCATTTGCGGACGATCATCGATCGGCCATCCAGCTCCCTCGCGAAGGACTTCAGCTCCCGAGGAAACTCCGAGAACCGCGCCGTGATCACGTGGTTGGGAACGACATGACGGAGCTGCTCAAACCAGAACGCCGAGATCTGCGTGAGCACTTTTCCCTTGTCAGGGATCGTGTTCGGCAAGACGACGTCGAAGGCCGAGAGCCGATCGGTTGCGACCATGAGCAGGCTGTCCTCGAGCTCGAAGACCTCCCGGACTTTCCCTTGATTGATCTTCCGGATCCCCGGCAACTCCAGAGTTCTCATAATGTCTCCTCAGGACAAATGAATCCGAATCCCGGGATTTAACTGTTGAATTCCCGGAGGTTCAAGGTTCCAATTCTAACCAATCGGGCGGTATGAAAGAAGCGACGAGAGACGAAAAACTAGCTTTTCATACGGCGTGGTCAGCCTTGCTTGACAGGGCAGACAAGAGGCATTATATTAGCACTCGCCAATAGTGAGTGCTAATACCCGGCAAGCCTTTCGGGTTGGCCTATCAGGACTTTTGATCCAATTCACAACAAACAAACTGCTAAGGAGTGGAATGCTATGACAATCAAACCATTGCACGACCGCATCCTCGTCAAGAGGATCGAAACCCAGGAAGAGGTCCGTGGTGGAATCGTGATCCCGGACACCGCTAAAGAGAAGCCGCAGGAAGGCGAAGTGATCGCCGTCGGAGACGGCAAGGTTCTCGACAGCGGCCAGAAGCTCAACATGGCGGTAAAGGCCGGAGACAGAATTCTGTTTGGTAAGTACTCCGGAACCGAAGTAAAAGTGGACGGCCAGGAATTCCTGATCATGCGGGAAGACGACGTCCTCGGGATTCTGGGCAAGTAAAACGACCGCTTAACCAACACACTGAAGAAAAAGGAGATCAGAATATGGCAGCCAAACAGATTTCTCATGGCGAAGAGGCGCGTCGCTCATTGCTTCGCGGTGTTAACAAGCTCGCCGATGCAGTCAAGATAACCCTGGGCCCCAAGGGACGAAATGTGGTTCTCGAGAAGAAGTTCGGATCCCCGATCATCACCAAGGACGGAGTGACGGTCGCGAAGGAAATCGAGCTGGACGGCCTTGAGAAGGTCGGCGCGGCCATGCTGCGTGAAGTGGCCAGCAAGACCAGTGACGTCGCCGGTGACGGCACCACGTCGGCTACGGTTCTGGCCCAAGCGATCATTCGCGAAGGCATTAAGAACGTCACCGCCGGAACGAACCCGATGGCGATCAAGCGCGGGATCGACAAGGCCGTCGAGAAGGCCGTCGAGGAGTTGAAGAAGCTCTCCAAGCCGGTCAAGGGCGACATGATTGGCCAAGTCGGCGCTATTTCCGCGAACAACGATAAGACGATCGGCGAAATCATTGCGGCAGCGATGAAGAAGGTCGGAAAAGACGGCGTCATCACCGTCGAGGAAGCCAAGTCGATCGAAACCTCCCTCGAAGTCGTGGAAGGAATGCAATTCGACCGTGGTTACCTGTCCGCCTATTTCGTCAGCGATCCGGAGCGGATGGAAGTCAGCCTGGAAGACGCTTACGTGCTGCTCCACGAGAAAAAGATCAGCTCCATGAAGGACCTCCTGCCCTTGCTTGAGCAGGTGGCCAAGTCGGGTCGTCCCTTGTTGATCATCGCCGAGGACGTCGAGGGCGAAGCCCTGGCGACCCTCGTCGTCAACAAGCTGCGCGGAACCTTGTCCGCAGCCGCCGTCAAGGCACCCGGTTTCGGCGACCGCCGCAAGGCCATGCTGGAAGACATTGCCATCCTGACCAACGGCAAGGTGATCTCCGAAGACCTCGGCATCAAGTTGGAGAACGTCCGACTCGAGGATCTCGGCCGCGCCAAGAAGATCATGATCGACAAAGATAACACCACGATCGTGGAAGGCGCCGGGCGCCAGGAAGACATCGCGGGCCGCGTGAAGCAGATCCGCACTCAGATCGAAGAAACGACATCGGACTACGACCGTGAGAAGCTGCAGGAACGGCTGGCCAAGTTGGTCGGCGGCGTGGCGGTGATCAAGGTCGGGGCCGCAACCGAGACCGAGTTGAAGGAAAAGAAAGCCCGCGTCGAAGACGCGATGCATGCCACCAAGGCCGCGGCCGAGGAAGGCATCGTCCCGGGTGGCGGCGTTGCGTATCTGCGCGCCGGAATGGCCCTGGCAGGCCTGACTCTGGACAACGAGGACGAACAGGTCGGCGTCTCGATCGTGCGTCGCGCTCTTGAAGAGCCGGTTCGCCAGATCGCATCCAACGCCGGGCACGAAGGTGCCGTTGTCGTCGGAAAGATCAAGGAAAATTCAAACTCGTCCTTTGGCTTCAACGCCGAGACCGAGGAATTCCAGGATCTGGTGGAAGCGGGCGTTATCGATCCAACCATGGTCACCCGCACTGCCTTGCAGAACGCGGCGTCCATCGCCAGCCTGCTCCTGACCACCGAGGCTCTCGTGACCGAGAAGCCGGAGGAGGAAAAGGACAAGTCACCGATGCCTCACGGCGGCGGTGACATGGGCGGCATGTACTAAGCACGGAAAGCACGGAAGAAGGCGAAAGCCACGGAAGGCACGGAAGGAGCCAGGCACGCTCCTCCGTGCCTTTTTTGTTCGCACGGAAGGCACGGACCGATTTGTCCGTGAGAGTCCGTGTCGACTACAATCGACGAGTGAACCGGGGCTGGCATTTCGTTCTATTTGCGACAGTTGTCGTCTACCTGACGCTCTTCTACAATCTCGGCCGGATGGCTTTCATCGGGGCGGATGAACCCCGGTATGCTCGAGTTGCCGAAGAAATGACCTTAAGCGGCGACTACGTCACTCCAAGGCTGAACCACCGTCCCTGGCTCGAAAAGCCGCCCTTGCTTTACTGGATCGAGGCACTCAGCTTCAAGATTTTCAACGTCTCGGAGTGGTCGGCCCGGTTTCCCGTAGCGTTGTCCGCCTGTGCCTGTCTTTTGTTCGCCGGCTTCTTTGTGTCACGCGGCTGGAGCCCCGGTGCGTCCTTCGCTTCCGTCTTGGTGCTCGCTACGACTCCGCTCTTCTTTGTCTACGGCCGGGCAGGGAGCACGGACATGCCCCTGGCTGCCGCCCTGACAGGATCGCTCGTGTTCGGCCACGAGAGCATCCGGGTCCGCTCGTCGTCGTGGGCGCTGGCTTCCGGTATCTGCCTCGGGCTCGCCGCCCTGGCCAAGGGACCCGTAGCGTTACTCTTGTTCGGGGGGACGTTCGGTCTTTATTTCCTCGTCACCCAACGGTTCGGCTGGTCTTGGTCCGGTGTCGCGGCCGGCCTGGCGGGTTGCCTCCTCGTGTCGGTCCCCTGGTACTGGGAAGTGTCGGTCGCAAACGGGTACGATTTCGTCGCCACTTTCTGGCTCAACCACCACCTCGCCCGCTTCCTGACCGACATTCATCATCACTCGCAACCGTTCTGGTACTACTTGCCCGTGATGCTCGTTGGGTTTTTCCCCTGGCTTTTCTTCCTGGGGACCGCGGTCATGAGGCTTTGGCAGAACCGGGCGGAAATCAGCGAGTATGGCGGCGAGGTTTTTCTTTGGCTTTGGGCGGTCGTACCGCTTGTTTTCTTTTCCGCCAGCCAGAGCAAGCTGCCGGGCTACATCCTGCCGTCAATTCCAGCGCTAGCCATGCTTGTAGGGATTGAAATCGAAAGGCAACTGGTGCCCGATCTGCGGACGTATCGTTTTGGGAAAATCCAGGTGGCCTTGATGGCTGCCTTCGGACTGATCCTCTCGATCGTCATCCTGATCGGCTTTCACGTCGTTTACGGTTCGCTCGCTCTGGGGATCATACTCGCTCTGCCAATCGCTCTGGGGATGGTCGGAGCGCAGTATTACATTTCCCGGACTCAGCTGGCTCCCTTGTTCTTCGCGATCGTGGCCTCGATGACTCTCTTTGCCGCACTGGCCTTTTGGAGGGCGGCGCCCGTGATCGATGATTACCATTCTGCACGGGATTTGAGCGCCATCGCGGTGCACCGCATTTCCGGGAAACAGCCCCTGATTCTCTACCGGTACTTTCACCACACCGCCCTCTACTACACCGACTACCAAGCGTTGGCCGAGCCGATTAACAAACCCGGGGAATTGAACGAGTACTTTCAAAAAAAGCCGCAAGGGGCTTACCTCCTGTTGACCCAGAAACCTGGATGGCTGGAGCTGGCAGCAACATTTCCGAGTGCGAAGCTGGTCTCGCAGAGGGGCAACCTGTATCTCGTTGAAGTGTCCCGTTAACCACGTCCGGACGCGTGGACAAGGTGGCGAGCACAACAGAACCGCAAACGGAGCGTTTTTCAGCGGAGTGCGCGATTCAATCCGGAAGCAGCCAACACGAGCCAGGCGTCGCTCACGGTGACGATCCGCGCACTTCGCAAAAAGCGCTCCGTTTGCGGTTCTGTACGGCTCGATAATCCCACCGGGGCGGGCGGCTGTCGAAGCTTCTCATAGCCGGCCAGTTATGCAGTGTCTGCCCGGTTTGCGCGGTTCAGCACCTTTCGGCTAAGATCAACAGGCAGATCCATATGGCACTAGCACTCTATAACACGCTCACACTCAAGCAGGAACCCGTCATTCCCCTCGACGACAACCACATCAGGATGTACACATGCGGGCCGACGGTCCACGACTTCGCCCACATCGGGAATTTCCGGACTTTTGTCCAGCAGGACCTGCTTCGGCGCTACATCCGGTTCCTCGGCTTCAAGTTGACCCACGTCATGAACATCACGGACGTGGATGACAACATCATCACGAAGGCGAGGGATGCCGGCGTCGACATTGCCGAGTACACGGCGCGGTACGGCCAGGCCTTCCTTGAAGACATGGATCAGTTGCGCATCCAGAGGCCGGAGGTGATGCCGCGCGCCACCGCCCACATCGAGGCGATGACGAACTTGATCCTCAAGTTGCGTGAAGCTGGGTTCACGTACGAGAGCGAAGGCTCTACTTACTTCAGAATTGAGCGTTTCCCCGGTTACGGAAAACTGTCACACCTCGAGGCTTTCGAAGGGCAAAGCAGCGAGAGGATTGATTCGGATCGCTACGACAAGGAAAACCCGCGCGACTTCGTGCTCTGGAAGGCGCGCAAACCCGGAGAGGCGTACTGGGACACCCCGCTCGGTCCGGGCCGTCCGGGCTGGCACATCGAGTGCTCGGCCATGAGCATGCAGTACCTCGGGCAGTCATTCGACATCCACGCGGGCGGCATTGACCTGGTTTTCCCGCATCACGAAAACGAGATCGCGCAGAGTGAGGCAGCGACTCGCCTGCCCTTCGTTCGCCACTGGTTCCATTGCGAATTCCTGATGGTAGAAGGGCAAAAGATGTCCAAGTCGCTCGGGAATTACTACACGCTGCGCGACCTGCTCGGAAAGGGACACAGCCCGGCTGCGATCCGCTACCTGCTGATGTCGGTTCACTACCGGAAGCAGCTGAATTTCACTCTCGAGGGGCTGGAACAGGCGGGCGCGGCGCTCCAGCGAGTCAACGACTTCATCCTTCGCATTCGGGAAGTCCCCTCGACGTCCCCAGACAATCCCGAGCTTGACGACCGGATCGCCCGCGCCCGGCGCGAATTTCACGAGGGGCTGGACGACGACCTCAACACATCGGTGGCGCTGGCCGCCCTTTTTGAGCTGATTCGCGACACGAACATCCTTTTGGACCGCAGGGGCGTTGGTGCGAACAATCGGGACCAGATCCTGGCCCTGTTCTCGGACGCGAACCTGGTGTTCGACGTTTTCCAGATCGCCGAGCAGCGACTTGAAGACGAAGAGATCTTGCAGTTGATTGAAGAGAGGCTCCAGGCGCGGCGGAACCGCAATTTCAAACAAGCGGACGAAATCCGCGATGCATTGAGCCGGCGAGGTATCGCTCTCGAGGACACCAAGGAAGGCACCCGATGGAAGCGAGTTATATGAGGATTGCAGCCCCGGAAGTTCGTCAGACAATAGCGCGCCACATGGTTACCGACGGGATGGATCTGGTCCTCGACCTGGACAAGAGCCACGGTTCCCGCCTGTATGACGCTAAAAGGGGCGAATACTTCACGGACTTCTTCTCGTTCTACGCAACCAATCCGCTCGGGTTCAATCACCCGCGTCTGGTTTCAGAGGAGGTGGTGCACGAGCTCGGGCGGGTCGCGATCCACAAGCCTTCGAATTCGGATGTGTATTCGCCTGAAATGGCTGAATTCGTGGATACTTTCGCGCGGTTGGCGAAGCCCGATTCCATGAAGTACTTCTTCTTCATCGAGGGCGGGGCGCTGGCGGTCGAGAACGCGTTGAAGGCTGCCTTCGACTGGAAGGTGCGGAAAAACTTCGCGCGTGGGGTCACCGAAGAGAAGGGGTTTGTGGTGATTCACTTCCGCGAAGCCTTCCACGGTCGTTCCGGGTACACGCTGTCCCTTACAAATACCGCGGATCCGCGAAAAACGCAGTATTTCCCGAAATTCCAATGGCCCAGGATCATCAATCCGAAATGCCGCTTCCCGCTCGAGGGGGAAAATCTGCGCCAGGTCATCGAGACAGAACGACAGGCGCTCGAACAGATCGCGGAAGTGATTGCGCGGCAGGGCGAGGAAGTGGCCTGCCTGATCCTGGAGCCGATTCAGGCCGAAGGCGGCGATCATCATTTCCGGCCGGAATTTCACAGGGAAATACGCCGCATCTGTGACGAGAACGACATCCTCTTGATTTACGACGAGGTTCAGACCGGATTCGGCGGCTCCGGCCGCATGTGGGCGTCCGAATACTTCGAAAAGCCGGATCTGTTGACCTTCGGCAAAAAGACGCAGGTCTGCGGGATGATGGCCGGGCCGCGCCTTGACGAGGTCCCAGAGAACGTCTTTCGTGTTCCGAGCCGGATCAATTCGACCTGGGGCGGGAATCTCGTCGATATGGTCCGCTGCCGAATCTACCTGGAGGTTTACGAAGAGGAGAACCTCCTGGCGCAGGTACAGAAGAAGGGCGAGGTTCTGCTGCGCGAAATGCGCGATATCGAAAAGACTTTCCCGGACAAGATCTCCAATTCGCGGGGACTCGGCCTCTTGTGTGCGTTCGATCTGCCAAACCGGGAGATGCGCAACGATTTCCGCCGAAGGTTGTTCGACAACCGCCTGATCATCCTCGGCTGCGGTGAAAGGTCCATTCGGTTCCGGACCGCGCTGAATATCACTGACGAGGAGCTGGAGCAGGGTCTGGGCATCATCCGCAAGGTG
>CAYQYP010000154.1:0-20798 GCA_964421755.1 uncultured Acidobacteriota bacterium
GCCGTGGCTCGCTGCTTCACCTCGCGTTCGCCAGTTCGATTGATCGTTTCAGCCAATCCCTTCACGAGCTCCTTCGAAAATCCGCCGGGTGGTCTTGCCAGTCTCAAGTCGAGTGGGGCGCCGTAGACGTAGGAGAACGGGAAGTCTGAGCCACTGACCCCGCTGCGTGACTTATTGTCGCGAGTATTAACCGCCGGCGGTAAATTGCCCTTGGCGAAGCCCGCCCGCTTCTGAAGAATAGACAGCTTCTCTAGACGCTGATGCAGTGAAAGACTGAACCCGGTGACTGCAGACGCGTCAGCTCTGCGAGACCGGAAATTCCTGGGGACGAGAGTGGGGGCTTCCGCTGGGAGCGCAGGCGTCTCGCCTGCACTGGGGCCAGGGTCATCCCGCCCCGTTCGCGGCCACAGGACCATCAATTGTGCCAACAGTCCGAACGGGGCGGGACGCCCCTTGCCCCAGTGCAGGCGAGACGCCTGCGCTCCCAGCGGAAGCCCCCACTTCCGTTCTTGGTGCCTGTTCCAAATCCCAGTTTCGGTCGATCTTCTCGCTAGTGAGCTCCAGCGGATCGCCCGGAAAGCGAGGGGTAGGTGCCGCTGAACATTACCGCCACTCGGCCAGGTGTCCCTGACCCTCGAGCCCGCCAATGAATGCAAAGTGTTCAGGAACAGAGTCGGCGTTGCACCGCGGTCCGCGGGATTAAAGAGAAAAGGCGCGGTTTTTCGTACCGACCGAGAGAGGTTCCACAGCCGCCAAAACACGTTTGTCTGAAATGCCGGTGCAAACTTCAGGTTAATCTGAACCGAAGTCGTCTTTTGCGGGCCAACAGTGACGTTCTGCCCCTGGAACCAGCGATGCCTGACTGAAAGCGAAAACGGATTCTGTCGACGGAAGACGAGAACCGGTGATCCCCGATAACTGGGCCTCGCAACGCGGTATTTTTTGAGGATCGTGTCGACAAAACCGCGCCCGGCGCGCACCAGCCGGCTTCGAATCGGCCGTGCAGACAGGACTCTGTGGAGGTGAGGAATACCGACTCTGTCCATTTGTTACCCGCTCGAACGGACCGCTAACCCTTGGTCATGCCGTGATGCGCAATTTCCAGGCTCTCCACGGCCACTGTGTTCCCGGTGGCATTGAGATCCGCGCCCGACCATTTGACTGGATAGGCATCGTTAAAAACCAAACGCCACTTCTCCTTTCCGGAGTAGTCTCTCAACACCACTGTGATCGTCTTTCTTTCGACCGTTCCCTCGACCACTTTCCGATGCCATTTCCAGAGGTCTTCGGCATCGGTCAGCCCTCTCTTCAGGGTGAGGTTGGGGTACTTCGTTACCTTCGCCATTTTGTGGAGGTAATGGTTAATGCCCCCTTCCCGGTAATCCTCCGTTTCCGTTTCCGACTGAAGCCCGGTCACTTCGGAGAAACCTCCGACTTGAATGCCATTGATCTCCACGACAAAACTGAAAACGGCATAAGGGTCGCGCCGCGCCATCGAACGTCCTCCGGTTAGACCTCAAACACATTCTTGGGTTCGTCGTTCAGTTTGCGATTGATCCTAGAGATCTCCTCGCACCAGCGCCTTCTCTCCAGGTGCTCAACCTCCATCAGGTCCTCGTAGGGCCAATGGAAGTAGTAGGCAATAAAGGCCATCTCCTCGTAGAGTTGCTTGAGGGGATAGCCTGCTATGCTTCCCCCAGTTCGTTCATCTCCACTTCGAACCGATGCTCGCAATTCGGACAAACCGCTTTCAGGTTGAACTTCCCGTCACTGTTGACGCTCTGATAAAGCGCCTGCAGGTAGGAAAGGTCCGACGCGTAAAGATCCTCGATTATCTTCGGATTCAAACTCGTAATGGTCCCGAGCTTAGTGATCACGCGTGACAGAACAATCACGGTCAGGTAAGCCGGATTCTGCTGTACTCGAGGGTCTTTCAGCGGCAGAATTTCGTCGGCCGCCGTTGCCAGCCGCATCACCCCGTTCTTATGGAGAGTCCCTTCGCTATCCATGTAGCCGCGCGGCAGCGTAAATGGAACTTCAGTTTGAAAAGGCATCTGAAACTCCTCCTCTGTGGGTCGACGGTTAGCTCACCCGCTTGACTCCTTCGTTGCAGATCTCCAGAGTCTCAATCGAGACGTCATTACCCTTGGCGTTGAGATCCATCGGATCGTACTTGCTGGGCCAGGCTTCGACGATTTCCCAACGTCCCTTGTCCTGGCCCGCCTCGTCGACGACGACGATGGCGATGTTCTTCCGTTTGATATCTCCGTCGACGATCTGGCGATGCCAGTTGTAGAGCTCGACCGAATCCGTGATTCCCCACTTCAAGGTGACATTGCCGTACTTGGTCAATCCTGGCAGTTTCCTCACATGAGTGGGTTCATTCCCTTCGCGGTAGTCGATCGGATCCACCGTAATGTCAAACCCGCTGACCTCGCTGAAGCCGGCCTGCTGGATACCATCGATTTCCAGACGGAATCGAAAATTTCGTAAAGGATCGTTCCTAGCCATCTGATGCCTCCTGGGTATCTATCGTGCGAAAGCTAGAGCTCAGTAACCTGTGCCCCACCGGGGAACTGGGCCAGTCTGAAGATCACGAATTCGGCCGGCTTGGCGGGAGCGATCCCGATGATGCAGATCAGTCGGCCATTGTCGATGTCGTCCTGCGTCATGGTGGTTCGGTCGACTTTGACGAAGAACGCCTCCTCGGGCTTCGTTCCCATCAGGGCTCCGTTGCGCCAAACGGTCGTCAAGAACTGAGTGATCGTCTGTTTAACCCTCGCCCAAAGTCTTTCGTTATTAGGCTCGAAGACGACCCACTGCGTCCCCTCCTCGATGGACTCTTCGATAAACAAGAAGAGTCGGCGGACATTGATGTACTTCCAGAGAGTGTTCTTCGAACACGTCCTGGCGCCCCAGACTCGGATACCACGGCCGGGGAAGAAACGGATACAGTTGACGCCGCGAGGATTCAACAGGTCCTGTTCGCCTTTTGTAATCTGGAATTCCAGGGCGGTTGCACCGACGACAACGACGTTGGCGGGTGCCTTGTGAACACCCCGATCAATGTCCGTTTGCGCATAGATGCCGATCACGTGTCCTGAAGGAGGAATTAGCCGCTCATGGACCGAGCGGGTCCGAGGATCGAGCACCTTAATCCACGGAAAATAGAAAGCGGCGTAGCTGGTGTCCTTGTTTTCCGGATAGCGCAAATCGGCGACTCCGCTCAGCGTGTGCGTCCCCGGCGTGGAGTGCAGGACGGCAAAGCGGTCCTTTAGTCGGGTGCATTGTTCGATGAGCTTATCGTCCAGGCCAGCCAACCGGTGGTGGTCCGGGGCCGAAAGGATCGAAATCTCATCCACCTCGGCAAAGCCTTTCAATCCGGTACGGTAAGTAGTGCCCTCCCGCTGAAACTCGGATCCGTCGAAATCGCTCGGGGCGACCGGATCTCCGTCACTGCCGGCCGTTCCGCCCAGGAAGCCCACGGCACGCCGGGCCGGGTTGGCGCCGCCGGCGGCCAAGCTGATCCGAATCAAGTTGGACTGCCGATTGATGACCGTTTCGATGAACTCGATGGAGTTCCGGTCCGCGTTCAGATTGTCAAAGACTTCCAGCAAGCTGGGCTCCTTGCGTGCCGGGTTTGTCACCTGCTGGGGGTCAGTCGGGTCGACGAGCGGATTTGGCCGCTCATCCCAGTACATCACGGTCAGCTTAACCTTCTCCCAGGGTTCAGCGGCGTTTGGGTCCTGAAGGCTCCCCGGTTCGATCTTGTACGCGATCCGATCACCCCAGACGCCCGGACCGGCCGCTTCGACCGTCACTGTGTCATGAGAGCCGGAGGCTGCAACGGCGTTTTGCCCCGTGATTCTGCCAATGAAGCAGCGCTTCCCCCCGTTCTTGAAGAAACCGTCAACGGCGTACGTGAGGTATCTCTCACCATCCAGATAGCCTCCGTAGATCCTGGTGAACTGTTCGACGCCGGTGACTAATCTCGGCTCCAATGGTCCTCTGACCGTCTCTCCGAGGAAGCCGGCGGTGGATGTGCTGACGCCTTCGATCGGGCGAGCACCAATCTCGAACTCCTCGATGTACACTCCCGGTGAAAGATACTCTGGCATGTTATTTCTCCTCTCCTACCAACTTCCTTCCGCAAAGCGGCGCGCAGGTCAGCGGGCGATTGAGTGACACGCCGTTTTGTGGCGCGTTGTATCGAGATCCCACGGCCCGGAAAAACGGCGAGCGATCGCTCGCTCTTCCGCCCCGGATGACTCTTAAACGTCCTGCGCGTCCCGCACGAATGCCTTTCGGCGTCCGTCCACAAACGAGTCGTAATTCGTCTTGGTGTTCTTAGCGGCTTCCTGCTTCTCCAAGAGCTCCTTGTGCGCCTTGAAGCGCTTCTCCTTGGCATCGATTAACGTGCGCAAGGAGCCGTCCAGTGCAGTCTTGAACTGTGTGGGGTCGTCGAGGTCCTCGATTTTCTGGAACAGATCCTTGGCGACGACGTAGACGGCATAGAGGGGTCTTTCCTTTCCTGCCTTCTGGTAGGTATCTGCCTCTCTTTGAAGCGCAGTCAGGTCCGTGAAATAGCTTTTGGCTTTGTCCTCAAACTTCTTTCTTTCCTGGAAGATCGCCGCCTCTCTGGATTCCTCCGCCGCAGCCTGGTCGTAGGCCCCTTTGAGAGAATCGAGCGCAGTCTCACTGTCCTCTTTCTCCTTCTTGAGCTTGTCGTGCTCTGTTTTGGAGTCGTCCCAGAGCTTGTCGATCGGCTTCTTCACCTCGTCCTTGATCTTCTCGGTCCACTTCCCCATCTGTTCCACGTGGGCTTCGGCCTGGTGTTTGAGGTTTAAGAACTCCTTGTAAGCCGTCTCGTATTTGCCAACGACGTCGGTCAGACCTGAGTACTCCTTGGTCAAGGTATCCAGATCGTCTTTGAGCTTCTTTGTGGCGTCGGACTCCGGCCCTGCCTGGACTAACTTAAGAAGCTCATTCAACCGTTCCCGGATCGATGACTTTGGTGGCTTACTGCTCTGCCCCTCCCCGCCCTCGTAAGGCTGGGGATTAGCGGTGCTCTGTGCTTGGTTTGGGTTTGCCATTTTTCACTTCTCCCCTCACTGAAATAGTCCACGGACACTGCACCTAGGGAAGGAACTCAAACTCGAGCTTCAACGCTTTTCCTTCCTTCAACACCTCTTCCTGGTTGTTTTCCTCGGGCTCTGCGCCTTCCCCGTCTTCCTGCCTACGTGGCCGGGTCCTCAATCTGATCGGGAGCGTCTTCTCCCGGTGTCTCCCGTTCTTCTCGACCTCCACTTTGATCTCCTGGTCCACCTCGTTTCCCCCTTCCTCGACTTTCTTGAGGATCCCGGAGCGTCGCGCCTTCCTTCCCTGGTCCTTGTTCTCGACGAATCTCTTGAAGAAGAGCAGGAATTGTCCGGCGTGATCCGTGGATGTCTCTGCAGTCCACGGCTCTGAGACCTTGTAATCTTCCGCCTGGGGATCAAAGATGAGTTGCTTGAACGCGGTGCTTACTCGAGCTCCCGCCACGGGTTTCTTGCGCTCGCCCTCCTTCTCGTATGCAAATCCCCTGATGAGGGTGGAACCGTCGGGAAAGGGATACGAGGGTGTGGGCTGAAGCTGAAGGTCGTATGCCGGGCGGACAGGGTCTATTTCTTGCGCTCCTCCTTCCTCGATCACCCGAACGGGCCTGCCTGCCTCGATGATGACGGAGCGCTCAGCCGGGGCATACCAGCCTGAATCGGATTCAGGCGCCACCCTGAGAGTGTAAGTACCGTGCGTTAAGACATCCAAGTCGGTGAAGCAGTAGAAGCCGTCTTCCTTCCTGATCGGTTGTATCTGAGGCCGTTCCTTGATCCGCACGGTCAACTGGCCGAGCGGGACTTCAGAAATCAGGCTGCGCCTTCGGACCTCGTCCGGGCCGAGGACTAACCCGTGCGCATCGGCGCGCAGGAAAGCATCAACTGGCCGGACTGCCAGCCAGACCCTGGTCCCCAGGATCTCCCCGTCATCTGAATAGGACACGTACCTCGCGGTGACGAACCGCCTGACAGTGGCCATTTAGGATCCCCCTCCGGTTGGAACTAAATGGTCCGCGGCCACTCTCTTGTCCACCACCCTGGGAGCGCCGACGAAGCGGCGTGAATCGATTGTGGCGGGCGACACGAGGTAGCTGACAGACGGGTGATATCCAGAGTTTGGAAAGACGCTCCAAATCCGCGTTAAATCCTCAACCGTAATCGGATTCAGCGTGAGCCGCAGCTCATGATCTGGCGGTAGATTCCCCTGAAGAATGCTGCCGGCGAGGATTCCATTGTCGTAGTAGATCTGCATCGCTCTACCGAGAATCCGGTGGGCTTCCAGCGTGTTCTCGTGAGCGCTGCCGGTCCCCGGATAGGACGTGAGCAGGTAATAGAGCTCAAGGTGCAACGGCGGTCGGCGGATTTCAGTGGGACTCGTGACGAGCGCCGGCTCGTTTTTCATGGCCGGGAATTCGACGACCGAGTAAAGAAACAGAGTCAGGCGGATTCTCGAGTTTCCCTGCGCGTCGGCTGGTGACATCAAGGCAATCTGGTCAGGGTCTAGGTTAGTAATGCCGTTCCTCAGAAGCGTGACCAGTGTGTCACCAACATCCGCGATAGCGTGCTCGCTCATTCCGGCTTACTCCGATCCTCGGTTGGGGATTCCTGATCTGCGGTTGAATCCTTCTGGGGCGCGCGCTTACTAACGCCCCGGCCAAAGGGGTGAAAGTCCTCGTCCGAGTGGAGCCTCCCCATCTTTTGAAACTCCCGTTTGGTCGCCGCAATGACCTCTTCCATTTCAATCTGCGGATTCTCTTGATCCTTTGCGGCGGCCAGGAAAGCGGCCCGGATGCTGATATTGCGAATGTTGCCCCCCGTGAGGCTGAGCCGTCGGCCGAGAAATCGGTAGTCCACACCGGGGTCAATCGGAGCCTGATCGGGAAAGACACCGGCCCAGATCTTTTCGCGCTGCACCTCGTCGGGGAACGGGAAGTCGACGATAAACCTCATCCGCCGGACGAAAGCTTCGTCCATGTTTTTTCTCAGATTGGTGGCCAGGATGACCACTCCGCGGTACTCTTCCATCTTCTGAAGGAGATAGGAGACCTCGATATTGGCGTAGCGGTCGTGAGCGTCTTTAACCTCGGTCCGTTTTCCAAAGAGGGCATCGGCTTCATCGAAGAAGAGGATTGCGTTGCTGTCCTCGGCCTCTGTGAAAATCCGGTTTAGGTTTTTCTCGGTTTCACCGATGTACTTGCTGACAACGCCCGAAAGGTCGATCTTGAACAAGTCGAGACCCAATTCCTTGGCGAGTACCTCGGCCGCCATGGTTTTGCCGGTGCCGCTCGGACCGGAGAACAGTGTCGTGAGTCCTCGTCCGCGCGGGAGCTTCGCGGCAAAGCCCCAATCGCCCATCACGACTTGTTCCCGCCTGACGTGATGCGCGAGCTCCCGCAGTTGCTGCATCTGGTCCTTTGGCAGGATGATGTCCTCCCACCCAAAGACGGGTTTGATTTGCTGCGCTAACGTTCCGAGGCGCTTGCCCGCTTGAGCGCTGCACGCCTGGTGGATGTCCTCCATCGTGATCTTCGCGTCGCCGTTGGCGCGCCATTGGCTCAGCTGCTTCGCGCGCACAACCGACTCCCGAATCTGCCCGGCGGTGAAACGAAATTTTCCCGCCAGCTCAACGAAATTTTCCGGGGTGCAGACGTGATCGCAGGGTGCGAGGTACTGTTCCCACAGTTCCTTCCGCTGGGAAATGTCGGGCGTGGGGCATTCGAGGCTGATGAATGATTCCTCCTTTTTCAGACCCGCCGGATCCCAGGGCTCGGTTCCGAGCAATATGGTCAGGGCGCAAAAGGTTTGGATGGCCTCCATGAGGTTTGCCAGTCGCAACTGCGTTTGATCGTCGTCGGCCAGCAACCTGTCGAATTCTTCGATTCCTATCGCTACCGGCTGAAGCGCCGCCTCTCGACCCAACAGCCAGCTGAGCTCCTCGAAAGGGGCAGTCCCCACCAGCATTTTGCGAGGATCGGTCACCAAGAGGCCCAACCCAAGTTCCCGGCATATTCGTTTTGCCAATGCGAATCTGCCCGATCCGTGACGTCCCCGAAGGTGGAGCACGACCCGCTGGCGTGACGACGATTCAAAGCGCGACTTGACGAACGCAGCCAAGCGATAGAGGACTTGATCCTCAACTGGTTGCTCCTTGGCGTCGGGTTCCGTGGAAACGATGCGCGCTACCGCCTCCAGGTCCGGAGCAATCTGCCCGGAGCCGAGGAGGAACCCAACAATACGGTCGTCGAGCTTCAGGAAACGGGAGAGAAGAGGGATCGCCTCTTCTCGCGCGCTTTGACTCATCTGAAGCAGCCGGAACTTTCGCAGCGGCGCGTCTCCCTCAAAAGCGTCACGAGCCGCGACTTTCTGCGAGAGGTCTGAACAAACCAGGTTGAGAGTCAAGTCGACACTCGGGCGTCGACGGGTTACATCGTCTTGCAGGAACGCGTAAATCTTTTCGTATTTGCGGTCGACCTCCGGCGCAAGGCAGACCAGCACGCAGCGCTCCTCGAATTGAGTCAGGCGGAACATCTGAGAGAGAACGGGTAACGCCAGGTAGACGTTGTTGGCGATGCTTGCTTTTACCCGCTCGCGAATCCGGGCATCGATCCGCTTAAGCGCCTCGTTGGCGAGCTCCTGGCGCTTGGGAGCACCGGAAGGTGCGTCGTTAGGCGGAGCATCGACTCTGGTCGGGGTCAGTAAACCGACAATTTCCTCCTCGGAAAGCACGAGTCCCTGGAACTGTTCCAGAGGACCTGCCAGGTAGCGCCCTGATTCGCTCTGCACCTGCCGAAGCAGGAGAAGGTCCAGTCGAGCCAGTTCGTCGGCTAGATGCTCCCAACTGTTCGAGTAGGCATCTCGGTCACCGGCTCCCTGGCTCCCATTAACCTTTTCGGACATTTCGCCTCTAAAGAAAGCCGAGATCACGACCCCTTGAGCAAGTGCTGAATCTTCTCGCGCATGGCCGGATTGAGCCGGTAGCGAATGCTTGAATCCCTCCCTTGTTTCGTTATCAGGTACTTGCCTGCGACAAGGGTCTCAACGGCCTGAATGACGTTATGGGTCTCTTCTTTGATCCTGCGGTCCAGCAACCACCATTGTGCGATTCCGTCGATCGTGTCCTGAGCTTCTGGATTCTCAGCCAGATAAGCCAGAATCTCGTACGCCACGCCGGACTTTCGGATAGATCGGCCGGAGGTCATTCTGTCTACGGGTAACGCACGCCCAGTGCCAGATGCTAAAAGGTCACCACTATTGCCTTTACCAGAGTCGAAGTGGACAGTCTTATCCTCGCCGGAAAACGCATTTCAAGGAAAAGTCGCGCAGACCGTTGACCGCTCAGCTAGGACATTTTCGTCACACTTAAGCAGCCAATTGTCCGGCCGCCAGGGACAAATCAAATAGTTGACGTCCCTCCCGCAGTTCCTCGATGAAGATGGTTCACCTCCACGCGGCGTCGGATGCACAGAAACCATCGCATCTGGAAGATCAATATGCCAAACTCGGAAGGAGAGCCTATGAGACTCAATGTCATAAACCTCTACATGGAGCCGCCATTATGAAGGCGCCACCGGGTCCCGTGCCCACGCCTGGCAGGGCGAAGCCGAAGGCCAAGGGCACCTCGCGCGCAAGCAAGCCACGTAAGCCGGCCACCAAGTCCGAGTCCCCGCCCATCGAAGGAGCGGTCCTGGCGGATAGGGGGAGCCGTGAGCAAGCGACCGGGAAACCCGCCTCCCGGCTCATCGACCAGCGGATCCGCGACCTGGAGGGATGGCGCGGGGAGACCCTGGCCCGCATGCGGGCGCTGATCCTGGAAGCCGACCCCGAGATGACCGAGGAGTGGAAGTGGATGGGCACTCCGGTCTGGTCGCACCACGGGATTGTCTGCACCGGGGAGACGTACACGAAGGTCGTGAAGCTCACGTTCGCCCGGGGGGCCAGGATTCCAGACCCATCGCGCCTCTTCAATTCCAGCTTGGAAGGCAACACGCGAAGGGCGATCGACATTCACGAAGGGGAGAAGGTCGACGCGGGCGCGTTCAAGGCGCTCGTGAAGGCCGCGGTGGCCCAGAATGGCCCGCCGGCGAAGGCAGGCGCGAAGGCCAAGCCAGGTGCGAGGAAGGCCAAGCCGATCAAGGTGCGAGAAGGCGAGAAGGTCGTCCTGCTCTCGGGCGGCAACCCACAGATCGCGAAGGCGGACGGCGACGCCCCGGTGCAGGCGTACATCGCCGCGATGCCGGGCTGGAAACGCGACATTGGGAAGCGCCTCGACGCGCTGATCGTGCGGAACGTGCCCCACGTCCGCAAGGCGGTCAAGTGGAACTCGCCCTTTTACGGCATCGAGGGCCAGGGTTGGTTCCTGTCGTTCCACGTCTTCACCCACTACGTCAAGGTGACCTTCTTCCGCGGCACGTCGCTGCGACCGGTCCCCCCAGGCGAGTCCAAGCACAAGGAAGTGCGCTACCTCGACATCCGCGAAGGCGACGAGCTCGACGAGGCCCAGATGGCGACCTGGGTGAAGCAGGCCGCCGCGCTGCCCGGCTGGGTCCCGTAGTAGCCAACCGTCCTCAGGCTCTGTCGCCACCCCAGCGCCCACGAGCCAGCTGCGAAAGGCGCGAAAGGCGCGCAAACCACCTGGCAGGTCTTTCCCATCTACTGACCCCCTCCACCCAGTTAGCTTTCTGTCAGATCTTCACGGACGTCAATTTCCTCGAAGGCGCGGCCCAGCCTGGCGGTACTTGCACGAGCCTCGGCCTGCGCCCCAACCCATCGCACGGCCCGTGGACGCGGCCAGGATTGCCTCGTACTCCGCGGGCGAGATGTGCTGCGGGGCGTAACTTCCACCCAGGGCCTCCAGTTGCCCGACGAAGGCTCGCATGTGATTCTCGGATCCCGCTCTCAGGTTCCCGAACACAAACTTGATGTCCGCGTTGTCCACTTCCTTCAGGGCCTCGTTGAGGTCATGGATGTCCAGGTCTTCGATCGTCGCCCCGACCTTCATCGCCTCTGTCAGGGACTCCCGGCCGAGGCTCATCAACTCCTCGTACAAAGCGGCCAGGTCGGAGTTCAGGAAGACACCCGGGCTATCGTCCTTCACCGGGTCCACGACCGAGTATCGGTCGATCAGCACGGCGACCGCGTCCATGTGACGCTGTTCGCTGTTTGCTATCCGTGCGAACACGTTTGCTCCCCACTTCTCGAACAGGCCCCGATAGACGTCGCGGGCCAGTTTCTCCTCTTCCCGCATGAGGATGATCCAGCTGCTTTCAGCCTCGCTGAGCGTTTGTGCGGGGATCGAGCTCAGATTCAGGCAGGCACCCGAAGCCGGGCCCCGGCCCGATCCCGGTCCCTTTCCCTGCGCGGGCAAAAGCGCGAACGCCAAAGTCATAACGACGAACACCTGCAAGAGTCGGAACAATCCTAGATTACGGCTCATGGTCAGCTCTCCTTTTTTGGGATATGCCTTCGATTCTGGCAAGAGCCGAGCCAATCCAGCGCTCGTCCAAATAAATCGTTTAGTTTCAGCTATTTTCAGTTGAAATGCGCGGCTCGGCAGTGAGCCAAAGAGAGCAGAATCTGCACCTGAGCCGCCCGCGTGGCTGCAGAATCTGCACGGGCGAATGCTCTCAGGTGGCCGGGCCGTGCGCGGATATCCAACCTGCCCGGCAGCGGGAACGGAAAGGCGGACGGGTTAGTTGAACCAGTTAAAGATTCTGCGCAGTCCTCGCTCCGCCAAGGTTGGACCCGTAACGGACACGACGCGACCGGACTTGTCCCAGGCCACCCGGTCGCCTTTACGGCACTGCCGGCCTCCGAGAACCTGGTCGTCCGCCAGTGTCGCTTCATTCAGCTTTCCGTCCTCGTAAAGCACGATCAGCTCGAGCACTCCACCGACGCAGTTCACACCCTGGATGGTTGTGTCGGCGGGGCAGTAGAAAGACTCCAAGGTGCCATCCGGGTGGAAACTCGTTCCGACCCCCTTAGAGCCCCCGGTCCCGTGACACAGGTGTCCCTGGATCTCCTTGTCGGCGGGAAAATTGCAGCGAAGAAGCACCCCTTTTGAGTCGAGCGTCACCCAGGTTCCTGGTGGGATCGTGTCGGATCCCAGCGGGAGAGGCTCAGTGGTAGTAAAACTGCGCAGAGCACCGGTCGGGTAGAAGTGGACCCAGCCGCGCGCACATGGGTATCCCTGGATGGTGGTGTCCCGCCGGAGCGTGCCAACCGCGAACCCGGCCCCGTTCCGGCGAAGATCCTCGACCTCGACCCCGGGATCCGCTTGCCCCCCCGAAGCCAATCTCATGGTCTTTCTTTCCCGGCTTGGCGCCCGGTCGAAGACCAGGAGGAACCCCAGTCCGGCGAGGAGCAAGAGGACTACGCATAAGAGGCCCGCCTTCAGAAGTTTTCGGCGCATTTTGCGCATTCTAGCACGCGACCCAACGCCCCGCTCCGCGAGCAACCGCGGTCAAGACGGTATCGACGGTAGGGGGCAGCGCTTCCTGGAATCGCGATTACGCTGCAGTCAGGCTGGAGCGCGCGGACATATTCGATCAGCTCGGTCAGGGGAGTGCTTCGTAGAGCACCTCATCGTGAGGGTGGACGAGAGAATCGGCTGCCAGGCCCACCAGAAGCCCAACGCCACCGCAGGCGCCGGCCGTGAGCACGCCGATCGGAATGGCAGAGCCCCCCTCGTTATGCGCCCACGGCGCCCACACGGCCGCGGTTACAACAACGCCGGTCACCGCGCCGGCTGCGAACCCCCAAATGGCGCCATTCTTCAAATCATCTTCACCCGCGGGCGCGGTAACCCGCCGAATATCCACCTGCCGCATTTTGAGCAGAGTGCCTCCGTAAGCAAGTGAAACAGTGTCAGGCGCAATATCCGAAACATGACCATCCAGTCGTGTCCCGTCCTTCATAAGAATGATCAGCCTTGTGCCGTGGCCGACCCTCTCCATCTTTTCCCAGCGGCCGGGAACCACGCCCGGCCACAAATCAGTGCTACAAAGCGAAAGGAGAAAAGCGATCGTGAGGATCTTCGTCTTCGTCATTGTTGCTCCAATCGTCCTGCTCAACGCATTGGTGCGGCATTTCCGCCGCTGGTGACCCGGTTCTCTCCGTCGCCGCAAGAGTTCGTTGCCCTGAAAGCAGCAGCCGCTTGCAGCGTGAGATCCCCGCTCGTCGCAAACTTCTTGTTTCCGGGGATTTCTCTATGAATACGCGTGTCGACCACGCAGAAGGAACTAGCAAAGCGGGTGCCAATGCCAGCGGGAAGGTTTGGCTCTTGCGGTATTCTCCCCCAGACGGTCCCCCGTCGTGTTACGCATCTCTCGGATGCGCAACCTCCAACCTGAAAAATACTGGAGAATTCCACGCGCACTGCTGCACAATGAATCCAAGGCTGAGCACTCAGCCGTGAAACGAACATTTTCTAACCGGGGATGTGAACCATGACGAAGCGAAGAGACTTTCTGAAGGCGGGCTTGGCGGGAACTGCCGGACTGGCTATCGGGGCGTTTACCGCGAGATCCTATGCCTCGATTATCGGCGCCAATGAACGTATCAATCTTGCGGTGATCGGCATCCGCAATCAGGGCACGGTCCACCTCAATAGCTTCTGCGGTTTGAAGGACAGCCATAACGTCGTGGTTAAGACGCTCTGCGACACAGACGAAGCCCTGTTCGAACCGGCCGTAAAGCTCGTCACAGAAAAGGGCGGCATTAAACCGGTCACCGAATGGGACCTGCGCAAGGTCTTGGAAGACAAAGAGATTGATGCAGTGTCGATCGTGACACCCAATCACTGGCATGCCCTGGCGACCATCTGGGCCTGTCAGGCCGGTAAGCACGTTTACGTCGAAAAACCGATTTCCCACAACATCTGGGAAGGCCGAAAGATGATCGAGGCGGCCCGCAAGTACGACCGGATCGTCCAGGTGGGCCTCAACAACCGCTCGTCTCAGAATGTGATCGAGGCGGTTCGTTTTCTCCACGACGGCGGTATCGGCGAGGTGTTCATGGCCCGGGCCCTGGTCTTCAAGGCTCGCGACTCTTACGGAATCGCCAAGAACAGCCTGCCGCCCGCGACCTTCCACTACGACCGCTGGCTAGGGCCCGCCCCCTATCGCCCGTACAACGCTAAGCGGAGCCATTACAACTGGCACTGGTATTGGGATACCGGAAACGGCGACAGCGGGAACACCGGCCCTCACCAGTGCGACCTGGCCCGGTGGGGCATGAACAAGAACGAGCACCCGGTCTCGGTCTATTCGGCCGGAGGACTCTACGGACTTCGCCAGGAAGAGCTTCCCACGGCGGAAAGGACTCCCGGAAAGATGGTGTACGGGGGAGTTGAAGCCTACGGCCGGGACAAGACCGCTCAGGAAACCCCAAATACACAGATGGCGGTGTACAAGTACAGCGACGGAACCATGCTCGAGCTCGAGGTCCGGGGACGCTACACCAATCACGAAGGCAGCCAGGGACAGGAAGTCGGGAACCTGTTCTTCGGCTCCGAAGGATGGCTCGAAATCAGCGGCTCCACCTGGAAAGCGTTCCGGCAACGTGAAAGAAAGCCGTTTGCCGGTTCAAAGGAAACTGGAAAGGACCCGGACGGCAATCACTGGGCCAATTTCATCGACGTCCTGCGATCGGGTAAGAAGGAGGACCTGCACGCCGACATCGCTGAAGGCTTCTTTTCCTCTGCTCTCCCGCACCTGGCAAATATCTCCTATCGTGTCGGCCGCCAATTGAAGTTCATGGGCGAGTACGAGAAGTTCGCGGACGACCCCGAGGCTGACATCTTGCTGAGCCGGGCTTACCGCCGTCCTTACGTGGTTCCCGAGGAGGTGTAGAACCCGACCCGAATTGCACCCGGAGCCCGTTGGTTGCGCGACTTGTACATATTGGTGTACATTTGATGACATGCCAAAATCGAAGCGATACTCGATTGCCGAGGCGCGAGCCAGTTTTCCGAACGTTGTCAAAGAGGCCGAAGCCGGATCGGAAGTGGAACTCACACGCCGTGGCAGGCCTGTCGCGGTTCTGATTTCCCTGGACAGATGGGAGAGCCTGCGGGCAAATCGCCCACGGTTTGCTGACGCCTACAGGAATTTCCTGGTCAAATACTCTCTCAAAGAGGTAGGTCTCGAAGCGGGAATGCTTCAGTCCGACAGGGACAAGGATCCGGGACGTGAGGTGTCCCTGTGAGGCTTCGCTTCCTGCTCGATACCGGTATCGTATCCTCCCCAATCTCGAAGGTTCCCAACCGGGCGATCGTCAAGAAACTGGAGAAACACGGGGACGAATGCGCCATCGCTTCGCCTGTCTGGCACGAGCTACAGTATGGCTGCGGCCGTCTTCCGTCAGGGAAACGCCGAAGCGCGCTGGAGACTTATATTCAGGATGTCGTGCAGGCAACGTTCGCGATCCTGCCTTACGACGAGGCTGCAGCCACCTGGCACGCCCACGAGCGGGCTCGACTGGAAGCCCTGGGCCAGCCCGCACCTTACGTGGACGGGCAGATTGCCGCTATTGCCCGGGTCAACGGGCTTGCAGTCGTCACGACCAACGCTAAAGATTTCACCCGCTTCGAGGGCCTCCAGGTTGAGAACTGGACTGAAGAGTAGCCGACGGCAGCCCAGAGGACACCGAGATCCCTGATCGCGATCAGATTTGATTCTGGAGGACGACTGCGCTTTGGCTTCCGCCGAGCGGGTAGGGTTGCAGAGTCGGGACTTCGTTCAGAATGCACTGCTCGTGCCGTTGGTGCGAGGACCCCGTTTCATGCTAAGGGTATTTTGTGGACTCAATCGCCCTCCCCTTCCGAGACCTGGCGTACGTATTCATCGCCGCGATAACTGGCGGGTTCCTCGCATGGCGACTGCGGCAGCCGGTGATCATCGGCTATGTCCTGGCTGGAATGGTCATTAGCCCGTTGACGCCGGGTCCTTCCGTGAGCGACGTGCATTCGCTCGAGCTCTTCGCTGAAATCGGAGTCGTCCTCCTCATGTTCTCCGTCGGAATGGAGTTCTCCGTGAAAGAGCTCCTTCAGGCGAAGTGGGTCGCTTTCATCGGCGGTCCGTTAGGGATCGTTCTTTCTATCTTCATGGGACTGGGTGCCGGTGCGCTGATGGGTTGGGCGCCCGTCCAGGGGATCGTGCTCGGCGCGGTCATCAGCGTCGCCAGCACGATGGTCCTGACCCGGCTGCTGGTCGACCAGGGGCAGCTGCGCAGCACGGCCGGCCGCATTATGGTCGCGATTACCCTGGTTGAAGACTTCGCCGTCGTCATCCTGATCGTCGTGATTCCGGGGTTTGCGAACCTGGAACCGGGTCACCTTCTTTCCCTCGCGCGGGACTTTGGACTAGCGGTCCTGATCCTTGTACCCGCTTTGTTTCTTGCGGCTAAAATCATCCCCCCGCTTCTCACACGAGTCGCCCGTACTCAAAGCCGCGAGCTCTTCTTTCTTGTCGTACTGGCCATCTGCCTGGGGACTGCGGCACTCACCAGTGCGATCGGCCTCTCCCTGGCTCTGGGCGCTTTTGCAGCCGGCCTGATTATCAGCGAATCCGGGTACGCACACGAAGCGATAGCGCAGCTGTTTCCCGTCCGGGACTCGTTTGTCGCGGTGTTCTTCGTGAGCATGGGACTGCTCGTCGATCCCAAGACCCTCATCTCCAACCTGCCCGTGCTCGGGGTTATCATCGCGCTCATTGTCCTTGGGAAATTTGTCATCTGGACCGGCGTGGTCGGCCTGTTTGGCTACTCCTTCCAGACAGCGCTTTCAGTGGCGGTGGGTCTGACACAGATCGGCGAATTTTCGTTTGTTCTGGTTCAAGTTGCACGCAACGCCGGAATCCTCGGCAGTGAGATCTACAACGCAACCCTGGCCGCTTCTCTTGTCACGATACTCCTGAACGCAGCGTTGGTCCGTTTCACGCCTGCCGCGTTGACCCGCGTCGGCTTCGTCAGAGAAGCGAAACAGGTACCCGAGGGGGTCGTACCCGAGGAGGGAATGCGAGATCACGTGGTCGTCTGCGGGTATGGTCGGGTCGGCAGCGGGATTGGATCCGCTTTCCAGACGTTTGGGATCCGATACTCGGTCATTGAGATCGACCCCGATGTTGTTGGCACGCTCAAGACCCGCGGCATCGCGTCGATCTTCGGGGATTGCGCTCACGCGCCGGTTCTCGAGCGGGCCGGGATCCACGACGCTTCCTTGCTGATCGTTACAGTCCCAGATCGGGACCGGGCGCAACTGGCAATTATCAACGCACGGCGTATGAATCCGAGTCTGCCGATCATCGCACGGGCCCACCGGCGTGAGGACTACGAGGTGCTGAGCCGGGCGGGAGCGACGGAAGTCATCCAGCCGGAGATGGAAGCATCTGCCACCATAATCAGGCACGCCTGCGGTCATTACTTGATGATGCCCGACTGGCAGATCAGGATGTTCCTCAGGAGCTTCCGTGACGCGGTGGAGGCCGTCCAACGCGAACCCGCAATGCCTGCACAATCAGTTCCCGAGGTGCGAGAGGTCACCCTGTCGAACGCCGCGTTTGCCGGCCGTTCAATTCGGGATATGAAGCTACGGGAGAAGTTCGGCGTGACCGTTGTGGCAATCAGGAGGACTCCAGGGGAGTCCCTGGTAAATCCTCCACCCGACACGGTTCTAAGGCCGGCGGACAGATTGCGCGTTTTGGGCCGTTCCGACGAAATCGATGCCTTTGCCGCGCAGTTTTCGCCACGGGAACAAGCGCAGGCTGAATGACCGCTCAATTTTCGAAATGTTACATTGCGCGGGAGGAACAGGAGTGAAGGTGTTGGGAAAGCGAGTCGGAAAGCGAGTCGGAACGCTGCTGATACTCTCGTTTGCCCTGATCATCCAGTCACTTGCATTGGCCGCCGGCACCGAGTTCTTTCTCGCCTGTGGAGGCGACAACGATCTGTACCGCGTTCTCAACCAGAGCCAGATCCCGTGCTCCCGCTATGCCACATCCGCCGAGGCGGTGGAGAAGGCGCCGGGCGGTGCCCCGGTTCTCATCCTTGCCAACCAATATTCTCATGCGGCCACCGAGATCGAACCAGCCACGCTCGCGATGGCCCGCCGGAAGAATCTTCGGCTTTACGTCGAATACCCCGGGTCACTGCCGGGCCTGCAAGGAGGCGCGCCAAAACGTACTCGATGGGAAAGGGCCGTAATCACCTCGGAGCGCTTCGGCAGACGACTTGAGCCAATGCGCATCGTGGCCGTCCAGGAGTGCCACTACATCCCGTACGAAGCAGACAAGCCATGGATCGTGATCGGGAAGGTGGCTGGTTTTGACAAGGCAGTTTTCGGTATTCCCTCGTCCGCCCGGCCGATACTCTTTGAGAATGGGCGCGGCCTGCTGGTCGCAACCACCAACCTCAGCCAGTTCGTCACCGGGCGGTACGCTCCACTCGACGCGTGGCCGGTCATCTGGAGCGCCATCCTCAGCTGGCTGGCCGACGGCAAACCATTGCCTGAGCTCCGATTCGAGCCTTCGGTTCACGCCTCATATGCCAAGGACGGTCCCATGCCGTCCGACCGTGAACATCAGGCCGTCATCCGTGGCGTCGACTGGTACCGCAAAGCCCGACTGCTCATCCATGACCAGTGGAAGGACCAGTGGACGGAGGCGGCCAACTGGGAGGACCGGGTGGCGCCGGCTCCCCGACGAGACTTGCCGGTCGGTGACGGCAGTCTGGGAATACTCGAGGGGTTCAGTTCCCGAATACTCTTCGATGGCGGTCAATATGTGCGCTGGTACGTTCGGGCCGACTGCAATTGCGAATCCGCGATGGCATTTGCCCTCCGAAGCTCGATGGACGGCAACAAAGCCAGCAGGGACACTGCTGCCAATCTCTTGGACTATGTGTATTTCAGTTCCGTGCTTCAGCAAGGACCGCGAGCCCGGCCTGAAAGCCCGTCCTACGGTCTTCTCGGCTGGGATACAGAACCGGATCGCGCGCAAACCTACTACGGCGACGACAACGCCCGGGCGTTCCTTGGAACCATGGCGGCCGCCGCGGCTTTGCAGAGCGACCGCTGGGACGAAGCCCTGCTCAAAGGCATACTCGGCAATTTCCGCACCGCCGGTCGAACGGGTTTCCGGGGAAACAGGCATCGGGAAGAGGATTTGCAGGCTTCCGGTTGGGAGTCGCTGTTCGCAAGCGATCGCGTGAACTACGCCCCACATTACGAAAGCTGGCTCTGGGCGACCTATCTCTGGCTTTACGACAAGACGAAATACGGACCACTTCTCGAACGCTCCCGAACGGCCATCGAGTTGACCATGAACTCCTACCCGGACCGGTGGCGATGGACTAACGGCATCCAGCAGGAACGGGCCAGGATGATCCTGCCGCTTGCCTGGCTGGTTCGCGTGGACGATACGCCTGAGCATCGAAAATGGCTGCGCTATATGGCAGCCGAACTGCTCTCGAAGCAGGTCGAGAGCGGCGCCATTCGAGAAGAAGTGGGGACACGGGAGGGTCGGTACGGGCCGCCGAAATCAAACGAAGATTACGGGAAAAACGAAGCGACGCTGCTCCAGGCAAACGGCGATCCGGTATGCGATCTCCTCTATACGACCAACTTCGCCTTCTTTGCTCTCCATGAGGCGGGTGCCGCAACAGGCGACCCATACTACAGGCAGGCGGAAGACAAGCTGGCCGACTTCCTCTGTCGGATTCAGGCTCGCAGCAAGACGCGACCGGAATTCGACGGCGCCTGGTTCCGCGCATTTGATTACGTCCGATGGGACTACTGGGCAAGCAACGCTGACGTCGGCTGGGGCGCCTGGGCAACCGAAACCGGCTGGACCCAGGGCTGGATCACGAGCGCGTTCGCGCTTCGGCAGAAAAACTCTTCGCTTTGGGACCTAACGGCCGCCAGCCGCATCGCCCGGCACTTCGATGTGTACCGAAGGCGCATGCTTCCCGACCAACAAGCTCCCGACGGACAGTGACGCTTCTGCGCGGTCGCTTTGACGAGAGGCGGGGGCCCTTTCCGGGCGCCCCCTTGGATCAATCCACTGACCCGCATTTCTCACGTCGTGCTCGGGCAACCGCCGTCAGAGCCACGCACGCCAGCGAGGGTGATGAAAATGTTTAGTGTCTGTGAACAGCCTTTTGCGACTGGGCGAGCCTCGCGTAGATGCGAGATCGAATGGAGCCGCGCACGAAAGCGAGAGAAGCGAGCGAGAGTAAGCGGACCACCTGACTCGCTCCACTGCTTCGTGTTTAACTGTATCGACTTAGCGAATGATGGGTGGTCCGCTTACTCTCGCTCACTGCCGTTCGCTTTCGTGCGCGGCTCCAGTCGATCTCGCCCTCCGCACGACATCAGCCCATAACAAGTCCGTCAATACCTGCGGGCCGAACGCACTTCTCCGACCTTTTTCAACACCCTCGCTGCGCTTTTCAGGAGTAAGAGGGTTCTTGGCACCAGCCACGATGTTGCTCAAGGCAAGAACCCGCTTACTCCGCTGAAAAGCGCTGCGTGCGCGGCTCTTCCTGACGGCGGTTGCCCGAGCTCGGCGTGAGAAATGCGGGCTAATGAAGCGTGTCCAAGGAAACAAGGGGTTGCGTGCAAAATCAAGGGGGTGTTGCCTCAAACGGCAATATTCCCTTGACTCTTACCTTCCCCGTCAAATACATTTCACGTAATTAGTTATTTCACAAAGA
>CAYQYP010000155.1:0-25113 GCA_964421755.1 uncultured Acidobacteriota bacterium
ATCCTACTTGACTTCAACTTAAAGTACCGGAGGAAAGAGCAAGATGTCGTAACTGGTTCGACAAGAAACGACAGGAACTCGACTGCCGTTTTGATTCGAAAGTGTGACAAAAATCTTCCGCGGCTGCTTTTTCCGTCAGAGTCACACGCAGCGCTTTTCAGCGGAGTGAGCGGGTTCTTGGCGCCAGCCATGATCGGGCTCAAGGCAAGAGCCCGCTTACTCCGCTGAAAAGCGCTGCGAGGGTGTCGAATAAGGTTGGAAAGCGCGTTCGACCGGCGGCTTATTGACAGTTTTCAACGCCGAAGGCGTTACGTAGCAAAGCCCGGGGTTGCCCGCGTTGTCTGCGGGAAACCCGGGTTGACGGCGGGAAGGATCCAACCCTGAAAGGGTTGCGTAGTGCGGTACGCAACCCTTTCAGGGTTGGATGCGTACGCAAACCCCTACCCAGGGTTTCCCGCACACGACGCGGGCAACCCTGGGCTTTGCTACGTGACCCCGTTGGGGTCATTTCGGCAATCCGCTTGACGGAAATACCGACCGGCTGCTGTAGATCCGAGTTCCAACGCGGACATCGGAACTTATACCTTTTAACGACGACGACAACCTGCCGAGACAGCCCGCCAACCGGGCCGAAAAGCGGCGGATTCTGAACCGCGAATCCGCCCTACGACCGCTTGCTCTCGCGTGGCGAGTAGTTGTAGGGCGGATTCGCGGTTCAGAATCCGCCGCTTTTCGGCCCGGTTGGCACCATCTTGCCGCTCAGCCCGGCAACTGGATCAGTCGTCAGGACTGACCGGGCACCCCCCGGCGTGCTT
Organism: uncultured Acidobacteriota bacterium; assembly: GCA_964421755.1. Taxonomy (GTDB): domain Bacteria; phylum Acidobacteriota; class UBA6911; order RPQK01; family RPQK01; genus CAVUUN01. The sequence goes on from CAYQYP010000155.1 coordinate 816, forward strand.
GGTCGGGCTTCCAAGTCGGACATCGGAACTTCCGACCGATATTTTACGTTTCAGGTTGCAGAACTGCGAGGAGAGCGATGCCCTGTCTGCTGACTTTACTGGCCCTTGTGACACCGCGCCTGGTGATTGTCCTGCTCTGGATCTTCAGCAACTGGTTCCACGGGCTCTTCAACACGGTCCTCTGGCCGATTCTCGGTTTTATTTTCCTGCCAACCACGCTGCTCTGGTACTCGGCTGTCCAGCACTGGTTTGGCGGGGAGTGGACTCTCTGGCCGATTGTCGGAATGGTGATCGCGCTTATGATTGATCTCTCGCCGGCCCGCCATAAACGCAGCAAGAAAACCGCCGAGGTTGCCTAACCCCGGGGCCTGCGAACCGGAAAGTTCCAGATCAGCCACCTCCCGGAGCGCGGAAATCTTGTCCGGGTTCCAAGAGTGTTGGGACCGTCCGCGCGAGCGGGCAAGCGGGCCGCTATCTCGGGAGGGGCAGGCTCAAGACAAAGCAGGCACCGGGTTTCGCGGATGCGTCCAGGCGCAAGTCGCCGCCCAGGCTGCGTGCCAGGCGCCGGGACAGGGCCAGGCCCAAGCCTACTCCTGGCGCCGTGCGGGCGGCCTCGACAGCCGATTTTGAAAACGGTTTGAAGAGTCTTCGCAACTGCTTCGCCGGAATTCCCGGACCGAAATCGCGTATTCGAACGGAGAGCCGTCCGCGCTCCAAACAGATAGTGAGCGAAACGGTCCGGGTGGCTGCGGACGCGGCATACTTGGCGGCGTTGTCCACCAGGTTGAAGACGATTTGTTCGACTGCCGCCGGATCGGTTCTCACTCGGAGCATGGCGGCCGATGGATCGATAGCTGCGCTCAGCTCGAGTCCCGCCTCGGACAGCCGGTGCGCAAGCCTCTCCTGGCATCGCTCGACCAACTCGTTCACGAACACTTCCTCCATGGTCGCCCGGGTGCGGTTTCCTTCCAGGCGTGCGTAGGCGAGAACGTTTCTGACAAGGTGATCAAGCCGCTCCGCTTCCCGTTGCAACGTCACCAGGAATTCCTGTCTGTCTTTTGCGTCAGGAGTCATGCCTTCCGCGAGCATCTCCGTGTACATCCGGAAGGTGGTCAGTGGGGTGCGAAGCTCGTGGGTGACGGCGGAGACGAACGCGCCGCGGCGCTCACTCAGCACCATGGCCTGTCGCAGGACGAGCGCGACAACCGCCACCGCGACAAGTGTGCAAAGCCAGACAAACGCCAGGGTCAGCCGTAACACCGAAGACCGGCCGTCGACCACCTCGGGCAATCGGCCGGGAACGATCCGCACGGGCAGGGCCGCCAGCGTGGCTCCCGGGTCGTTAGCCGGGTTCACCGCGCGGACAGGTTCCAGATCGGCGTCTGGCAGCAGGTCGCGCGCGGAATTGAGCAGGTTCTTCCTGAGATCCGGCCAATCCAGCCAACATCCCTGCACATACTCCGATTCGCCTACCCAGATCTTCCGGACAAGGACAAGGGCATCGCCCAGCCAGATGGCCTGCAGGGGCCCGTCTCCCGCCACGAAAGCCGGACGCTCAACCCCTTGGCGGGCCTGCGGGCCCGTCTGCGCCGCCTGGGAAGTCGGGCTGGTTGATGGCAGATTTGTGGCACTTGGAACAGTCGGCGGGGGAGCGACTTGTTGTTGGGTGATGACACTATTTGTCATCATCTGATTGGCCATCCGAGAGTCGAACTCCTTCTCGCTCATCGCTTTCTGCCTGGCTGATTCTGGGATCTGCCCGGTCGCGACGGGGGGGAGCTTGGCCACTTGTTCGGACTGTTCCGCCACCTCCCTGTTCGGGGAGACGGGGACGGTCCTCCGACCGCCGGGCTCGTCAACGCGCACCGCCTGGGGTGCATTCGTGCGTGCGGACGTCAGCTGAGTGAGCATAAGCCGGGAGGATATTCGGACCATGTCCGACTGGCGTCGCTGGTGGAGCGCGATGCGACTGGCATCAACTCCGGCTCTTGCGGCCAGCCGTGCGAAGCTCCCGGTCGGGACCTGAGGCGAAGAGCAGTTGCCCTTCGAATCGATCTGGAAATGCAGAAGGACGTAGGGAAGGTCGGCACTGAGAAGAGGGGAGGGCAGGAGGGTCTCGCCGGGCGATAGTGCCGAGAACATACGCCCGTACGCGCGTTCTGCCGGATAAAAGGAACTATAGTGAAAGTACGGCCGCGCGTTTTCCTGGCCGATCACTGGCGCCACAGCGGAATCCATTCGCCAGAGCGCCAATCGGATCTTTTCCTCGCGCGAGGCCTGAGCGGTTGCTTCCGCCTCGGCCTCGCCCGACTGGATCACCAGGTGCGTGATCCAGCCGATTCCTGAAAAGACGACGGCCAGGCAGACCACGAAAATCAACCAGGCGAAGAGCGGTTTTCTCATCCTCCGTCCTCGAAGGAATAACCTCGCCCGCGAACCGTGACAATGATCCGAGGGTGCTCCGGCTCGTCGCGGAGCTTCTCTCGGAGGCGGGCGACGTGCATGTCGACCGTGCGGGTTTCCACGACGTCCGGGTTCAATTGCCACACTCGGGCGAGCAGCTCGTCCCGCGAAATCACCCGTCCCCGGTTTTTGATGAAGTATTCGAGCAGGTCCCCCTCTTTTTCGCCCAGCTGGGACGTGGTTCCGTCGTCAAAAAGGATTTGACCGCGATTGCGGTCGAGCGTGCCCCCAGGGATCGGCAGTTCCATAGGCTCGTCCTCACGCTCCGCCGAGCGCCGCAGCACTGCTTCTACCCGTGCCAGTAGCTCCTTGACGCTAAATGGCTTCACGACGTAGTCATCGGCTCCCAGCTTCAACCCCGTGACCCGATCGTCCTCTTCTCCCCGTGCGGTGAGGATGATGACTGGTACTCGGCGTCCGAAGCCTCGGATCTCCCGGAGGATATCGAGCCCGTCACCACCCGGCAGTACAAGGTCCAGCAGGATGAGGTCGCTCGCGGTGCCGAGCGCCGCCTCGCGGCCGGTCGGACCGTCACTCGCCTCGCTGACCTGGTAGCCGTGAAACTTCAAGGCATGGACGATTCCCCTCCTTATTGCCGGATCGTCCTCGATGACCAGAATCCCAAGTTGAGACATGCCCGCGTCCTTGATTGGAAGTGCGTGGCTCAATTCGCCACGACGAAGTTCTTCTTGCCTGCCTGTTCGCGAACGCTCTTTATGATTGCAGAATCCAGCGTCTGCACTCCAGTAGAACCTTTCTTCTTCTTTTCCGCCTCGAGATACTCGGCACGATTCTTGTCGAGTTGCCTGATTCGCTGCTGGATCTGTTCCCGTTCGGCTGCTTTCGTTCTGACGTGAGTTTCTCGTTGGGCCTGGCTCATCGACTGCATTTCGGCTGGGAGATCCTGTTCGGGCAGTTTCCGAAGATCCACTTCGTTATTCTTGACCGCGTCGACGAGGTCCCAGGTGCTATTACGGTAGTGAACGGACGCCTTTGCTATAGCCCTGTTGACGCTCGAGCCCTGCCCGGTCGATGCGGCGTTGCTGTCCTGGGCAATCTGATTGGCGGAGCCGGCATCACCGGCTGTACCGAAGCGGATGTACGTCGAGTTGAGCTTGATTCCGAGTTCTTCGAGCTCCCGATCCTGCGGGGCGCATATGTACTCCGCCCGTCGGTTGTGGTCGATAGAGACGTAGCCGCCGTCGGTGATTAGCGCTCCGTTCCTCCAGTCGGTCGATTCTGCAGATGCGGCCGTTTGGCAGTGGATGGCGTTTATGGTAATTCCTCGGAGCACGGCCTTTCTGCAAGCGTCACGGTACGGTACGGGCCCTTGAGTGAACGGCTCGTTGCCGGCGATGAATATGGTCTTCAAATCATCTGCTCGCCCGCTCCAGTCCAGTTGCTGAACAGCTCTGCTGATGACCGTCCCGCAGAACTCAGAGCCGCCCCATGTCTTCAGGGCGAACAGCTCTTGCGAGACGCGATCGAGGTCAGAAGTGAAGGGAAGCACCAGGCGGATGTAGCCCTGGACTTCCGACAGGCCGTTATTGCCGTACTCGTAAAGTGCAACCTCCAGATCGGGCGGATGCCCACCTCTCCGGATTCTGGCGAATTCGTTTACGACCCCCCAGAGCTCGGCCTTCGCCTGGTGAATGAGCCCGTCCATGCTGTTGCTGGTGTCGAGCAGCAGTGCCACCTGTATTCGCGGGTGAGCGGTCTTGCTGTGAATCGATCCCTTGTGACCCGCCGGCGGTTTCAGGGGACTGTCCCCTGTGGCTGCATATCCGGGTTGCGGGCGCAGGCTCACCGCGCCCATCGTGACAAACAGCGCTATCAATGTTCCCAGAAGTGTTCTCATGGCTCCTCCATTCCGTTTAGCGTGCGGCCCGTTCTGCCGCTCCTGTCTCGAATATACGGTGGCGGCGGGTGGAGGAGCTGTAACGTCTTTGTAACGGCGGGGCTGCGACAATCGGGTCGTCGAGCACAACAGAACCGCAAACGAAGCGCTTTATGCGAAGTGCGCGGATTATCACCGTGAGCGACGCCTCGCTCCGAGCCTCTGGTTGCTTACGGCTGCAATCCGCGCACTCCGCCGACAGCACTTCGTTTGCGGCTCTGAAAGTCTGACGTAGTCCGAGGAAGTTGGCCCTTTTTTGTGGCATGATTGCGGCCCATGCAAACAAAATCGAAGCTGTCACGTCGGAGCCTTCTGCAGGCGACCGCCGGAGTTGCAGTCTCGTCAGCGATTGTGACGCCGGAGGCTTCCGCCGGGCTTGGATCATCGGTGGATTCCGCAGTGAAACGCCCGCCTTCCGGGATCACTTTCCCGGCCTTTACCAGGACGGAGTGGGAGAAACAAGGCCTTTGGCCTGCTTTCTGGATCCATTGCCCTTCCGCGGGACAGCTCCCGCTGGTGACAGCCTACCGGCTTCGCTTCACGATTGATGCGCCAGTCAAGGCGACACTTCACGTCAGCGGCGATGAGCGCTACGAGCTTTTTCTCGATGGGCAAAGAGTCGGCCGCGGGAGCGAACGGGGCAATCTTGAGCACTGGTTCTACGACACTTACGGAATCCAACTCGGCGCAGGAGAGCACGTCCTTGTCGCTCGCGCCTGGTCGCTCGGTGACTTAAGTCCGCTCGCGCAATTCTCGAAGCGTCCGGGCTTTCTCCTGGCGGCCGAAGCGCCTCTCACGGACAAGTTGAGCACGGGGCGCGCCCACTGGGAAAGCAAACAGCTGGGCGGCTATGCTTTTGCCCTTCCTTTTTACGTCTGGGGACTCGCTGCGCCGATGACAGTCGACGGCGCCAGGTTCGATTGGGGCTTCGAGCGCGGCCTCGGGGACGGCTGGGTCCCGGCAGCCAGGGATGATCAGGCAGCCAGTGTGATGCTCGAATACGGGATTGCGCCTGACCGGTACCTGCGATCCGGCACGCTTCCAGCCATGATAGAGAAGATCTCGAGTGCCGGGGGTACGCCGAGGTTCATAGCAAACGCGGCCCTGGGCGATCTGACCGCAGTTCCGATCAGGAAAGCGGACAACCTATCGGATGAGCTGCCGGAGTGGGCGGCGCTACTGGCTGGTACCGGACCGCTGACAATTGCGCCGAACACTTCCCGGCGGGCAATTGTCGATCTCGGCGGTTATCTGTGCGCCTATCCGGAGCTCGTGACGAGCGGAGGGAGAGGCAGTTCGGTCCGCCTGCACTGGGCCGAGGGGCTCAGAGCCGCGCCCGACAAGTGGAACTTCCAGAAAGGGAATCGCAACGAGATCGAAGGCAAGTTCTTTCTGGGGATGGGTGATCAGTTCATGCCGGATGGAGGGGAGGATCGCCTTTTCGAAACCCTCTGGTGGGCGGCCGGCCGCTACGTCGAGGTCGTTATCCGGACAGCCTCCGAAGCCTTGACAATCAAGCGGTTGGGTTGGCGGGAAACCCGGTATCCGCTCGAGATGGAGAGCCGGTTCCAATCCAGCGACCCGGCCATCGAAAGTACTCTGCCGATGCTCGTACGAGGTATGCAGGCGTGCTCGCACGAGACATTCGTCGACTGTCCCTACTTCGAGCAGATGCAGTACGTTGGTGATGTTCGGACAGAGGCCCTTTGCAGCTATGTTATGACGCGGGACGACCGCCTGGTGCGCAAAGCGCTCTACATGATCGACAAATCCCGCCACACCGAGGGCCTGACCGAAGCCAGGTACCCGGTTCGTCAACCGCAGCTGATTCCGTGGTTCTCGCTGGTTCACATCGGCACGGTTTACGAATACGCCCACTGGCGGGACGACCTTCCGTTCGTCGCGACAATGATGCCGGGTGTGCGTTCGGTCCTGGACGCTTTCGAGAGGCGGCTGGACTCCAACGGACTGATCCTAAGTCCGGAAGGCTGGAACAGCACCGATTCCTTTCCCGAAACCGAGCGGAGCGGCCTCATTCACTGGCTGTTCGCCCTGGCGCTCAAACAGACGGCCGAGTTGGAGCGCCTCTTCGGCGAGCGGGAACGTGCCGCCCGTGCCGAGCGCCGTGCAGCCGAGATCGCAGCCACCGCCGACCGGACCTTCTGGGACGAAGCAAAGGGTCTTTGGGCCAATGAGTCGAGCCGCACTTCCTACTCGGAACCGGTCCAGTGCATGGCGGTGCTGAGCGGTCTGGCTCCGGCGACCCGGATCCAACGGATCGCAAAATCGCTTCGGGATCTCCGGCCCACCGGCCAGTTCGGCCGCCTCAGAGGCAATCGGGCCTCCCAGACCGGGACGTCTCCGTTGCGACCGGCAACGTTGTATTCCACACATTTCCTTTTCGAGACGTATCGGAAACTCGAGATGACGGACCTGTTCTTCGAAAGGCTGAAGCTCTGGTTGGAACAGCCCGGGCAGGGACTCAAGACACCGCTCGAATCGTACGACCCTAGCCGGTCTGATTGCCACGCCTGGAACTCCCATCCTCTGTTCCACTACTTCGCGACAGTTCTGGGGATCCGGCCGTCCAGCCCTGGCTTTGGAACAGTTGAAATCAGCCCACAGCTCGGCCCACTTGCGCAGGCATCCGGGAAGCTCGTCCATCCGGCCGGCGGCGAGATTGAGGTCGAGATCCGAGCCGAGGCGGGCCGGATCAACGGGAACGTCACCCTGCCTGAGGGTATAACCGGTACCTGGAAAGGAAACGGCTCGAGCCGGGGGCTCAAATCAGGCGCCAACCGGATTTCGTAGCCTGGTTACTTGACGCCCACCGCTTTGAAGAAGGTGTAGCAGAAGGTGGCATCAGTCTCTGCCGTTCGGTACAGATCCCGAATGCCACGCGCCCAGGCGTCTGGTTCGGTCAGGTGGTGCTGGATGGCCTCTGTGCCGACAGATTCGACCATAGCCGTAAAGGTTTTCTTCGTGAAGCCCTCGACGAGCTGCGGGCGGCTTGCATCCGCGTATACGAAGCGAGGGGAAACCGAGACATCTCGAAGGCCATTCTGCGTGAGAAGGGGATAAAGATGCCGGCCGATGAACGGGTCTCCACCGGCTTGTCGCTGAAGCTGGACCAGACACTGGATCGCGCTACGGGCGTCGTCGCTGTCCGGGTAGAAGAACGCCGACCCGTGGTCCCCTTCGATGACAGTCATGGACCCCCCGGCTTTCAGGACCCTCAAGAACTCCGCCAAGGCTCTTTCGGGACATCGAAGGTGTTCGAGCAGGAAACAGACAAACACATGATCGAAGTGGCCTGCCGAAAACGGCAGTTGGAACACGTCTTCGCGCTGGAATGACACGTTGTCCAGCTTCGCCGCGCGAACGCGACTTTCCGCGATCGCCAGCGACTCCTGCGAGATATCGATGGCCACGAACGATGCGTCTGGACTGTTCGTCGCAAGCGTGACAGTCTGGGCTCCAACACCACAGCCGGGCTCGAGCACCAACGCGCCGGCGGGATACGGGGTGTCAGAGTGAAGCAGCGACGTCAGCGTCGTTGCCTGATCGGTCAGCCGGTCCTTTTCTTTGGCTGAATAGCCATGCACATAATCCATGGTCATCCGGACCTCCGTTTTTGCCGACACAGTCTAACGCAAACGGAGTCGGCCTGTGGGGAGAACGAGGCTGAAACTACTCGATAACAAAACTTCGTATTTTTCTCGACAAGTACGTTAGTAGCTATAGGCAGCTTTTGTCACGGGGAGGGCACTTCATGGGCGATCGGGAGACAGACGGGTTGATTCGGGAGGTCGGACGAAAGAGAATCAGACGACTTCGAGCCAGTGGTGGGTATCGCACACTACGATCCTTTCAGGTTGCGACGGTGATCTACGATGGTACAGTGGCGTTCTGTGACCGCTTCGTCGATAGGCGGTCACGCACACATGATCAGATGGTCCAAGCCGCACGCAGTGGACGCCAAAACATCGCCGAGGGGAGCCGCGCGGCAGCCACCTCCAGCCAAACTGAACTGCGTCTCGTGAACGTGGCGCGAGCCAGCTTGGACGAGCTGCTACTCGACTACGAGGACTTTCTGCGTCAACATGGTTTGCCCCAATGGACCAAAGACGACCCGCAGGCAAGGGCCGTGCGCGCAGTAGGCATCAGCGGGCAGGGGCTCGAATTTAATCGGACGGATCCGACGGATCGGTCGGATCAAAGCTCGGGCCCAGGCCCGTACGCAGCCTGGCTGGAAAAAGATGACGCGGGTATTGTCGCCAACGCGCTTATCTGCCTCATCCACCAGGATAACTACCTGCTTGATCAGCAGATCGACGCACTCGAGCGGCAGTTCATCCATGAAGGCGGCTATAGCGAGAGGCTGGCTTCTGCACGGCTGGAAAAAAGACGCGAGCAACCCGACGATCGAGGCCCGTCGTGTCCCCGGTGCGGGAGAAAGATGGTCTCGAGGACCGCGCGAAAAGGGCAGTATACCGGATCATCGTTTTGGGGGTGCTCGGGTTATCCAGAGTGTAACGGGACGAGGAAGGTCGAGTGATTGATCCGACCGATCCGTCGGATCCGACCGATCCGTCGGTTCGAACCCATCGCCAGGCAGGCCGGCGCCTCCTGCCCGGTTGGTTCGACCGCCAGATTTTAGCGTGCCCGGCTCATCCAGCGGTAGGCGATCAAACCGCCCAGGGCCGTTCCGGCTGTAATCCAAACAGGTTTCCGGTTCACGGCGTGCCATGCGTCTCGAGCGATGTCGTCCGCCGCCCTGTAGCGCAGGTAATCGGCGCTCTTTTCGAGCGATCGTGCGACGGCTCGAGTCCGGCTCGGGGTCGCCAGTCGTCGGATACGCCCGGCCAGCAGTTCCATTCCCGCCCCGGCCGCCGTAGTGGCTACCGAGCCTCGCGACGCAACCGAGTCTGCAATAGGCGCCACATGCGTCCCGACATTCGCCAACAAGTCTCCGGCACGCTCCCAATTCCTCGAAAAACGAGACTTTTTCATGGTTGTACCTCCGTTTGTGTGTTTCTTTAGAAGTCAATAGCCGAAGGACAGATTGACTTTAGTGTATACTATCGAGTCGTGTTGCCGCAACCTGTTGATTGCTGTGCAACTCGATGGCGTTGGACTCTGGCGGTGTCTGGTTCAACGGGAACGTGCGATGACGGGCTTCAGGAGACGTTCGCCGCCTCCTGGAGGAGACCCAGAAGCTCTTTCGCTTTTCGCAGCCGGAAGCTCTTCTCAGACGCCACGTACATATTTTCGGCGAGGACCTTCTGTTCGACCTCCTCCTCGCTCCAGGTATGGGAGGGCTCTTTGAGGAGCCGGGGAATCACCAGGAAACGCCTCAGGTGTTCTCTAACGTATTCCATCTGGTTTTTCCCCGTCCGTGCTCCCCAGGTTTCGAAGTTTTCGAGACGGGCGAGTCGGAACCGGTTGCCAATCTTCACGAGCCAGTTCAGTTGACTTTCGGTGACGCGTGACCAGTCGAAGTCACGCGTGTCCGGCGGGATGAACTCCCGTTGGCACAAGGCACATCGCATGGTGCCCTGAGGGGTGTAGCCGACCTTGGATGTGCGGCAATAGGGGCAACAGGGTCGCTCTATACCGCAGGGGACGCAGGCAAGAACCAGCCTGCCTGATTCATCTCTTCGAAACTCGACGTCTCTTCGAGTGCCGCACTCTGGACACGTGGGCGACTGCATTGTACCCTCCCGCACAAGGAGCCCATCGGTTTCAAAAGCGGCAGGGCAGGCGATGGAGTCCCGCCTTCTCAGGGCGCGCAACCCGTAGCCGACCCGGATTCTACCACCGACCACTGACCGCTGCCTACTGCCCACTGCCGTACCGGCCGGTCAGCTGGTCAGCCGGGTAGCCGGCCCGCCGATTTGAGGTTTTTCCAAAACTGCGTCAGAATTTTACTCAGCTGTTTTCCGCACCGGCGCGAGCGTTTTTTGCAAGACTGTCAAGCAAGCTGCACGCAGCCCGTCTGGCCGCGCTGGCAACGGGGGAGGGGAATCATGCTCACTTTTCCGCGCTTTGCGGGTCCTCCCGCAAAAGCCGCGCCGCGGTTGTTTGCCTCGGCGAACCTGCGCCGCTATTTTCCGGGCTGGGGGATTCCCTGCTCCCTGGTGGTTCACGAAGTTGCGCTGATCGTCCTGCTTCTCTGGTCGGTCCTTCACATCCCTCGAGAGCCCTTTCAACCTCCCGAACGAGAGGTGCCACCCAAGCGCAACCAGGTCACGGTGATGATGTATTTCCCGCGCCTGGTTCCAGGCAATCGGCGACCGGAGGGCAAAGCCGAAGCAGCCGGTGAGTCGCCTTCAGAGAGACGGGCGGCCAAGACCGGCGGTTTGGTCTATCCTGGGCCTCAGGAAATTGTCTCGGATCCTGAAAAACCGACCAATCCGATCCAGACCATCAGCCAGCCGGATCTTGTCGATCCGCCGGACCTAGAGCCACCGCCGGCCCTCCCGAACATGCTGCTCATGGCGGACGCGCATCCGGTTGAGCAACTGGACTTTCAGGAGCCGGCTGTCCAGGCGCCCGCTCCGGTGATTCCGGAGGACAAGCCCCCGTCTGATTCGTCTCCCGAAGAAGTCAAACCTGAGCCGCCCGCCTCCGATGTGATCCCTCTTGTGGATCGACTTGCGCTGGTCGTACCCGATCCAGTGCTTCCTCTTCCCCCGCCGCCGGCTGCCGCGCCCGCCCTGGTCCCGCTTCCGGCTCCCGAAGTCCCGCCTGGAAAGGATGAGACGCACGTAACGGAAACGAAGACGGAAGCACCGTCGAAAGAGATAGAGACGCCGGAAGCGCCTCCTGCACCCAGGGTCGCTCCGGAGCCGAAGCCCGAGGAAAACACTCGGAATTTCCTAGCGCTGAGCCCGGTGCCGGCTGTACCGACGGGACCTGTCGAGCTTCCTTCCGGCCAGGCGCAAGCGCGGTTCGCCATTTCGCCCAAGCCGAACCTTGCGGTTCGCGAAGCGGATCCACCCCCGACGCCCGGGGACCCGGCTGCTACGGCTCTTCCTGCGAAAGCAACGGCTGCCCCTGCAGGGGGCAACACGCTCGCTGGCCACCCACCGAAATACGTCACGGTTGGTTTCGGGGGCTCCGGATCCAGCAAGAGCCAGCCCGGACCGGGCGCCGGACCTGGTTCAGTCTCCGGCTCGAACCCCGGGCCTGGCAGGTCTCCTTTCGCCGGGATCACGGTCGCCGGGCAGGGCGGTGCGACTGGAGCGGTAGCCGGCCCCGTCGTTCGTATTCAGCCTGCACGTCCGCTGCAGACATCGTACGGAGTGACCGTGGTTTCGACCGAAAGCAGCGGCGGAGGCCTGCCTTTCTCAGGTATCTTCGCCGGCCGCCAGATCCACACGGTCTATCTTGACATGCGAGAGAGCGACACGGACTCTGCTCCGACATGGACTCTCGAGTTTGCCGTACCGGGCAAGGCGACCCGGCAGACAATCCTCCCCGGCGATGTGAGCGGAAGCCAACAGGGCATGGTCCTCCCGTTCCCCGCGGTCAAGAAGCTTCCTGTGTTGCCCCATGAGTTGGTTCTCGCTCACCTTCGCGAAACGGTGATCGTGTCCGGGTTGATCAATGCGGAAGGCAAGATGGAGCGACTTTCGGTCTTGAAGAGCCCCGACCTTCTGTTAAACGAGCCGGTACTCCGTGCCTTGAGCGAATGGGTTTTCCGACCCGCGCGCATTGACGGGACTGCTATCGCAGTGGAGTTCCTGTTGGGAATCCCGCTTTCGACTCACCAGGCCCAGGTCCTGCGGTCATCGACTGAATAGCCGCCGAGGCGGTCAGTACATCGGCCAGGTTCGGCTCGAGGCACCGCCTTTGCCGGCCGCCTCGAGCAATCGCCTGGCGCCGGCGGCCATCAGGCCGAGCTCGCTCGATGCCTGGAAGAACTGAAAGCCTTCCTTGATCAGTCCGTCGATCTGGTCGGCCCCGGCCGTGCGCCCCACGGCGATTCCGTGCTTCTTCCCAGCCGCCAGGACTTTGGCGATCGCCTCGCGCAGTCGCGGATCATCCTGTCGGCCCGAAAGGCCCAGGGAGTATGACAAGTCGTTGGGCCCGATGAAGAGCACGTCGATCCCCGGAACCGACGCGATCTCCTCGATCCGCTCAACCGCCTCTGCTTGCTCGATGATGACTATGACCAGGACGTTTTCATCCGCAAAGGCACGATACCCGCCCGGCGCGGGCCAGCGGAGATTCGCCAGTCCGGGTCCGAAGCCGCGGCGTCCGAGTGGCGGATATCGGCAGGCGGCCACCGCCTGCCGGGCAAGCTCGGGTGTCGATGTGAAAGGGAAGATGACACCGAGACTCCCGGCGTCGAGCGCACGCTTGGCCGTCCACAGCTCATTGACGGGGACTCGCGTGATCGGGACGCAGGGAGTCCCGCTCGTCGCCAGAATGATGTCTCGCAATGACTCGAGGGTGATCGGGCTGTGCTCCATCTCGATCCAGAGGAAATCGAAGCCGAGGCGAGCAGCCTGCAAGGCGACGTCCGGGCTCGGGATCGTGACAGTCATCCCGACAACCGGCTTGCCTTCCTTCAACAGCTTCTTGACCGGGTTCTCCCAGCGCGGTTGCTGGGCGTCCAGGGAGCAGCAGAATGCCACTATCAAAACTGCGGCGAACACGCTTGGTCTCTTCATTTTCCCCTCCTGATTCGCCGGAAGAATACACGGGGGAAGACGGAGAGACAAGGAGACAGGGAGACAGGGAGACAAGGAGACAAGCAGTCAGGGGGAGATCTTTACGAGATCCTTGAGGTCCTTGTGGCCCTTGCGGTTCTTTTCTCTTAGAATAGGGCGGTTGTAAAACCAGCCAGGGAGGATCCGATGACACCACAAGAGCTCAAACAGGCGATTCAAGGCATGAGTGACTACTTTAACCGATCGACGCGTCCTTTGGCCGAGGAACACTCGACTTTTGCCCCGGGCGAGGGGCTGTACACGGTTGCCGGTCAGGTTGCCCACGCAGCTCAGACGATTGAGTGGTTTTTCGAGGCAGCTTTTTCCGAAAACTGGCGCATGGAATTCGAGGCGATGGACAAGGAGGTTCGTTGCATTACCAGTCTTGCCCAGGCGCGCGCTTGGTTTGACAAGGCCATCGAGAAGGCCTTGGCTGTCGCCGGGGCACACACCGAGGCGGAGTGGGCGACGCTTTTCCCGCCCAACCCGATTATGGGCGAAGCTCCCCGGAGTTCGGTGATGTCCGCCTGCGTGGACCACACCGCGCACCACCGCGGCGCACTGACGGTTTACGAACGCCTGCTCGGTCTGACTCCGCCGATGCCGTACATGGACATGTAGTTTGACGGTTCACGGTTTACCGGTTCGGGGGTTATGGTTCAAGGTCAGACGTCTCGGTTCTTGACCGATTAACCCCTGAACCGAGTAACCCTGGAACCGACTGAGGATACGCATGAAAGTTGGAACCGGGGGATCATCCGTGAACGAACACGAAAGAGCACCGACTACCGCGCTCGAGGAGTCGACCTATCGAAAGGTCACTCTACGCCTGATTCCGTTCCTGTTCATTTGCTACATCTGTGCCATGCTCGATCGGGTCAACGTTGGGTTTGCCAAGCTGCAGATGTCTTCTGAGCTCGGCTTTAGTGACACCGCTTACGGCTTAGGCGCAGGAATTTTTTTCATCGGTTACTTCTTTTTCGAAGTGCCTAGCAACATCCTTCTTCAGAAGTTCGGCGCTCGGATTTGGATTGCCCGGATCATGATTATGTGGGGCATTATCTCCATGGCGACTTGCCTGGTCCGCTCGGAGGGTTGGTTCTACGTCGTGCGCTTCTCCCTGGGACTGGCAGAGGCCGGATTCTTCCCCGGGATAATCCTCTACCTGACTTTCTGGTATACCCAAAAGCACCGCGCGCGGATGGTGGCTCTGTTCATGACCGCGGTCGCTGTCGGGGGGGTAGTTGGTGGTCCGCTCTCCGGCTGGATCATGGAGTTCTTTGACGGCAGCCGAGGTTTGTCGGGCTGGCAGTGGCTTTTTATCCTGGAAGGCTTGCCCTCCATCGTCGTCGGCATTCTGGTGCTCGTCATCCTGGACAACAGCCCTGGGGAAGCCCGTTGGCTTAGCGACGAGGAGAAGGCGATTCTTCTGCGGCGCCTCGCGGAGGAGCAGAAGATGAAAGAAGCGGGCGAGCACCGTCGGAGTTTCGCGGACGCCTTCAAGAGCCCAAAGGTGTGGGTGCTGAGCGCGGTGTATTTCGGCGCCATAATGGGGCTGTACGGGATGTCGTTCTGGTTGCCGCAGATCGTTCAGGACATGGGGGTCAAGAGCACGGCGCGGGTAGGCCTGATCACCGCGGTACCGTGGGCTGTGGCGGCGATCGGGATGGTGTTGGTTGGACGGCATTCCGACAAGACGCAGGAGCGCCGCTGGCACATCGCCCTTGCGGCTGCGGCCGGGTCGGTAGGATTCCTGCTGAGCGGCCTGTTTGCCGAATCGGCTGCGGTATCCCTCGCGGCGCTGACCCTGGCCATCGTCGGCGTTATGTCCGTGATCTCCACCTTCTGGTCGCTCCCAACCGCGCTGCTGTCGGGAACCGCCGCTGCTGCGGGAATTGCTCTGATCAACTCCGTCGGCAATCTCGCGGGTCATGTCAGCCCGTCGGTTGTAGGTCGGATCAAAGACGCAACCGGGGACGTCACCTGGGGCATGTACGTGCTGGCTGCTTCCATGCTCCTGAGTTGTATACTCGTTCTCGCCGTCACAAGAAGTGAACGGTTGAATAAGGGCCAAAGGCCCGACTCTGTCTAGCGCAGCGCAAAGCCCTAAGGGATATTTGAAAAGGCCATCCAGCGTCTCGCCCCTTATCCACCTGGACAACGTGACCCTTCGACTGGACGAGTCTCGCCTGATATCCGGGCTGAGCTGGACGATGGCGGCCGGCGAGAGGTGGGCGGTTATCGGTTCGACCGGAGCTGGGAAATCAGTGTTGGCGCGCGCCCTGGGCGGGCGCATACCGGTAGTAGGCGGTTCGATCCGGAACTTCTTTGACGGTGAGGAACGTTGTCGCGAAGGCCGTAGTTGGGTGAAACCTGGCGAAGTGATTCGGGTGAGTGTCGAGAGCCACGCCGAAGTCCTTCACGCGTTTGCCGGTTATCACCAGGCGCGTTGGGAGGCGAACGAGGCAGCTCAATCACCTGGCGTGGCTGACTGGATGGGCCTCGGGGCCGATCCGGAAACCATGTCGACGAAAATACTTGAAGTCCTCGGTATCCGCCATCTTCTCGGGCGGAAAGTCGTGCACCTTTCCTACGGAGAAATGCGCCGCGCGTTGATCGCTCGTGCTCTGCTCCACAACCCTCGCCTGTTGATTCTGGACGACCCGTTCGGCGGTGTCGATGCTGCCTCCCGAGAAGCGCTTCGGCGCAGTATCGGGGATCTACTCCGATCGGACGACCCGGTCGTCCTCACCTTACTGAGCAGGCCTGAAGAGTTGCCTGAGGGGATCACGCACGTGCTGTTCATCAGAGACCTGGCCTTCATCGACAAGGGGCCCAAGGATCGTGTGCTCGAGCGTCTCGCCGACTCGCCCGCTGGTTGGGGACGCAAGGGTGAGCGAGAGGCAAAAAGGCTGCACGCAAGAGACGCCGGTGACGCAAAACGACGCAAGTCCCGCGGGGGAGCCCACGCCGCCGCCGCCGCGCTTATCCAGATCCGCAACGCATCGGTCTCCTACAAGGACCAACCAGTTCTGGTCGACGTGTCATGGGAAGTGAACGCAGGCGAGCACTGGGCAGTGATGGGACCAAACGGGTCGGGAAAAAGCACCCTGCTCAGCTTAGTTCTCGCGGACAACCCGCAGGCATACGAGAACGATATCAGCCTTTTCGGGAGAAGACGCGGCTCGGGTGAGACCGTCTGGGAAATCAAGAGGCGGATCGGCTGGGTGTCATCGGAGTTGCTGACCTACTATGAAGCGGACGGGCTGACGTGCGAGCAGGTGGTTTGTTCAGGATTCTATGACTCGATCGGGCTTTTCCGGAACTGCTCCGAGGCGCAAGTATCCACAGCCCGGTCGTGGGTGGAGTGGTTGGGTCTTTCTTCCCTGCTCGCCAGGCCTTTCCGAACTGCGTCGGCCGGTGAAAAGCGTCTCCTGTTGCTGGCGCGAGCGCTGGTCAAGAATCCCGAGATGCTGATCCTCGATGAACCGTGCCTCGGGCTCGATTCCGTGCACCGGGCTTTGATCCTCGAGCTCACGGAACGCCTGTGCCGGACGCTGGCAGGCAGCCTGATTTATGTGACCCATGATCCAAAGGAAATAGGGCCTTGGATCTCGCACCTGCTCCGGTTATCGGGAGGGCGGGTTGCAGAGTGCGGAATGCGGAATGACCATAACCGGGAACCGTATAACGGTATAACCGCATAACCGGCCAACCCTGAACCGTGTAACTTCGGGAGGAAGATATGCATTACCTGTTGTTCTATGACGTCGTTCCGGATTACGTGCAACGCCGGGCCGCCTTTCGGGACGAGCATCTGGCGTATGCTCGCGCGGCCCATGCGCGCCGTGAGCTGATCCTGGCCGGCGCCCTCGCGGACCCCGTCGACGGGGCGGTCTTGTTCTTCCAGGGAGATTCGCCGGCCGTGGCCGAGGCGTTTGCATCCGCCGACCCGTACGTGAAAAACGGATTGGTGA
This sequence comes from uncultured Acidobacteriota bacterium, assembly GCA_964421755.1. GTDB lineage: Bacteria > Acidobacteriota > UBA6911 > RPQK01 > RPQK01 > CAVUUN01. Next base: position 17,873 of record CAYQYP010000155.1, read on the forward strand.
CTCGCTGGCGGGTGCGACAATGGACCACCGTAATTGGCGACATGGCCGCGGTCCGGCTGGAGTGAGACTTGAGAAGGCCCCCAACGACCTCAACGACCACAAGGACAGCAAGGACTGCAAGGACAATGATCAGGCGGGCTGGCCCTCTCCTTGGCGTCCTTGCTGTGCCTGAGGTCCTTGAGGTCGTTTACCAGATCGTGCCAGGAACCAGTGCTGGAAGAACGCGGCGAACGGCTGCTGAAAGACTATGACAAGCACGACCGGGATCGCGGTTGCCGGCGGGAAGTACTGAAGTGCGATGACGATCCCCGCGCTGATGTTTCGCAATCCCACGCAGAATGTCATCGTCCGAACGCGTGGCTCCGGGAATTTGAGGAGTTTTGCGCCTACAAATCCGATTAAGAATCCCGTCGCAACCTGCACGGGCAGAATGGCGAACACCGGTACCACCGAGAATTGGCTCGACGCGACGACCCCCCGGATAGCCGCAATGTTGATGGCGATGATCGAAAGGATGCAGGCTTTTGAGAGCGGCCCGTTGATGGGGGCCATTCGCCGCCCGATTTCCCCTCGCGAGAGATCATGGAGCAAGACACCCGCCGTTGTCGGAAAAACGATCATCCAAGTCAGCCCGATCATCAGCGCGCGGGCGTCGAAGCTCACCTGACTCCCCAGGAAGACCCATGCGGTCAGCGGAAGCACCAGGGGGCTGAGCAGGGAATCGAGGGCGACTGTTGTCAGTGCGAGGGGCACCTCCCCCTTGGCCACGCTCGTCCAGACAATCGACATGACGCCCACCGGAACCAGTGTGGCAAGGACCATCCCGACGGCTAACTGGGAGTCACTTCCAAAGACAATTGCGCCCAGTCCCCACGCGACCGGAGGCATGATCCCGTGGAGGGCGCCAATGATCAGAAAAACGGCACCCGGCACCTTCGCCACAGCCGCTACATCACGTGCGCTGATGCTCAGCGCCGTTGCCAAAGTCATGTAGCCAAATAGGTAAGGAACCAACCACGTCATCCGGTCGAGCACCGGCAAAAACCAGCCTGCGGCAATTCCCGCCAGAACGAGCAGGTACATTCGCCCTTCAACCACGCGGTTGAGCTCGAGCAGCGCCGCCTGTACCCTCTTCTGGCGCGCGTTTCCGTTGCCGTTCGGTTCGGCTGGCTTGATGTTGTGACGCAAGAAGCGAGATTGTACCCTAAGCTTGGGTGCCGGCGGAAAGCTGACACTCGTCTGATGACCGTGAACCGGATGTCCGGGACTCTGAAGAACGACGACCAGCGGGTTGAGCTCCAACTGCGCTAGCGTGCCCCAGGTTCCTCCTGTTAAAAGATGAAAGAGGCGGCCTTCTGCGGTAGGATGCGAGTACAATACCGCCGCGGGAGACCAGCTAACTGGTCCCGGCCAGCAAGACAAGGAGGAACAACAGTGAGCAAGTCTCGACTTCATTCAAGACGATCATTCCTGGCTAAAACGGCTTCGGCCGGTGCCGCCTGTGCCGCCTTGATGGCAACTTCCGACGATTACGAGGCGATTGCGCAGAATGTCAAAACAAATTCACAGCCGTCCGAACTCAAGATCACCGATCTCCGCGTCGCGCGGGTGAACCGCCACTGGGTCGTCAGGCTGGACACGAATCAGGGCCTGCACGGCTATGGCGAGGTGCGCGATGGCGCGAGTCCCACATATGCCTTGATGCTCAAGAGTCGCGTGGTTGGAATGAACCCGTGCCATGTCGAAAAGGTGTTTCGGCGGATCAAACAGTTTGGCGGTCACGCCCGACAGGCGGGCGGTGTCGTCTCGATTGAAATGGCCTGTTGGGATCTGGCCGGCAAGGCCTGGGGAGTTCCCTGTTGGCAAATGCTGGGCGGACAGTTCCGAGACAAAATCCGGCTGTATGCCGACACTCCGTTCACCAAGGACGCGGCGGAGCAGGCGCGGCGGTTGAAACACCGGATCGAACAAGGCTTCAGCTTCCTGAAGATGGACACCCCACTTGGGCTTCTCCAGGGAATTGAGGGCACCCTGACCTACCCGAAAGGACAGGGGGTTAACCCGTTCCAGCAGTACGGGGACAACGCCTGGGAGTGGACCTACAAGCCGCACCCATTCACGGGTATCCGATTGACCGAAAAAGGTCTGGCGATTTTTGAAGACTACTGTCTGAAGACCCGGGAGAATCTCGGATGGGAAATACCGATTGCCACGGATCACTACGGGCACTTCGGGATCGAGGACGGCATCAAGCTGGCGCAAAGGCTCGACAAGTGCAACTTCGCCTGGTACGAGGACATGGTGCCGTGGATGTATGTGGATCAGTACATTCAGCTCAAGAACTCTTGTACGACGCCGATTCTGACCGGTGAAGACATCTATCTGCTCGACGGCTTCAAGGAGCTGATCGATCGTAAGGCAGTCTCGATGATTCATCCGGATCTCGCCACGTCCGGCGGACTACTGGAGACCAAGAAAATCGGCGACTACGCAATGCAGCACGGTGTGTCGATGGCTCTCCACATGGCTGGAGGACCGGTCACGATGTTTGCGAGCATCCACTGCGCTGCGGCCACTGAAAATTTCCTGGTCATGGAACACCACGGCGTGGACGACGAGAAGTACGAGACGGTGGCCGACGGTCCCGCCAAACCCTTTATGACCAAGGACGGTTTCGTGCCGGTGCCGAATACTCCGGGGCTCGGCCTCGAGCTGAACGAGGAGGCAATCAAGCGCGACATGAAGGAGCCGGAGAAGGAGTACTTCCCGCCGACCAAGGAGTGGGACAACGAGCGCTCGCACGATCGGCTGTGGAGCATGTACTCGCCGCGGAAGGCCGACACGACCAGGAGCTAGGGGCGGGAACGTCGCGTCTTTCGCCCAACCGGGCCGTAAAGCGGCGGATTCGCGTTTCAGAATCCGCCGCTTTACGGCCGGTTGGCGAGTTCTTACTCGGGTGGCGGATTTGTCCGCGCCTGCTGGAGCAGCTCTCGAACGCGCGGGGCGAAAGCGCCGTCCGGGTGGTATTTCAAGTACTCCTCCATTTCCCTGATTCGTTCTTCCAGCCGGCCCTGCATGAGGTATAGATCCGCAAGGGAGAGTTGTGGCGCTGAGAAGTGACGAGGATCCAAGGCGATTGCCTGCCTGAGGTGTTTTTCGGCTTCGTCGAGCTGTCTCAGCCGAAGATGAGTCTTGCCCAGCTGAGAACGGGCCAGCGCGTCTTCAGGCGCTCGCCTGACCGCCTGCTGATTGATCTCGAGCGCCTCCGCATCTTTGCCTTCCACCGACAGCAGGGCGCCCCCCAGGTTGACCAGCGCATAGAATGCGGTCGGCTCCTCCTTAAGGGCTCGCCGAAAGTGCTGTTCGGCTTCGATGAAATGGCCGGTCTGATAGGCGATCACGCCGAGGTGGTTCCATGCCTCAGCATAGTGCGGAGCGAGCTTGAGGGCTTCGGCGAGACAACCCTTGGCAGCTTCGATGTCGTTCTTGCCCAGTTCTTGGAGGGCTTGTTGGAACTGATCTCGAGCCTTTCGGGGGACGCTGAGCTGTGACCTGTGTACGAGCCCAAGTTCCTCGGACGACACCGAAGGGGAAAACCGAATCGTCTCCCGGACGCGTCGCTTCTTATCGGCGAGACTGGCAGTAATGTCGACTGTCTGGCGCATTTCGCCCTGGCCGGGGACGGCGACGATCAGGACGTAAGAGCCGGCCCGCAGTTTCTTGAATTTGAAGCTCCCATCGAGTCCAACCCGGGCGGTGCCGTTGTAGGGCATTGTGGCGCCGTGCAGAAAGACGACAGGCTCGGGGCTCTGGATCGGCCTGCGGTTGTCCCCGAGAATCTGGCCGCGGAACTCGAAGAGGACGACTTCTTCACCGGCCAGAGCTTGGATTCCGCCAATCAGCAGCCAGCCCGCAAGGCAAGCGGTGAGCATCCGAATCCCTCGCATGCCTATCCCCCTTTACCGAGGTGAGAATAGCAAAACTCCCGGGCGAGTGACAGGTAGCCGCGCTGGATTTCAGGCCGCGCACGGAGCGAGGGTGTTGAATAAGTTCGGAGAAGTGCGTTCGGCCCACAGGTATCGACGGACGTGTTATGGGCTGATGTCGTGCGGAGGGCGAGATCGAATGGAGCCGCGCACGAAAGCGAACGGCCGTGAGCGAGAGTAAGCGGACCACCAATCATTCGCTAAGTCGATACATTTAAACAGAGCAGTGGCCACCCCCACTCGCCCGTTCCCCTGGGATTGTGTTAGTGTTTAGCTGTCTCCAGCCTGTACGGAGGAAAGGGGGTAGCACGCATGCTTGAAATTCTGAGAAAAGGCTACTTGATAGGCATCGGTCTGGCCAGCCTGACCCGGGAAAAGATCGAGGAAGTGGTCGACGAGTTGGTCAAACGGGGAGAAGTCGCCGAGAAGGACCGGCCCCGAATCGTCGAAGACCTGATGACCCGCATGAGAGATGAACAGAAGCGCCTGTCCAACTCGGTCAAAGACACCGTTCAAAAGGTCATAGGCGAGATGGGGATGCCGACTCGACAACAGTTCGATGAGCTGCGCGAGCGTCTCGAGAAGCTGGAGAAGCAGCAGTCCTCCCGCGCCCATAAGAGCGCCGAGCCAAAGATAGTGCCTCCGACCCCGGACAATGATCCGACCACTTAGCGCGGTGCGGGCCTACCGCCGAATCAAGCGGTACCGGCAGGTCAGTTTCACGCTGGCCAAGTACGGTTTCGGTGACATCGCCGACCGCGTGGGTCTCGGTTCCCTCCGCAACCGCCTCAGGGGGACCCCCGAGCCTGTCACGGTGACTCCGCAGCGAGTGCGAATGGCTCTTGCGGAACTGGGCCCGACCTACGTCAAGTTCGGGCAGTTGCTCAGCACTCGTCCGGACATCGTCCCCGACGCATACATTCAGGAACTGGAAAAGCTCCAAGACGATGTACCCCCCTTCGATTTCGCCGAAGTGAAACAGACGTTCGAGGACGAGCTGGGAGCTGCGCCGCATCTCCTTTTCCAGGAGTTCAGCGAGCCTGTCCTGGCATCGGGCTCGATCGCTCAGGTGCACAAGGCTCAGTTGACCTCGGGTGATTGGGTGGCGGTCAAAGTCCGCCGACCCGGCATCCGGCGGCTGATTGAAATCGACCTTGCGATTCTGTCTGATCTCGCCGGACTGATCGAGCGTCATATTCCTGAACTGCGCTGGCTGCAGCCGGAGAATCTCGTCGATCAGTTCGCCCGGACGATCAGGCGGGAACTGGATTTCCAGGCTGAGGGACAGGCGATCGATCGGTTCCGACACAATTTCGAAGACGACCCGACTCGGTTCGTTCCACGAGTCTTCTGGGCCTTTAGTTCGGAACGCATCTTGACGACCGAGTTGGTCGAGGGCGTCAAGGTCACGAATGTGGCTGAGTTGGAAGCCCGGGGGTTCAACAAACGCGAAGTCGCGAAGAACGGGGCGCGCTCCATCCTGAGGGAAGTTTTCGAATTCCGACTGTTTCACGCCGATCCGCATCCGGGCAACTTCTTTGTCATCGAAGGTAACGCCATCGCGGTCATTGACTATGGAATCGTCGGACGGATCGATGACGAGACGGCCGAGCAGCTTGCGGTCCTATTGAGCTCGATTGTCCAACGCGACACGGATGGCGTGCTCCGTGTGTTTCGAGCCCTCGGCCTGCTGCGAGACGAAGTGGACGTCTCACTCCTGAAATTCGATCTTGAGGAGTTCATAGACCGCTACTATGGGCTGCCCTTGGCTAAATTGAACGCCGAACGGGTCATTACCGACCTCTTGCATATCGTTCGTCGCCACCGGATCATCCTGCCGATCAACCTGGCATTGCTCGGCCGGATGCTCGCGGTTGCATCGGGAGTCGGTCGAAACCTTGATCCGGAATTCAACATCGTCGCCGAAGCGACCCCCTTCATCCGGTCATTCCTTGCGAGTCGCGCGGATCCCCGGCGCTCGGCTCGGAAGGCGCTCAAGACATGGTCGATGTATCTTCGCCTGATTCGGGCTCTTCCGGCGGACATCGAGGAAATCACCGGGAAGCTGAAGAAAGGGCAGATCGGCTTCATGCTCCATCACGAGGGACTCACGCGCTTCATCCTCGAGATGGACCGATCATCCAACCGCTTGGCCTTCGCGATGATCGTCGCCGCACTGATCATAGGGTCATCTCTTATGATCAACCTGGGGCGCGGGCCGGCCCTCTTCGGTTTCTCCGTTCTCGGGGTGGTTGGATACGTCATAGCCGGGTTGCTGGGGCTCTGGTTGGTGATCGCGATCCTGAGATCCGGGCGAATTTAACGTAGGTCCGACTTCCAAGTCGGACATCGGCGGATTCGTTGTTGGAATCCGCCACTTTTTGGCTCGCACGACTCATTCTAGTGTTCCCTTAAAGCACCATGAAACTCTGGAAAACCGCTAGTCGACGCAAAGTCCTGGATTACCCGCCTTATCTGTCGGTCGAAATCCACGACGTCACGCTGCCCAGTGGACGCCGGATTGCGGACTGGACCTGGATCATCACGCCCGATTACGTCAGCATCGTGGTCTGCACCGACGACGATCGGTTTCTCTGTTTCCGTCAAGAGAAGTACGGCTTCGAGGGGCTGTCGCTGGCACCCGTCGGCGGGTACCTGGAGCCTGGCGAGAGTGCGCTTCAAGCAGCGCGACGAGAGCTCAAAGAGGAGGCCGGTTACGAAGCTTCCGAGTGGCAGGACCTGGGAACGTACGTGGTCGATACAAACCGGGGAGCAGGCAACGCGTACTTTTATCTCGCGCGCGGCGCTCGCAAGGTCTGCGAGCCAACAGCGCCGGACGAGGAGCAACCGGAGCTTCTACTCCTGTCACGACCGGAAATCGAACAGGCGCTCGATTCGGGCGATTTCAAGGGCCTTGGCTGGGCCGCGGTCTTTGCCCTCGCGCTGAGGAAGCTGCCGATTCTTTCGGAACCTCGCCCGCAAGAGGGTGTCGAAAAAGTTCCTAAGGCCTGAAAGGCCGTCACATATTAGCCCAGGGCGAAGCGCTTTCTGCGCAGCCCTGGGTTTAACGGTAAGGGCGGAGACAAGCCCTGAAAAGGCGCAAGAAACGGCAAAATTATCAGGATCTTACGCCCTTACAGGGCTTCGCGGTCGAGTCCGTTTTGACCCAGGGCTACGCGAAAAGCACGCTTCGCCCTGGGCTAATATGTGCCGGCCTTTCAGGTCTCAAGACTCATTCGACCCTCTCTCGTGCGC
>CAYQYP010000156.1:0-5697 GCA_964421755.1 uncultured Acidobacteriota bacterium
CCACCAATCATTCGCTAAGTCGAGACATTCAAACACAAGCCGTGGAGCGAGTCAGGTGGTCCGCTTACTCTCGCTCGCTGCGCTCGCTGCGAGGGTGTAGAAAAAGGTTGGAAAGCGCGTTCGACCGGCGGCTTATTGACAGCTTTCAACGCCGAAGGCTTTGCTACGTGACCCCGTTGGGGTCATTCCGGCAATCCGCTTGACGGAAATATCACGTAAGGCAACATTTTCAATAGCCTCGCTTCGTGCGCGGCTCCATTCGATCTCGCCCTCCGCACGACATCAGCCCATAACAAGTCCGTCAATACCTGTGGGCCGAACGCACTTCTCCGACCTTATGCAACCCCTCGCTGCGAGGGTGTTGAAAATATTGCCTTACGTGATATTTCCGTCAAGCGGATTGCCGAAATGACCCCAACGGGGTCACGTAGCAAAGCCCAGGGTTGCCCGCGTTGTGTGCGGGAAACCCTGGGTAGGTGTGCGTACGCATCCAACCCTGAAAGGGTTGCGTACCGCACTACGCAACCCTTTCAGGGTTGGATCCTTCCCGCCGTCAACCCGGGGTTTCCCGCGGACAACGCGGGCAACCCCGGGCTTTGCTACGTAACGCCTTCGGCGTTGAAAACTGTCAATAAGCCGCCGGCCGAACGCACTTCTCCGACCTTATGCAACACCCTTGCTGTCGTGCGCGGCTCCTTTCGATCTCGCATCCACGCGAGGCTCGCCCGGTCCCAAAGGCTGTTCACAGACACTCTACTCTTTGGTGAAAGCAGTCCGGGTCTCGGCAGTTCGCCCGCTCAGTCGGTCGGTGACCTTCGCGGTCAGGAGGTACAGGCCGGCGGGAAGCCCCTTCAACTCCAGATACCTGGAGAATGACGCCACCGGGCTGTCGGTCGGCGTCCGAATCAGGTGCTCCGGTAAAGTCATGCGCTCGTGGCTGCCCGGCCGTTCCAAGGCCACCGAAACACTCAGTTCCGGGGTTTTCGAGGAGGGGATCACGAAGTTGTGTATCTGAAAATAGAACACGAGAGGGTCGCCGTCCCGGAAAATCCGTTGAGCAACGGGCAGGAGGCGAGTGCCGTCCTCCAGGGGCACCCCGGAATCCCCCCGACCCTTTTCTACGCTTTTGCCGAGAACGATCGTGCTTAGTGCCAGCTCGGCAGTTGGAGAGGGAACCCGAAGCGAGTTCTGGGCTCTGCCGACCTTTCCGGCGATACCGTCCCTGACCAGAGCTTCAAAGCGATAGGCGCCGGGGGGCAATGCCAGCTGGTTAGAGAAGCTGACGCTCCCTCGGCTGAGCACCTCGTACTCCCCGGGAGTGAGATGGAGGGTCACGGGTGACCCGAACTTATCCACGACGTCGCCTTGCTCATTCCTGATCAGGCCGATGATCTCGAGCCGGCACTGTCGCTCGGTGCTGCCGTTCTGCTCGACCTGCTCGAATTGAAGAGCCGAGGAGGGGATGTCGAGCGTCACGAGCACGGTCTGATCCGAGCTCCGAGCGGGGAAGGTATCCAGCCGAAGGAATGTCGGTAGTGTCGCCGCGATCCGCAGCGACTCTACCGCCCGCAAGAGCTGGAATTCTTCCTGAGTCACCATCTCCATTCCCGGCGGGACCGCCCGATAGCCGCTCCGTGCGCGGACAGTCGCGCCCGGCCGCCGGGCCTCCAGCCGGATGCTTCTGAACCCGCCGTCCCACTGCTGGTTTTTGGGACGGTAGCCGATCAGGTAGTAGCTTCGGATATCCTCGTCGATGCGCTGCATCCCAATGTGTAGATCGTTCGTGTTACGGATCGCAAAACCGCCGGTGGCTACCGAGATGTGCCTGAGTGCGGTGTCCCGCTGGTCCGACCCCACTTCCCGTGCTCGGTCGAACAGGGATTCCCCGCCCGAAGGCTGCTTCCGCCTCGGACCGGTCGCGGCGCTGATGCTCGAAAGCTGGCCGCTTGGGACAAGCTCACCGCTGGTCGCGCGAGGCATGAGTCCTTGCGAATCTATGCCGTAAATAGCAACATTCGCCCGGTTAGCGATACCGATCGTTTTCTCGAAGTCCCTTTCCATCCGGCCGCCCACAACAAAGCCCTGAGAAAAGAGGATCAACGTTTTGCGCCCTTCAATGCCCCCAACTCCCTGGGCAATTGCCGCGACTGCACGGAGGACCGATCGGGTCTCTCGTTCGGCGAGAAACGAGCCCATTCTTCGAAAAGCGCCCTGGATCCGATCGGCGAACATGAGCTGAGCGTTGTCTGATCCTTCGGCCTGCATCGCCGCCCCCCGTTCCTGCGGACTCCCGCCGGCCGGAGTTGTCGTCCCCATGGCTGCCAGGGCTTCCTCCCCGGCGCCGGATAAGCTCGGACCCTCTACGCCTCCGGCGGCCGCCGCCCGTCCAGAGATGTCCCGGCGATCGAGCGCGGCGATCAAGGCATCCCGGTTGTTCGTGAAATCCTGGAGACATCTGAAGGCTGATCCGAGAGCGAAAATCGCGATGTAGTCACCCGGCCGCAGGCTTTCACGAACATACTTGACAGACGCTTGCTCGACCAGATGCTGGCTCTCAAAATCCGTCGTGGCGTAGTCGAGGAGCATGATAATCAAGTTCGGGCGACGTATCGCCGGATCTGAATCGTAGGGGGAAGGTGCTACGGATGCCTGACGATCGGCAGGGGCGACTGTCTCATGCGGGGAAGCAGGAGTGCCTTCCGGCCCAACCAGCTGAATAGTATCGATGTCCTGCGGTATATCGTCCTCGTAGAGCAGGAAGTCATCGATCCCCAGACCCCGCAGAACCCGGTTGTCTTTGTCGGTGACGACGACGTCGATGCGGACGGTCGTACCTCGGACTTGGAATTGTGGGGCCGGCGGGGGTGGACCGTGTTCCATCTGCCCGGGCGATAACGAGGGCAGCAGGGCACAGAGGGTCAAACTCGCCAGCGCCCGCCCGCCCTTGAACATCATGGAGTGGATTATAGCCTAGCCGAGGATCTCGAAATTCACGGTCTGTTGCGTGGTTACCTGCGCTATTTGATCGGTGACCAGGATCGTCAGGCTGTACCGACCCGGCTGAAGCGGCTGGGTGTTCATCAGCGAAGCAGCAAAGAACCGGTCGGCATACGGGTGAAGCAGTTGCGAGACGTCTCCGAATGGGGTCGGGACTTCCTGCCCTCCCTTGATGAGCTTCAGCCGGACGGCCAGCGAAGGTTTCATGGTCTGCTGATCCGCCGTCACATTGTAGAGCTCGAAGTAGAAGCCGAGCGGTTTGCCTCTCTGAAAACGGTTCTTGGCGTTGGGGTAGACCTTCACCGCGCTCAGGATGAACGGGTCGGTGATGAACTCTCCCTCCTTGGCCGGCTGGACCTGGTCGGCCAGAATTATCGGGCTCAGTTCGAGCGAGGTTCCGGATTGTCCCGGGACAATAATGCCCGTTTCCAGCGTCCCGATCTTCCCACCCTGGACATCCTTGACGATCGCGATCAGTTTGTAGCGTCCCGGCCCCAGCGGAATGCTTCTTTGGAAGACGGAATTGGCGGGGCCGGCGAGCGGATCCGGATCAAGAGTGAGGTGAACGACGTCATCGAAAGAATAGACCTTCTGCTTGGTCATCGTTTCGACCCGACCGTAGACGTTCAGCGTTGCTTCCCTGTGAGAGCCCATGGCTTTGAAGTCGAACTCTCTGGTATTGAAGAAGAAGGTCACGGGTACCAGGTAGTCAGTGGTGGTAACACGTATCAGATCGTAGCGGGTGCTGAACGGCAGTTGGCTGAAATACAGGTTGATGTCGACGATTGATTCCAGGTCCTTGAACTTAATAGTTGGCGGCGCCTGCAGTTTCGCATAGCGACTCAGCCTGGCGAACAGGTCGTCCTTCTGAGTGAACAGTTTCAGCGGGTTTCCGACTCGACGGCTGGCTTCGTTCGCCAGCGTGCGCGTCCCGATCCGTTCGGCGCGGTTGGCGCCACCGAAACGTTCCGCTTCCGTAAGCCCCATCCCTGGAACCCAGAGCATGGCATCTTTGTCCATCTCGTCGCGGGCCAGGCTGTAGTGTCCCGTCATCGTCTTGTCGACGAATTCGATCTCGATGCCGTTGCCTATTCCCTCAAGATTGCGATAGTACCAGGTTTGCCAGGCGAATGTAGTCGTGTTCCCGCCTCCCTCTCGGCCGGGCCGATAGTAGATTTCGCCTTGCCCATGGTCTTCCATGGAATCCGGCGCCCCGTGGATGATGTAAATACGCCCCCGGTCCGATTTCCACCCTGGCACGCCAACCCCAAACGTGTCGTTGGCGTATGCGATCCGGCGGTAGTGCTCTTCTCGCGCCTCGTTGCTCGGAGTGTCGGGGTCCGGGTCCCGCCTGGCCCAGAACTGCTCGATGAAACTCTCCTTCTCCTCGTCAGTTGTAAGATTCTCGAAGACCGCCCGCTCTTCATCCATGATGATGTAGACGACGTCCTCATCGAGCCACTTCTTGTAAACGTCTCGCGCTTCTTCCTCGGCCAACTTCTGGGCCTTCTTATCGGGCGTCCGCTGAATGGCGCCCGTGACGGCGGCGAGAGCGATCACGACAAACAGGAGGCGGGGGAACTGACGAATCGCACGACTCATACGCTTTAACACCTCTCAAAACCAACAGAGCGGGGCAATTATACATTTCTTACGAGCCCGCCTCGAAGCGCCTCTGAATGCTTCACATCAACTCGATACCTAAGAGCCAATTGCAAAAATCCGGGTCCTAAGGCCTGAAAGGCCGGTACATATTAGCCCAGGGCGAAGCGTTTTTCGCGTAGCCCTGGGTCAAGAGGCAGGCGGGACATTACAGCCCTGTAAGGGCGTGAGAGCCTGGTCTGCCGTTCTTGCGCCCTTTCAGGGCTTCCGTCCGGCGCGCCTAGCCACCCAGGGCTACGCGAAAAAACGCTGCGCCCTGGGCTAATATGTACCGGCCTTTCAGGCCTTAAGACTGAGATTTCTGATTTTTGCAATTGGCTCTTAATACATCAGCTCCTTGTTGACCATCATCTTGGAGACTTTCCATTTCACGAAGACCTTGTGGCCGTTGCCATCCTTGGTCATTGCCGTCGTTCCGGGGACGAAGAGCTCCAGCCGGATCTCCTTGTCTTCGGCAGTGAGGATGGGGCTGCCATTGACCTGCCTGGGGAACACGAATTTCGCACCCGTGCCGTCCGGAGACGGGGGATAGTAATCGGCGATCTCGATCCGGCCCAGGCGATCCGTAATCAGGTAAGCCTTCTGCTTGAGCTGGTCTTTCGTTATTTGCTTCAGTTGTCGACTCACTTCCATGGCAAGCTGTCGGTTGTTGCTCTCGAATTCCAGGCCAATAATGACCTGGTCGGGAAAGGTCATTGCCAGGGCGTTCGCGGTGATGCCATCCAGAGCCTTCTTCTGCTCGGGATTCATGGAATCGTAGCCTTTCATGAGTTGCAGCCAGCGCACATAAGCCTGGCGGATCACGGGCGCCGTAAAGAAGCGCACCGTGTAACGGTCGTACAGCTCCTTTTCCCCGCTCACACCGGAGGATTTGTCGGCTCCATATCCTCTTGTTGGTGCGGTAATGTCCCTTGGACTCGCGCCTCCACCGACGGCTCCGCCCTGCCCGCCGCTCGGTGCCGACATGTCCTCGCTATAACCTGCCTTGTCCATACTCGGCGCCGCCAAAGTCATCTGCGTTGCCCATGGAGAGTCGAA
>CAYQYP010000157.1:0-6450 GCA_964421755.1 uncultured Acidobacteriota bacterium
AACCCCGGCTGGAAATTCGCAGCCGGCAGTCACCCGGGTGCCGAGTCAGTCGATTTTGCTGACTCATCCTGGACGACGGTCCGATTGCCTCACGACTGGGCGATTGCGGGCCCTTACGAGCCGCAGGGCGACCCTCACACCGGCAAGCTGCCGTGGCGGGGAGAGGGCTGGTACCGAAAGCAGCTGGCACTCCCGGCCACAGACGCTGGCAAGCGAATTTATCTGGACTTCGATGGCGTTATGGCCGCTCCCACCGTACACGTAAACGGCCAGAAAGCAGGCGGATGGGATTACGGCTACATGTCGTTTCGGGTTGATATCACTCCGTTTGTACGCCCAGGTGCGCTCAACTTGATTGCCGTTCACGTCGACACCCGGACACACAGCTCACGTTGGTACCCCGGCGCGGGGATTTACCGCAAGGTGCAACTCGTCGTTAAGAACCCGGTTCACATCGCGCAGTGGGGGACATTCGTCACCACGCCAACGGTCGGTCCTGATTCCGCTGACGTACGAGTTCAAACCGTTATCGAAAACCATACGGCGCTCCAAACCTCCGGCGCGCTGGAGGTGGAGCTGCTGGACCCGAGCGGGAAGCAGGTGACCAAGCAACGCATGCCCCTTGCGGTCCCGGCGAATGAGACCCAGGAGCTGGATGGGACTCTTTCCGTCCCGAAGCCCGCGCTCTGGGACATTCGGACGCCCCGGCTTTATCGCCTGATCAGCCGAGTGCTGGTAAACGGCAAACAGATCGACGGATCGGAGACGCCCTTCGGCATTCGAACTTTCCAGTTCACCCCGAATGACGGCTTCCATTTGAACGGAAGGCGCGTTCAGCTGAAGGGAGTGAACCTGCACCACGACCAGGGTCCCCTCGGTGCGGCGTTTTACGTGCGGGCAATGGAGCGTCAGCTGGAGATCATGAAAGACATGGGGGTCAACGCGATCCGAACCAGTCATAACCCTCCCGCTCCCGAGTTGCTCGAACTCTGCGATCGGATGGGGCTTGTGGTTTGGGACGAGGCCTTTGACAAATGGGACGGGACCTCCACACGGCCGAACGATGTCCCGATCCTTGACTATAACCGCAAGCAGATCGAGAGCCTCGTGCGCCGTGACCGGAATCATCCTTCCGTAGTCGTTTGGAGTGCGGGCAACGAAATCTGGAACCTCGAGCGCTTGGAGCTTCCAGACTCGCCCGGGCTGCTGCGCCAGATGGTGGAGTGCTTCAAGCGGCTGGATCCAACCCGGCCGGTCGTCTTAGCGCACGCGGTTCCCGAGTCTGCCCGTACGCCCCTTGACGATTCGCTTGACGTGGTTGGGTGGAATTACCAGCGGCGCTATTCGATCTCGAGGGAGACTCGCCCTAATTTGCCTATCATTTACAGTGAATCTGCGTCCGCGTACAGCACGCGGGGCCACTACGAGCTTCCTCATCCGGCCGAAAAAACCGACTACCCTGTTTCTTTGAAACTCACTTCCTACGATCACCTGGCTGCGAGCTGGGCCGACTTGGCGGATACGGAATTCGCGTTGATGGAACGCGACTCGTTCGTTGCCGGGGAGTTTGTCTGGACGGGGTTTGACTATATCGGTGAGCCCGTACCACTCGTGGCCCGGGGTTGGGGCAGCTTCGCCAAGAAGAAGATCTCCCCGGAAGAAGAATCGCGCATCAGTCTATTCGGCATCGTCGACCTCGTGGGCATTCCGAAAGATCGGTTTTACCTCTACCGCAGTTTCTGGGCTCCGGAGAAACCAACCGTCCATCTCCTGCCGCACTGGAACTGGCCTGAACGGGTGGGTGCACAGGTACCCGTCTATGTGTACACAAACGGCGATTCCGCCGAGCTCTTTCTGAACGGAAAGTCTCTGGGCCGCAAATCGAAAGACCCGAAGTCGTCAAACGTGCTGGATCGTTACCGACTGCGTTGGGAGGAAGTCGCGTACGAACCCGGTGAAGTGAAGGCAGTTGCCTACGCCAAAGGGGCAAAGATCGGCGAAGCCGTGGTCCATACCGCGGGCGCCCCTGCCCGCTTGCGCCTGACGCCGGATCGGACATCCCTCAAGAGCACCGGTGAGGACCTCTGCTACGTGCTCGTTGAGGCGGCCGACGAAGACGGCAACCTTTGCCCGCTGGCGATGAACCGGGTCAGTCTCAAGCTGTCAGGCCCCGCAGCAATTGCAGGCGTCGGAAACGGAGACCATCACTTCCCGGCTGAATTTGACGCCGAACAGGTGGCTTTGTTCTACGGCAAGGCGATGCTCATCGCCAGGACTCAGGAAGGACCGGGGGGGACAGTTCAAATTGAGGCGACAAGTCCGGGGCTCAAGCCGGCCAAGGTGTCGATGCGCTCCGGGCGGTAGCAGGGCTTGTTCTTGATTCGTCCCCCGCGGGAGACTACACTTCCTCGATTCAGGAGGTTCAGTTCTCAATGAGGCGCTACTCGATCATATTGCTGGCACTGCTGGCTTGTTTCGCCGCAGCCTGCTCTCGTTCAGGCGAAAATGAAGCGGAGGTAGTCGATTTCATCGCCGCTTTCGATACCGGCCGAATATCACCGGACACAACATTTGCCACTCCCACGGGTAAACCTGCGCTCGTCATCCGCCGTTTTCCGATAGGAGAGGAACGCCGCGACGCTCTGGTCACGCTGGCGACCGGCAAGATCGAGTTCGATATCCCGGCGATGCCCACCGAGGCCGTCCTCACCTTCGCCGCTGGCATGAACTCTGATACGGGCGACGGCGCCGACGGGATGGTCGTAGTCGAGGCCGACGGAAAGAGCGAGACGGTCTACAAGAAGTACCTGAATCCTATCGACCGCCCCGAAGACCGGAAGTGGTTCAACGAAACCGTGGATCTTTCGAAATACCAGGGGAAGCGCGTCAAGCTGACCTTTACCACCGCCCCGCACGGAAACGCGACGGCCGATTGGTTCGCCTGGGCAAACCCCCGTCTGGAATAGCTCACCGAAAGCAACTCGTGATCGTGCGGGCGCCGAACCAGTACCACGGCCGCATTCGGGGATTGAAGCTGTCTTCTCGGAACGGGTTTTGAGCATTGACGGTGCGGGTGGCGTAGTAGGTCTGGTCGCCCTTGCCGGCTAGCACGATGCAGTTGGCCGCAAAACTGGCATAGATCGCCACCTCGCCGCTTTCCGGGAAGGGCTTACGCTGGACGGCGGCCCGCATTTCGTCTCCCCCCCGCAGGTCATCCCAGATGGTGGTCTGCCCGGCTCCTGCAAAATCGCTTGAAGAGCCACCCGCGGCGTTTGTGAATACGGTAAAGCCGAGGTAAGAGGCAAAACCGACCGCGATCTGCAGACGGCGGACGTCTGCCTCGGGGCCGGATTCCTGTTCGCACGACAGGTTGAACAGCAGCTGGGCGCCGGCGAAGGCAGCAAGTTCGCCGATCTCACTCCAGAGAGCATCTCGGCCGACTGTTACTACGGCGGGCACACCCTTGACTCGAAACCACATCTTCTCGGGACAGGAACCGGCCTGAAACAGCGCCGGGCGATCGACCGCCATCTGATCGTAGCTGGTGAGGACCTCCCCGTCTGGCCCGATTACCCATGCGCGGTTGGTCAGGCCTCCCGTTGGCCCGCCGTCTGCGCCAAGGTCTTTGCCCGGCATTCCGAAGATGACATAGATGCCGTGTATTTTCGCTGCGCTCTTGATTCGGTCGAGCGCCGAAGCGAGTTCGCCCGGTGTGGCGGACAGTACCTCTTTCTCGCCGGGTCCCGTAACTGCCAGGGCGGGAAACGCAATAACGTCGGTCTTGCCTGCCGCTTCCGCGATCATGGCCTCCATCCGCGCCACGTTGGCGCATGAATCCGCAGAAAGCCGCATCTGGGCGGCCGCGACGGTCACCGATATGGCCGGAGACCCGTACCGCTCCCACGGGGAAACAGCTGCGTCAACCTCTCCCGCACGCACCGCCCGAGCCTTTTCCCAGAACCGACGAAAAACCGGATGCTGGCCGCGCCGGACGGCTTCAGCCCGGGAAGCGTCCCCGGGCTTCAAATCGGCTACCAGCATCTGCTCCGTATCGTCGGAAGCTGCCCTGACCACCCGGCCACCCGGGTCGACGACGGCGCTGTGTCCATGGCGGTCTGTCTCCTCGGGAAGGACCGCGGCAGTGTTCGAAAAGACCACGTAGACGCCGTTTCGGATGGCGCGTGGGACGTAGGCGTACCACCCGAGCTCGGGCACCCACTCGCTCTTCATGTTGTCGGAAAGCTCGAAAGAGACCTGGGACCCCTCGATGACCGGCAACTCGGCCACGGCTCTCAGCCAGCGGTCCGCGCAGATCCAGGCGTTGCAAGGAATCCCGTCGATATAGAAGACCCGGGGAAGCGCTGTCTCCCGGCGATCATAAAGCTTCTCGTATCGAAATATCTCCCTGCCGTCCGAATCGATGACAACCATCCAGTTGAAACCTCGCGGACCGGCGGCGATGCGTGACCAGAGGCCCATGATTACGTAAATCCGGTTTTTCTTTGCAGCCTCTCTGATCGTCTGAAGAAGCGCGACCGTATCCGGATGCCCGGGTTCCGGGATCTCGCGCAGGGCGCCCTCCGGAAAGACCACTACCCGGCACTTCGCGTCGGCCGCCTCCCTCGTGTATCGAAGGATCTTCGAAAGGTTTTCTTCGTGGCGCTTCACCACGCCCATCTGCGCGACGGCAACACGAAGCGACGGCGAGGTGGCATGACCACCAACAACCGCCAAGCCAAGAATCTGGAGAAGGATCAGGAAACGAAGCATCTTCATAAAATCAACTGCCCACTGCGCACTGCCCACTGCCCCACTGCCCACTGCCCACTGCGCACTGCGCACTGCCCAGTGCGCACTGTGAACTGCCCACTGCGCACAGCGGCGTCTCGGTCGTCAGAAGGTGTGAAGAAATCGTGAGACCGCATTTCGACCCCAAGGGGGTCGCGTAGCAAAGCCCAGGGTTGGCCGCGTTGTTTGCGGCCTACCCTGGGTGGCGGCCCGTCAAAGATTCCAACCCTGAAGGGGTTGCGTATCCGGCTACATACGCAACCCCTTCAGGGTTGGGAACCACTCCCTGGTCACCCAGGGTAGGCCGCAGACAACGCGGCCAACCCTGGGCTTTGCTACGCGACCCCTTTGGGGTCGAAAACGTACATTCGCCTCGTCTTCCGATTCTTTCACACCTTGTCAGTTGTCAGTCGTCAGTCGTCAGTTGTCAGTCGTCAGCCGGTCAGCCCGTCAGGAGGAAAATGACCCCCGAAGAACACTACGAAAAGGGAATGAACGAGTTTTCCGAAGATCGCCTGGACGAAGCAATCGCCGAATTCCAGAAGGCGCTCGAGAAGGATTCGAATTACGGCGATGCGGTCCACGCGCTCGCCATGTGCCACTTTCACAAGGGTGATTACGACCAGGCGATCCGGTGGGGACAGCGATACCGTGAAATTGAGCCGGACTCACCGCTCGCCTACACCAGCCTGTCGATGTTCTACCACGCCAAGGGCATGGTTCCTGAGGCCGAAGAAATGGGAGCCAAAGCCCAGGAGGCCGCGCGCCGGGAGTCTCAAGAGGCCGAGAGATAGCGAATCAAGGCAAAAGCCGATTACGATTACGAGTACGAGCACGAGTGCGAAATAAGAACGGCTTAGCACGGCTTTGCCCTTCTCCTACTCGTACTCGTACTCGTAATCGGCTTTTTGCCTTCGGTTGCCCTTCGTGGATAAACTAAACGCGGAGGAGCCATGGAGCTGAAGACCGCGCGGATGGAAATCCCTGAAGGCTGCAACCTGATTCTTGGCCAGACGCACTTCATCAAGTCCGTCGAGGACCTGCACGAGATCCTGGTTGGCAGCTCGCCGCAGATCAAATTCGGCGTAGCGTTCAACGAGGCTTCAGGTCCCTGCCTGACTCGCGTCTCGGGTAACGACGAGGGCCTCATGGCTATCGCGGTGCAAAATGCGCAGGCCCTGGCCGCCGGACACACCTTCGTAATCCTGCTCCGGGAAGCATTCCCGATCAACGTACTGAACGCCATCAAACTCTGCCAGGAGGTTTGTTCGATTTTCTGCGCGACCGCCAACCCTGTCGAGGTGATTCTTGCCGAATCCGAACACGGGCGCGGAGTACTGGGCGTGATCGACGGTAGCTCGCCCAAAGGCGTGGAGGGCGCGGACGAGACCGCAGCACGCAAGCAGCTCCTTCGCCGCTTCGGTTACAAGCTGTAGAGGGGCAAAGGGGCAGAGCGGCAAGGGGCAGAGGGACCAGGGACAAGCTCGAGCCCCGAGTAGGTTCGTAGTGCCGCCTTCAGGCGGGCTTTTCGGAACGGTTGGCGGGATCAATGATCCTTGCGGGCACTTTGTCCCTTTGCCCCTTTGCGGTCAGGCTGCAGGATCTCCGCCGAGCGAACGGTGATTTTCTTCTTCCTGCTCCTCGCGCTCGTGATCGTGATCG
>CAYQYP010000158.1:0-2017 GCA_964421755.1 uncultured Acidobacteriota bacterium
TTAGCCAAGACGGTTCTCAACTCCTGCAACAGCTGTCGTTTGCCGAATGCCGTGACGCTCAACCCGTATCGAGGGTGCGAGTTCGGGTGCAACTACTGCTACGCGCGTTACACGCATGAATTCATGAACCTTGACTGGGAGGATTTCGAGAACCGGATTTTCGTGAAGACCTCGGCGCCGCGGATTCTGATGCGAACGCTTGACTGCGACAAGCTGCGGGGCAAGCACATAGCGATCGGGACCGCCACGGATCCCTACCAACCGGCAGAGGCGCGTTTCATGATCACGAGGCAGCTTCTGGAAGTGTTCAGCCAGGTCAAAGGCCTGACCATCTCGATTACGACCAAGTCCGCCCTGTTCAGAAGGGACTTGGACCTTTTTGTTAAGATTGCGGAGAACAACCGTTTCCGGATTAACCTGTCGCTAATCAGCTTGAATGCTCGCCTGTTGCGCGTCCTGGAACCAAAGGCTTCGAGTCCGGAGTCGCGGCTCGCGTCGCTCAAGATGGTCTCCGATGCGGGCATTCCGACGGCTGTGTTCATCATGCCGATCCTGCCCGCGCTGACCGATGGGCTGAAGACGCTCGAGTCAGTCGTGCGGGCGGCCAGGGAGCACGGCGCCTCGGATATTCACGCCCGAGTACTGTTCCTTCGTGACTCGGCCAAACGCATCCTGTACTCGTGGCTGGAGCGCCATGAGCCGCGTTTGGCGCAGCGGTACAAGGCGCTCTACAACAAGCGCGCGTACACGGAAACTCAGTACCAGAAGCGAACGCTCGGCGTTGTCGAGAGCCTGAAAGCAAAGTATGGTTATAGTTCGCGTCCGGAGAAGGACCTCCTCGTGGAGAGCTTCTCCCGAATCGGGGAAGCTCAAGGGACCTTCGAGGAGCCGGATTTGTTCGAGGGGCCATGCTGACCTTTGATTCGTCGGTGCAGTACGTGAAAGGGGTCGGACCCAAGCGTGCCGCGACCCTGGCGCAGGCCGGGATACACACCGTCCGGGAGTTGTTGCGCTACAAACCTTTCCGCTACGAGGATCGGACGCAATTCCGGGCAATCGCTGAACTGCGGCCGGACGAGGAGGCGGTAATCCGTGCCCAGGTGCTCGTCACCGGACAGTACCTCACGCCCATGAAGCGGATGCGGATCTTCGAAATCACGGTTGGCGACGACTCCGGTTCGATTCAGGTGAAGTTCTTTAACCAGCCGTACCTGTCCAGGGTATTTCATCGAGGCCAGCAGGTAATCCTCTTCGGTGTCCCGAAACATGACCCTTTTACCTACGGCCTGACCGTCCCGAATCCCGAGTTTGAGATAGTCGAGGATTCCGCAAACGATTCGATTCACACCGGGCGTGTGGTCCCTGTCTATCGCCGGATTGGCCCTCTGACGACTCGAATCATTCGTCAGGTGATAGCCACTGTCTTGGCCGAAATGCCGAACGAAGTCGAAGATGCCTTGCCCGCTCCCGTCCTGCGGAAGTTTCATTTTCCTGATGTCGGCACGGCGCTCCGGCAGGTGCATTTCCCTGAAGCACCCGATGGACGGCCGTTCGTGGAGTGGTTCGCCGATGTGCAGGAGGGACGCGCGGACTTCCAGCGCCGTTTGGCATTCGAGGAATTCTTCGTCTTCCAGCTGGGGCTGCGCCTGTTCCGGCGAAGCCGGCGGCTGATCACCAAACAGCGAACCAACGTAGTGACCGATGCAGTCAGGGAAAAGGTGAAAGCGGTCCTGCCGTTTCACCCAACCGTATCCCAGAAGCGGGTTCTGAAGGAGATCGTCGAGGACTTGTGCAGCGACCGGATCATGAACCGGCTGCTGCAGGGAGACGTCGGGTCAGGGAAGACGATCGTAGCGCTTCAGGCGGCGGTCGTCGTCATGGAAAACCGCGGCCAGGCAGCGTTCATGGCGCCGACTGAAATCCTGGCAGAACAGCACTATGCGAACATCAACGAATACCTGAGCAAGACCCCGTACCGTGCCGCATTGCTGACCGGCAACGTCAAAGGCAAGCAAAG
>CAYQYP010000159.1:0-6136 GCA_964421755.1 uncultured Acidobacteriota bacterium
GCCGTAAAGCGGCGGATTCTGAACCGCGAATCCGCCCTACGACCGCCCGCCCGTGCGGAAGCACCCAGTCGTAGGGCGGATTCGCGGTTCAGAATCCGCCGCTTTACGGCCCGGTTGTCGATCTCACACCCCAAGAGGGCACTCGCTCACTGCCGTTCGCTTTCGTGCGCGGCTCCATTCGATCTCGCCCTCCGCACGACATCAGCCCATAGCAAGTCCGTCAATACCTGTGGGCCGAACGCACTTCTGCGACCTTATGCAACACTCCCGAGTAAAGCCCCCCTGGGGCTTGAGTCATGTGCCAAAAGCGTTCACTCTGGTCGAGGAGGATCACATGGAGAAGTACGGATACCGCTTTTCTTTCGGTCCCTGGAATATTCACGAGGGGGCTGACCCTTTCGGGCCGACCGTG
This sequence comes from uncultured Acidobacteriota bacterium, assembly GCA_964421755.1. Classification (GTDB taxonomy): domain Bacteria; phylum Acidobacteriota; class UBA6911; order RPQK01; family RPQK01; genus CAVUUN01. The sequence goes on from CAYQYP010000159.1 coordinate 413, forward strand.
CGGCCGACCAGGAGCTTCGCCGAGAAGCTCGGGATCTACAAGGAGCTCGGGTTCGATCAAGTGCAGTTTCACGATGACGATGCGGTCCCTGAGATGGACGCGCTCTCGCCTGGCGAGATTCGCTCGGCATCGAAATCGGTTCGCCGCCTGCTCGACGACGCCGGACTGAAGGCCGAGTTCGTGGCGCCGCGGCTTTGGGAACACCCGAAGACCATTGATGGAGCTTACACCTCGAATGATCCCGAGGCGCGCGCCTATGCGCTTGAACGCTCGAAACGCGCCGCCGACATTGCCGATGAGCTCGGAACCGACCTGATGGTTCTGTGGCTTGCCCGTGAGGGAACGTACATGCGCGAGGCGAAGGACGTCGGCAAGGCGGCACGGCAACTCCTGGAGGCGGTCAACGGACTGCTCGCCTATGCTCCCGGGCTCCGGATTGCGATAGAGCCCAAACCGAACGAGCCGATGGACCTGGCCTTCATTCCAACAATGGGACATGCCCTGGCGCTCGGGTTTCAATCCAACGACCCGAGCAGAGTGGGCGTGCTTATGGAGTCGGCCCATTCGATCCTGGCGGGCCTGGACCCGGCGGATGAGATCGGGTTCGCCATGGAGTTCGGCAAGCTCTGGAGCGTTCATCTGAACGACCAGAACGGCCTGAAGTTCGATCAGGATCGTTCGTTCGGTTCCATAAACCTGCGGTCGGCATTCAACCAGGTGCGGGTCCTCGATCAGAATCGGTTCTGGGAGGTCGGTACGGTTGGCTTGGATGTCAAGGCGCTGCGGACCCAGCCCAAGCACCTGGCCACCAAACACCTGCGGAACAGTCTTTGGACATTCCTGCGCCTCGTGGAGCTGTCCAGGTCTCTCGATCGACAACGGGTCGAGGGGCTGATTGCAGAGCGCGACTACGAAGAGCTGGACTGGCTGATCCTGAATCACCTGATGAACGGAAGCGCAGCCTAGCAGCGACCATCTCGTTGTGAATGCGACGATCCCCTCCACGCGAGAAAACGCTTCAGAATTTGACCCGGATTTCCTGTGAACCAAGGCGGTCATTGACGGCGTCGTACAGGACCACTTTGAGCTGGACCGCCGAAGTGTCGGTCGGCACAGTCAACTTCTTGTGAACGCGGACTCCGCCGGCCAGAGCGCGCTGGAACGTCTCTTCCTTCAGGTTCATTTCCAGGTCGTCCCAGGCTTCCGTCATCAGTTCCTGATTGCCGGACAAGACGAAATAGGAGATCGCCAGGCTGCCCCGGTGTAACCCGGCACCGTCCGTGGAGAATATGTCCGCCGGCGGGAGAAAGCCCACCACAGCTTCGAAAGGTTGTTGGCCGGATTCGCCTGCGGCCGCCTTTGTTTCCACGGAGAACTTCAGATCGGGAATCGAATCGGCGTATTCGAGCGCAGCGGCGATTCTTGCATGCGCCATAAACTGACGACGGTCATACGGTCGCAGGATCTCGTAGGCGTAATACCCTCGCCGGTGCAAGACACGCAATCCTGGCCTGTTCACTTTGACTTCGATGCTCCGAAATCCGCCGTCCTGCTTTTCGTTCTGCGGGCGGTACCCAAGCAAGTAGGCCGATTGGTTCGACATGTTGATCGCTTCAAGCGAAGGCCGGATGTCTCGGTGGGAAAACGCCAGGCCTCCGGTCATTTGGGCCAGTCTCTCGGTCCGGTCCAGAGCCGTGTTCATGGACAGCCGTCCGCTTCCCGCGTTCCTGCGGAAGCTTGCGATGGACCGTGTGTCCGTTATTCCACTCGTCCCCATTTCAGCAACACCGGCGCCCGATCCCGTGCTGAACCCTCTCATGACCTGGTCGCCCGGCACCCATGTGCCGCCTGTCTGCACGGCATGCAAGCGCACGCGGGCATCGCTCGCCAGGTTGGCCAGACTCTTCTCATGCTCGAGCCTGGGCAGGACGAGGCCCTGGTTATGAAGGAAGATCAGGTGTTTGTCGCCGTCCAGGAAACGCAGGTACTGAATAGCGGAGAACAAGTGTTCCACGTCCTGCTCGGTCGAAGCACGGTAGAAGATGTAATCCTCGAAGCTGAAGTCAGTGAGGAGCTGGAATTCTACCTTCTCGAAGGAATCGAAGTCAGGGCCGCCTGATGATAACTTGATGGGAAACTTGCCCTCGGCACCGCGGCGGAACTCCTCGGTGCCGGCCCGGCGGTCGAGCGCCGCCTGCCGCTCGGCCATCTGCAAAGACTCCTGTCCATTTCTGGCGTGGTCCCTGGCCTCCGGAGATCGCTGGGGGACGAGTCTTCGAGTCCTGATTGTCCCAAATATGCTGTCGATTTGAGCCTGGAGCTCATCGTCGTATCCCCTCGCGCCATACACGGCTTGAAGGCCCGCCTGACGCAGCTCGAGTGTTGCCTCAATATCCCCGCCCTTCTCCTGGTAACGCTTGAGGACCGAGGTGAGAGCGGACCGATCCGTCGTGAAATCCGTCGCCCGGTTGTAGGCCATCACGGCAACCAGGTCGTTCGGTTCAAGCTGGTTCGCAATGAAGTCCGTGAGAACCGGCAGGGTATCGAACCACATGTGACGGCCGCGGCCCAGAACGATAAGGATCGTTCGATGGCCCGTCGGGCCAAACTTCGACAACGCCGCTATACGGTCCTGGCCAGTCGGTGTCTCTGGCGCCTGGTCAAATCGGTCGATCAGGCAATGCGACAGCCGCTGTTTAACGCCGTTCTCCAGGATAGTGAAATCACCTTCGCGCAGATCCAGCACCGGCCTGTTCTTTGAATCGAGCACGATGACTTCGACCGGGACTTCAGTGATCTTCACGCGGATGGTCGGCGGTGTCGGTCGAAGCTGGGCCGGCAGAACCAGAACCGATGTCAGAATGAGGACGAGTGAAGACTGAAAAGCCGAGCAGGCATTCTTCATTTCTGTCTCCGCTTAACTAGAGCGCCGTACGCGGAGCCAGGTTCATTTTTCGCGTGCCGCTCCCGAAAAAAGGGCTAGTCCTCTCTCAGCGTCAGAGCCGGGTCGACCCGAGCGGCACGATAAGCAGGCACGTAGCCGGCGGTCAAAGAGACGAAGAGGAGCAGAGCGACCGCCATGGCGATCGTAGCAGGATCGAAAGGCCTGACACCAAACAGGAAGTGCTCGACCAGCCGCGTGGCGATCAGCACGCCGGGCAGGCCCAAGACAATCCCGGTAACACCGAGCGTCAACCCGCCCTTCAATACCATCGCGAGGGCGTCGATTCGACGCGCGCCGAGAGCCATGCGGATGCCGATCTCACGAGTCCTGCGGGCTACCGAATAGGACATCAGTCCATACAACCCTACGCAGGCGAGTGCCAAGGCAAGCAGCCCGAAGAAAGTCAGCAGCTCCGTGATAAGCCGCTCGTGAGCCAGGCTCTGGTTCACCTGGTCCTCCAATGTCTTCACTTCCCGGACCATCAGTTTCGGGTTGATCTGTCGGAGGGTCGCGCGAATCGGTTTCACCAGGGTGGCGGGTCCTGTGACTGTCCGAACCACAACGGAGGAATAATCGAACGAGGGGCCGGGTACCCAAGGCAGATAGGCCATTCGAGGGGTTACCTGTCGCAAATCGTCATACTTGGCGTCCTGCACAACCCCAACAATTTCGACCGCCTGCTCCAATTCCAGTTTCGGAGAAAAGGGGATATAGCGTCGCTGCTCGTCAAGCCGGGGGAGGTAGATTGGCTTCCCGAGCGGATTCTGTCCCGGGAAGTAGTGGCGTGCCAGTGCCGAGTTGATGATGGCCACAGCATTGTCCGCCGGAGTGAATTCACGCCCCATCAAAAGACGCATACCGAGCGTCTCGAAATACCGCGGCGAAACCCGCTCCGTTCGAATTTCTCCGTCGGCGTCCGGATTCACTTCGGAATCCGGGACACGAACCGGCGAAGTGTTGGCTGAGCCACTGAAAAAACTCGAGTCGCACAAACTCGCCGAATGGACGGCGGGAAGAGCGCTAAGACGTTCAAGAATCACCCCGCCAAGCCCGCGGTCCGTCGCTGTCTCTGAAGAGTCTTCATGTTCCAGCTCGAACAAGAGCACGTTCTCGCGGACGAAACCGGGGTCGAAGTCCCGGAAATTCAGCAGCGTCCGCACCAGGAGACCGGCACCAACCAGCAACACCATTGACAGTGCCATTTGGACGACAACCAGGAGGCGTGGGACGAGAATACGGGAATGTCCGGCCGAATCGATCTGACCGGACGGAACCACTCGCATTTTGGTGGCCTGCAATGCCGGCACAAGGCCAAAAAGAAGTCCGGTCAGCAAGGCGACCGCGGCTGCAAACCCCAGGATCCGCCAATCGGGTCGAAGATCGAGTTGAAGGGAGGCCATCGTCAGGAACACGTGGCGAGTCGCAAAGAAAAGACCGACGCCTGCCGCTCCGCCCATTGCGGCGAGCAGGAGACTCTCAGTCAACAGTTGGCGAACCAGCCTGAGACGCGCCGCCCCGAGCGCAAGTCGGATGCCGATCTCTTTCTGCCGGAATGAGGCGCGCGCGAGAAGCAGATTGGCCACGTTACAGCAGGCGATGAGCAGAACCACAGCCACAACCTGCATGAGCAGGCGCAGCGGCTGCGAAAGTTGCCGCCGATGCCAAGAGTGGCCCTTGCTCCCCGGGCTCAGACCGACGCGCGTGTCTTCCAGACGGGGCGGTTTGTGGATCAGGCTCCCTGTCCCGGAAGCGATTTCATCGGCCAGCAGGTGACGGTAAAGGACCGTCAGAGCCGCTTGGGCCTGGCCGGGGGCGACCCCCGGCTTAAGTCGGGCCATGGTACGGAACCACGAGGCGGTGCGCGCTTCCAAAAGATTCCGCTGTTGCGTCCGCGGCTGTGCTTCGATAGGTATCCAGAAGTCGGTCCTGTTGCCTGGAGACTCCCCATAGAAGTCCCGCCCCGTCACGCCAACAATGACAAACGAGGCCTGGTTCAACGTGATGACCCGGCCGAGAACCGAGGGATCCTTGCCGAACTGCCTTTGCCAGAACCCGTAACCAATCACTGCCTCCTGATCATCCCCTGCGTTGAACACCCTTCCCAGGATTGGATTCACCCCCAGAACTGAGAAATAATTGCTCGATACAAACCGGCTTTGGATCATTTCCGGGGACGATACCTCTCCAACTCCTTCCACTCCGACCCGAACGAACTCCGCTCCGCCCGTCGCAAAAATACCCGAAAATGCTTCTTGACGAGCAGCGATGTCCCGGAACACGGGGTAGCTGAAATCCCGCCCTTTTTCGCCATGGAAAGCTTCTATTATCACCAGCTCTTCAGGATTGGGAACCGGAAGATCCTTGAGAAGGATTGCATCCATTAAACTGAAGATGGCTGTATTGGCACCGACACCAAGCCCCAGTGTGAGGATGGAAACAACTGCGAATCCGGGGCTTTTCGCGAGCGTGCGCAGGCCGTAACGCAAATCCTGGATTGCTTCTCGGATGATTCTCGTCGGGCGCGTATCGCGGCATTCCTCCTTGATCTGGTCCACCCCGCCGAAGCTCAAGCGAGCGGCCCGTCGCGCTTCCCAGGGCGTCATTCCAGCTTTTATGTTCGCTTCAATGACTTGCTCGAAATGGAAGGAAATCTCGTCGTCCATTTCAGCCTCGAACTGTCGTTTCCGGCGAAACAGACTACCAAACGCGATTGCGAGTTTATGCACCAGAGCGAACATCGGCGCCTCCTTCCCTAAACGGTTCTAACAACCCGGTTGATC
>CAYQYP010000160.1:0-2148 GCA_964421755.1 uncultured Acidobacteriota bacterium
GCGCGAGGCGGAAGCTGAGGCGCTCAAGAAGATCCGGCCAATGCGCGTCGGGAGTAGCCGAAATAGCCCAGCAGATGATTGAGAGCAGGGCTCGAGCTAGAAGGGCAGATCGTCTTTCGGGGCTTCTAAGCCTTCCGGGTCAAAGCAACGCAGCTCAGGTCTGCTCAGAGGATTTCGCCCACCAGTGGATTCTTGACAATACCAGCCCACCGGGATCATCTTCTGGTCGCCCCCTGCCAGGTCCCCCGTGATTCGCGACCCGAAGGTGCCCCCGGTTGGGCCGATATTCCGGCGATGGTTACAAGCACTACCCGGCTCGCCGCAGCAGCTTGACGCTCGCCGTCGTCCGGATGAAGCCCCAGACCAGTGCGAAGGCCGCGCAAGTCAGTGGCAAGACCACGAGCGCCGGGAAGAAGAGCAGTGTCACCCGAAACGGCATGTTGATCTCAGCCGATTGCCAGATTACCCAAGCGATGATGCCAACATCGAAGAGGAGCGGAAGGCCGATTCGCCACGCCTTGCCCCACGGCCCCGGCTGCTGGCCCTTGTCGGCGTTGCGTCGCCACCGAAGCAGGACGAGCAGCGAAATGGCGAAGGCCGCGATTTGGACGAGCGGCAGAGGCAGCCAGTCCGCGCCGAGCGGCGGGCGGGACTCTGTCCTGGGCGCCGGACGGCCGCTAAGAATGCTCAGTGTCCCCTCAGCCAGGCGGTTGGAGGCGAAGACGTTCGTGAGAACAACGAACCCCTGTCGCTCCTCAGGTTGAATGACCATGTGCGAGGCGAAATTCGGTGTCGAGCCGCCGTGGTGCAGCACTGGGACGCCTGCCATCTCTCCCGCGAACCAGCCCATGGCGTAACCCGCATAGCCCTTGGTGTCGCGAAAACCGAGCGGCCGCGCAGCCGAGACGCGATGCAGTTCGGCCATCCCAGCCGGAGACAAAATCGACCTGTCGCGATGGCGTCCCTCGTTCAGGTGAGCCATCAGGTAGTGGGACATGTCCTCGGTGCTCGAGATCAGGTATCCACCGGGCGCCATGCCGCGAACAAAGGGGAGATCCGGGGCCGCGACCGGCACGTTGAACCACAAGCGATATCCGGTCGCCATCCCGCGCTTCTCAGCCGCCGCCTGCGAAGTAAAACTATGAGTCATCTCCAGAGGAGTGAAAATGTGCCTCTGGACGTAATCCTCGTAACTGGTTCCGGAAACGGTCTGGATAATCAGGCCGAGAGTCGTGTAGTTGTAGTTGCAGTACTGCATTGCCCTTCCGGGCGGCTGAGTGAGCTCCTCCATGGCCAGGAGTCGGACGTGGCGCTCGAGCGCGCCGTCACTCGTATCGCCGTCGTCCAGACCCTTCACACCGACCGACTCCGGAAGACCGCTCGTCTGGTTGAGGAGATGCCGGACGGTGATGAGCCCGGATGCCTGCGCGTCGGCAACCCTGAACCAGGGCAGATAGCGCTCGACTGGCGCGTCCAGCTCGATTTTGCCCGCCTCGACCAGCTGCATGACCCCGACCGCCGTGATCGATTTGCTGAGAGACCCAAGGATAAAAGATGTCTGCGGAGTCACTTTCGCGCCGTCCGGCCTCGCCACTCCGAAGCCCTTCTGGTACGCAATGCCGTCCTCGCGAACCACGGCCAACGCCGCGCCTGGGATGTGGCTGACCTGCATTTCGGCTTGGACAAAGGCGTCAATCGCTTCGGGGTTTATTGGGGGAGGCCCCTCGTCGGCCGTGGCGACCGGGCCGAAGATCGCCGCTAGGTGTATCGATAGAAGCATGAGGAGCAGGCGCGGCCGCCCGGGAAGCTTGGGTGATCTCTTGGCATTCATCGGTCAGCAATACGGCAGAACGCTTTGAAAGGTTCAAGCATGTTTTCGAACTCCTTTTCTGCTCGCCGACCTGAAGTCCTCGCCCCGCTCGCTGTCGCTGAGCAGTGGGCCGAGGGCCAGGGGGGCAAGCTGCCCAGAAGCCGCGCCTCGCGACCCCGCTGGGAGAACTTCTGGCCACCCAACGCGCTTTCCGGTAAAGGAAATCCCCTGAGCCTCGCCTGGACGAACTGGCCGCTTTTCACAGTAGGAATGGTTCAACGGGGCCTCGGCGACGACGACATCCGGAAGATCCTGGGAGAGAACATGCTGCGCGTTGC
>CAYQYP010000161.1:0-26694 GCA_964421755.1 uncultured Acidobacteriota bacterium
TAAACACGAAGCAGTGGAGCGAGTCAGGTGGTCCGCTTACTCTCGCTCGCTTCTCTCGCTGTCGTGCGCGGCTCCATTCGATCGCGATTCGATCGCGCCCTCCGCCGCGAACTCGCCGGTCTATCCGCCTATTAAATAGAAGAGTTGACATTTTCAACACCCTCGCCGTGTGCGCGGCTCTGAAAGAAACGAGCTGCCTATTCTCCGCCCACCAGCAATGCAACCAGTGCGAGCATGTTAATGACTGTGCCGAATGGCAGGTACCAAAGGCCAATGACAGCCAGCGCGAGCAGTGCGCCGCGACTCCAGCCCACCTGCAGAAAGTACGCAATCGAAACCAGGACGACTGCCAGCCCGTAGAGTACGAAGACCGCTTTGACGAGTGGAGATCGAGGATCGAGACCGAGAGCCGAGAGGAGCGATGCCCAGGGGCCTAGCTGCCCCGCGTACGCACCGGTTTTCGGTGTCACATAGTCGCCCACAAGGAATGCACGTGAGCCGTCAAACGCCATCCACGCGCCATTCAGCAGCATCAAGACAAGCGCGATAGATATGAACCACTTCATGTCTGCCCCACCGTCGGATCAGCCCTCTTGCCAAGCCGGAACCGGTAGTTTTCGAACATCCGGAATTTCGCTTCCGAGACGTCATCGAGCCATACATCCGCGGTCGCTATGTCAGCCGGCTTCGCTCCCTCCCAACAATCGACTAGATCCACCTGGTAGCCGGAGGAGACGAGGAACTTCAGCGTGCGGTACAACTCCCGGGTTGCATCGAGCGCGTCCTCGTCTTCGGGATACCAGTCCACCGGTTCGGTGAAACCCAGTTCGACGGACGCCGTGTGACGAAATGTACAACTGCACTCCGATTTCGACCCGACAAACCACCGCTTCGGAAACTCCAAAAGAGCCGCACACGGATCGGTCTCTGAATCAGAAACGATCCTGAATCGGACGAGCTCGGAATTTCGTCCGGCCAAATCTTCCGGGCTGTTTGTTGAGATATAGACTGCGTAGCACATGGTCCGTTCTAGAATTCCCTCCCCAGGCGATAGGCGCGTGCGAGATTCGCGCCGCGGCAACTCAGGTCATTGGGCATCATGCCGCCAAGGATCTCCATTCGCACATCGGTGAATCCCACGTTCCTGAGGCGGTCCTCCAGCATGATACAGCGCATCGCACCCGCGATTCCGGTCTCTTCCAGGTGCTCTTCGGTGTGCCCCGCCGAGCAGATAACGAGCGCCCTTTTCGGTTCAATCAGGGAAATCCTCGCCCCGTCCGATTCGTAGAAGTAAGCGTACCCGTATGCCCAGACCCGATCGAACCACCCTTTCAGCTTCGCCGGGCAGTCACTCCACCAGACCGGGTAGATGAACACCAGGGCATCCGCACGGGCAATTCTCTGGTGATGTTCCCCTACATCGGCCGGAACAGGCGCCCGAGGATCGGCCCCCACTTCCCTCACGTATTGCACACAATCCATTTCCGATTGATAACCCTCGGCGTAGAGATCGCAGACGTCGTAGCTGTGCCCGCCGTCGTCCAAACCGCGGAGAAAACAGCTGAGGACGTCTCGACAAAACGATTGCTTGCCAGGGTGTGCGAAGAGGATATAGATGTGCATCGTGCCTCGTGCGCCGGAATTCACGGGAAGTCAGGAACCACCTTAAATGCTTACTCCTCGTAGGCGACGATATCGGTCGGCAGAGGCGCAATGCCGAGTTGGCGCAGCATCATCGCTATCTGCGGATAACTTCACTTCCGACGACGCAACCACCGCGCGGTGATGTAAATCGGGGGCCCGAGGATGATCACTGCCCAGAGGTACGTCAAATTCACAAGGAGGTAAGACCCCTCGCCGACGAACTGCCAACTTCGTGGCAGGTAGATCACAGCAAGGGCGAAGAGAAGCGCAGCCGCCAGCCAGAGCCCGATCAATTTCCCCCGGGTCATTTCCTTTGAGACGAGAGCCTCATGCTAAGGTTCTCCTGCGATTGCTGTCACCTAGCTAGGACCCCACGGGAATCTCGCGGACGGGTAACGACCGATGGTCCAAATCCGCAGCCGTGCGATTCTAGCCGCGAAGTCTTTGCTCGATAGCGCTGATCTTTTTGTTAATCCTGAGAACCATCACGAACGTTGCGATCGGCAGAACGACGGAGACAATGAGTGCAATGATCGCAATTGGAAATACCAGAAGCATTTCTGTGAATCCGACGCCCATCATATCCCCTCTCTTGTGTAAGGAGAACCTACACTCAGCCGGAAACAGTGACGGAACAGAGTGTTACGACCAAGTGAACGACTGTACCATGGGATATACATACCAACAAGCGGAATGCCCCCGACAAATCAGAACCTGAGCAGCGTGCCTGTAGCAATTTCAGGTCCAAGGCGGGCGTCCAGGGAAGGCACGCCCGTATGGTAGATGAAACTCCGCCTGGAGCAACCACACCGCAGACGGGGGAGAGATCGATGTCGAGGCCACCTCCAGGCAGAACGGAGAAGGTGAGCCGCGCACGGTACCAAGGGTGTCGAAAATGTTCAGCAGATAAGCAACAGAGAGACAGGTAATGCTGTTACCGACCGGCAAATATCCGAACGATAATTCGATTTGGACCTTTTTCAACACCCTCGGTACCTAGGCAGGAACGGCGCCCGCTCTTGTTCCTGCTTCCGCTGTCGTTGGATCGATTATCGCCCTCAGTCCACGCACGATGATGATACGTCAGGCGGATCGCTTGGCCGCCGTCAGGCAAAGATGATTGCCATCGTCCACATGAATATCAAGCTGCTCGAATCGTGGAAACACGAGTGAAAGCTCGGGCGGCGAAAAGAAGTGGTGAGGTAGACCCTTCTCCGGTCCATCCAGCGGGACGAAAGTATTGGGCTCGATCTCACGAAAGGCGCCCGCCTGGTTCTTCAGGCAAGGGACGGTGACAAACAGAAGCGCGCCCGGCTTGGATACTCGGTCTATCTCTCTCGCGATCGCCCTTATCGTTCGGATCATCGCGTGGTGAATGACCTGAACCGAGATGACGGCATCGAAATATTCATCCTCGTATGGAAGGAGGGTCGTAATATCGTGCTTTGTTAAATGCGCCCGCAGCCCGAGCTGACCTAGCCATTCTTGTGCCAGGGTCACCGCCTCCGGAGAATTGTCTATCCCATGGGTCTCGAAACCGCGCGAGGCGAAGAAGACGAGATGTCGCCCGGTCCCGCTCCCCAGGTCGAGCACTGTGCGCCCACCCGCCTTCTGCATCCTCTCGGCGAAAGACAACAGGTCTCCATGCGGTTCGAGGAAAACGCGGCCACTTCGTGCGAAAATCCGATCCCAGACCGTCTGGGGTTCTGTTTTCATCGCCTTTCAGACCACCACCTGGTTGATGAACTCATATAACACGCGCCCCTTTTGATTCCGCACTCCGCATTCCGCATTCGTTCTTCCTACCTTTTCCTGTAAACGTCTGTGTTCAGGTATTTCAGGCCGGAGTCGACCATCAGCGTGACCACCTTGGCACCTGGCCCGAGGCGCCGTGCCACCTGGATTGCGGCAACGACGTTTGCCCCGGAGGAGGTCCCTGCAAAGAGCGCCTCCTCGCGCGCCAGTCGCCTCGCCATCTCCTTCGCATCGTCTGTCTTGACAGGGACAATCTCGTCCACGAGACTCGCGTCCCAGAGCGGAGGAATGTAGCCGATGCCGACGCCTTCGATGTTGTGTGGGCCCGCCTGACCTCCAAGCAAGACCGACGACTCAGCGGGCTCGACCGCAACGAATTTGACACTCGGTTTATGTCGCTTCAACGCTGTGGCGACGCCGCGAGAAGAGGCCGCGGTGCCCACGCCATGGACGAAGGCATCTACCTCTCCCTTCGTTTGGCTCCAGATCTCCTCGCCCAACGAGTAGTAACCCGCGATGCTGTCCCGATTGTTGAGCTGGTCGGTCCAGTGAGTATGTGGCTCAGTGCTCAACGCACGGGCCGTGTCGATCATTTCCAGGATCAGCTTCTTGGTCGTGCGACCGCCCTCGCTTTTTACCAGAGTGAGCTCGGCGCCAAGCGCAGCCATCTGATCGAGCTTTTCCGGACTGAACGCATCGGAGCTGACGATCTTAAGATGGTAGCCCTTGGCCGCGCAAATCAAGGCGAGCGATGCCCCCGTGCTGCCGCCTGTGTACTCGAGGACCGTATCGCCGGGCTTCAACCGGCCGTCCGCCTCCGCACGCGAGATGACGGCCTGCGCCATCCGGTCCTTCATGCTGCCCGTTGGATTTTCCCACTCGAGTTTCACCAGGATATCCGCGGACTTCGGCGGCACTACCTTGCGCAGTCGAACGATTGAGGTGTTTCCGATAGCGTGCAGGATGTCGTGCATGTTCTCGATTTCTCAGGCTTTCTTCTTCCCTTTGGCCTGTGTCCTTTCCAGATTGTTCTTCTCCAGGTACTTCACGATTTTCGTTATCACGTCGAGAGGAACCGGCTTATCCAGGGGGAATCTCACCGTTCCCTTCCCTGCCTTATAGGGCGCCAGTTCCTCCTTCAATTCTTCGGATTCGACGGGCGCGGGATAGACGCTGACGTGATTCTGGAAACCGGCGAAATAGACCAAATAGGTCCCGTTAAGAGTGAACGTCGGAATCTGATAACTGATTTTCTCGCCCGCTGTCGGCACTGCTTTTCTGATGGTGGTTCTTACGGTTTCCAGGATCTTCTGGACGTCAGCGGGGAAACCTGCAATGTACTCATCGATATCCTTGGCCGGTGCTTGTTTGGTTCTCATTTCAGGTACTCCTCGAACGGCATGTAGCCTGACTTCCAGGGACTCCTCTATGCGGCCTTCCCTCCCGCACTCCGAAAATACGCGGCCGCACGTGGGCGGAAGAGGAAATAGGCGACGGCGACCAGCAGAAGACTGTGCATCGCCAGCTCAAACGGTGGGTGAAACGCGCTGAGCACGACATGGTAGGCTATCCAGGCAAGCAGAAGCCAGCGCGCCCAGTTACTGCGCCGGAGTAAGAAGAATCCGCAAACGATCGCGAGCAGGCGCAGAAACAGGACCCACACCAACTCGGATTGGAACGGACCTTCTCCCCCGAGCTCCGTCGCGTGGTATGCCAATCCGACCGCGCCGGCCGCTATGAATAGACAACCGATGATGATGACCGAGAGCGGACGTTTGTTCATGCGATGCAGGCGCGGCCTCTTCTCTGCAATTCTCGCTTACGGGCGACTTGGCATCAAGCCGGGAACGACTGAGGGCCGTCACGCACCGTTATGTGCAGCGATAGGAAGCCGTCACCGTATAACCGTGCGTCAGCAGAGGTGAGGCGAGTCGTTCGAAACCCGGTTGGAGAGGAAGCAACAGAGAGACAAGCGCGTTCGGACTACTGCCCGGTTGCTTCGACGATAAGCAGAGGCACGTCGCGTCTCTCTTCCTTCAACTCTAGCCCGAATTCACTGCGGATTTTAACCCTCATCGGGCCCAGATCCTGTGCCTCCGGGAGGCTTCCGGCGTAACGACCGGACAGTCCGCTCGCGATGAATACTGGACGCCCCGCCAGGCGCTCAAGCTGTCTGGCGAGATCCTCCACGGACCAGCCGAACTCATCCTGTCGCAGGCTCACTGGAGCCATAGCATTCTGCAGCACGTAGACATCGACTTCCCGGTTTTCTCGATGCCCCCTGATTCCGAACGCAGTCTCGAGGGCGAGGCGAAGCGATTGCCCGTCTTCGTCCGCTGTTGGAACAGAGAAATCGAAGAGTGATCCCTCGCACCACTCCGGGGCAATGATTCGGGTGTCGGGATAGAATCCGTAAGCCCGCGCAAGCATGCGGCGAATCGTATACCCATAGCCCTGCAGATTGCTTCCGACCCGTTTGGTGGATCCCGGCGAAAAGCCCACTGCCTTAGCAGGCATGGCCGGTCGTATGACCACGTGAAAGACCGGGGGCGGAGCGTCCGCTTCCAAACCGATGGGCAGGATTCTGAATTTCACCTGCGGGCGCGGCTCCAACTTGCCGCTGATCAGCATCCGAAGTTTCTCCTCAGTGACCTCCCCCGGCGGGCAGATTTCGACAAGTCTCCCTTGCGCGTCGATCAGCGCCGTCCCCGGCCGTCCAAGAACATCGTACGCCTTGAAAATGTCCGCATCGATTCCGACCAGCCCTGCAATCGAGCGCCTTTTAAGAAAACGCGAGACAACAGGTGGATCCTCATCTGTGATCGAGAGGAAGACGATTGGTTGCCCCTTGAACTTCTCAACCAGCTCGTTCAAATGCGGAATCTGAGCGATGCAGCCGGAACACCAGGTTGCCCAAAATTCCAGAACGACCGCAGATCCTTTCAGGGAGTCTAGACTCAGCCGAGTGCCGGCAGCCGACGAGCCGTCTCCGACGATTGCGACGCTGAACGGTGGAGCCGACGGGCCCGTGGCCGGGGCGGATTGTGTAGGCGAAGCATCCTGCGCTCGTATGCAAACAGCGGCCAAGAGTGAGAGCGCCACGGCACACTGAACAGAGACAGGAATTCTTGTTTTAGAAAACATGAGACGCCTCCCCGAGTCGATCCAGAGGAAGGAGCCCGATGCTCGCGTTTCACACGACGCGAAGCATCTCAGCCGGCTCACGCACTTCCGACACGTACTGCCTGATGTACTTGAGACCTTCTTTATGACCTCGGAAGAACAAACGGTCCTCACACTCTTTGGCTGTGAACCATCCGTGCTCAGAGGCTTCCCACGTCATCGGTACTGCCTTGGCTTCTTCGACTTCTGCAGCAAAGACGGGCAGCATTTCCAAGCCAGAACGCCGGCGGTTCCAAATCGTGTAGGTGTATTCGGCCGCCCAAACGGCCCGCAGGTTGAGATTAAGCCCGTTGACAATACGATGGATGGCGTCCTCAAGCGTCTCCTTGTCTTCGATCAGGCCGCCCGGCGGGGTCTGCCAGAACCGGCCTCCCCCAAACCATCGATCGGCTTTTTCCTGCGAAGTAAGGAAGAGCAGATAGCGCGGCTCGTCTGACTGTCGGCTGAAAATCCACAGGTCGAAGGTATCGGTTCGAAGGTTCATTTGCTGTTTTCGCGAAAGCTGGCTTTCGCGACACCCGGACGAAGCGGCCAGCTCAAAAAGCGGTCGCAGTCACCCATTACAGCTCTTCCGCAAAAACCAACGTGTACCCGTTCGGATCCTCAACCACTACCTCAGTCTGACCGTATGGCTGACGATGCAGTGGCTCAAGCACTTTTACGTCGGGAAGTTTCGACAACGACTGGAAAAGTTCGCGGACGCCCTTCATCCTTAAATACACGTTCCACACTCCGCCCGCTCTTTTTCCGTAGAGGTCCGGCTTCTCATACCCCCCGAGCTGCTGCAACATGATCTCAACGTCATCCTTCCTAAGGATGCAGAAGGCATGCGGCGGTGTTTCCGGAAACGGGTCAGCGCTAAACGCCAGGTTCGCCTGATACCAGCGCATCGTGGATGCGATATCTGCAACGAGGAACACCGGGCTGGCGCTTCGGAGTTCCACCTTGCTGCTATCGTCGAACACGTCTTTCACGGTTTCACGCTTCCTTTGTGAAGACTCATTGGACTCGTCTCCTAGAGCCAGCCCGGGTGCTCCACGGTCCGTTCGCCTGGCGAGTCACCGGTATTGACCGTCGAGGCCGGTTCGAAGAGCAGGACGTGAACCTCGCGCTCGGCGACCGGCCGGTGCTCGACTCCTCTGGGGACAATGATCAGCTCGCCCTCGCCCAGCGACACCGTGTGATCTCGGAACTCCATGCTAAATTCGCCGCGGACGACCAGGAACAGTTCGTCTTCGTGGTCGTGCTTGTGCCAGACGAAAGGCCCCTGGAACTTGACGAGCTTGACATGCTGGCCGTTCAGCTCGCCGGCAATCTTCGGGTCCCAATGGCTCGAGAAGAGCGAAAACTTTTCGGCAAGATTGATCTTCTTAACCATTCCCCGTTCGCTTCCTCGTAATCACGCGGGTTCCCGCCACCAGGTCGCCGACCCGCGTTTGCTCCGGAGTCGCAAGGATCAGGACGATGCCAGTCAAATTCAAAGCCGGGAGTCCGTCAACGAGGCGAAGGACCGATGCCCGCGATCCCGGTGCGGACGGGACGTCCACGCTCCAAGAGGACGTTTGCGCGCCGGGGACACTTCGTCTTCCTCACTTACAAGCGCGCCAAGTCCCCGAGCGGCCGATCACCCCGCCAGCCGCGCGTTCATCTATGCGTCCCTAAGACGGAAGACCTCCGTTTTCGGGCGATTGTACTCCAAGCTGCCCAGTTCCGAATCGCCTATGTGACAGATGCAAAGGCTAGATGATGCCAACCGGGCCGAAAAGCGGCGGATTCTGAACAGCGAATCCGCCCTACGACTATTCGCCCTACCGAAACCGCGCGGTCGTAGGGCGGATTCGCTGTTCAGAATCCGCCGCTTTTCGGCCTGGTTGGCTAAACCAATGCCACAACTCGTCAGTCGGCAGTGGGCAGTGCGCAGTGGGCAGTGGGCAGTGGGCAGTGGGCAGTGCGCAGTGCCTTTTGCCAGCTCCGGTCCAGCATGCCAGAATAGTAGTCAACCGGAACCGCCGGCTTGGCGAACCGCACTACTCATCCTCGAAAGGACGCAGCATGGCATTCCTGACTCGTGAGCCCCCCGAGGGGGACGATTCCTGGCAACCCCGCGTGGATGTCTACAAGGCGCGGGACGGTTGGGTCATCAAGGTGGACGTTGCCGGGGTAAAGATCGAAGACGTGTCCATCCGCGTGTCCGGTTCAAACGTGGAAATCACGGGAGTTCGACGTGATCTCACGGTCGACCGGGGCTGGAACTGCTACGCCATGGAAATCGCCTACAACCGTTTCAGGCGGACTGTGGAATTGCCTTGCGAGCTCGAATCGGTCGAGCTGTCAAGCGATTACCAGGAGGGGATGCTCCTCATTCATTTGTTATGCGAGGTGAACCAGCGATGACAGACCTCCTTCA
The DNA here is from genome assembly GCA_964421755.1 of uncultured Acidobacteriota bacterium. Taxonomy (GTDB): domain Bacteria; phylum Acidobacteriota; class UBA6911; order RPQK01; family RPQK01; genus CAVUUN01. Next base: position 8,990 of record CAYQYP010000161.1, read on the forward strand.
GAACTTGCCGGTCCTGCCACTCCGAAACAGCGTGGTGTTCCCGCACGTGCTTATGCCTCTTTCGGTTGGCCGGCAAATCTCAATCGCCGCGGTCGAGGCGGCATTAGCAACCGAAGAGAAAGAAATTGTTCTCGTCGCGCAAAAGAACATGTCCGCCGAACTTCGCACGCAGGACGATCTATATACCGTCGGCACCAAAGGCATCATCAAGAAACTCCAGCGGGCGGAAAAGCGCGTGGTTCAGCTCATTGTCCAAGGTATCGACCGAGTGGTCCTGGTCAAGCTCGAAAGAACGCAGCCCTACCCACTCGGCCGCGTACGACAGTTTCCCACCGTGGAGCAAAGCGGCCCGGAAGTCGAGGCTTTGCACCGTGCGCTCCTTGACCTGCTCGGTCGCGCCATGGCGGCGGCACAGCCCGAAGGGGGCGGCCTGGACGTGAGTCAACTGCTCGGGGAGGCGGAGGACCCATGGCGCCTCGTCTACCACCTTGGGTCGATGCTGACGCTGGATATCAAGCGCGAGCAGGCACTTCTCGAAGCACCAGGGCTCACCGACGCGCTGCGCCTGATGTACGACTACCTGTCCTACGAGGTCCAGGTGCTGGAATTACGCAAGGGAATCACCAGCAAGGCCCAGACCGAAATGAACAAGCAACAGCGGGAGTACTACCTGCGACAACAGCTCAAGGCGATCCAGCAGGAACTGGGCGAGCAGGACCCCGAGCAGGCGGAGACGGCTCTCCTTCGGGAACGCTTTTCAAAGGCCGATCTGCCCGAGACTGCCAAGAAGGAAATCGAGCGCGAGCTGAGCCGGCTGGAAAGGCTCCCGGCGATGTCGCCGGAGCACAGCATGCTCCGCAGCTACGTCGAGCTGGTCCTCGAGCTGCCGTGGCACAAGGCATCGGAAGATCGCATAGATATCCCGTTCGCCCGGCAGGTTTTGAACGAGGACCACTATGACCTGGAGGAAATCAAAGAGCGGATCTTGGAGCACCTGGGCGTTCTCAAGCTGAATCCCGAGGCCAAGGCCCCGATTCTTTGCTTCGTCGGTCCGCCGGGAGTCGGCAAGACGTCGCTCGGCCAGTCGATAGCCCGGGCACTAGGTAGGACCTTCGAACGGATGTCTTTGGGCGGGATGCACGATGAGGCGGAACTGCGCGGTCATCGCCGCACCTACATCGGCGCGATGCCCGGCAGAATCATCCAGGCGATCCGGAGGGCCGGAGTCAACAACCCGGTCCTGATGCTGGACGAAGTGGACAAGCTCGGTCGGGACTTCCGGGGCGACCCCGCCGCCGCGCTTCTCGAGATCCTTGACCCCGCGCAGAACAAAGAATTTCGGGACAACTACCTGGAGATTCCTTTTGACCTGTCGCGCGTGTTCTTCATCACCACGGCGAACACGCTCGAAAACACGCCGGCCCCCCTGCTCGACCGCATGGAAATCCTGCACCTCTCGGGATACAGTCAGGAGGAAAAGAGTGAAATCGCCCGGCGCTACCTGATTCCGCGGCAGGTCCGCGAGGCCGGGCTCGACGACGAAAAAATCACCATCACCGACGAGGCCCTTCAGCGGGTCATTTCGAGCTATACGCGCGAGGCTGGAGTCCGGCAGCTCGAGCGCGCGATCGGCCGGCTCACCCGCAAAGTGGCGCTCCAGTTCGCCGAAGGGAAAACGGAGCTCGTCACAGTCTCTGCCGAATCGCTCATCGACCTGCTCGGCCCGGAACGAATCCAGGCGCAGGACACTCGGGAAAACCTGCCAGCCGGTGTGGCGATAGGCTTGGCCTGGACCGAGACGGGCGGCGACGTGTTATTCATCGAAGCAACTCTTCTTCCGGACGGTAAGGGGCTGACTCTGACCGGGCAGCTCGGCGAGGTGATGCGCGAGTCGGCTCAGGCCGCTCAGAGTTACATCTGGTCCCATGCCGACGCCTGGAACATCGAGGCCGATATCTTCAGGAATTCGGGCGTTCATATTCACGTTCCCGCAGGCGCGATTCCGAAAGACGGTCCGTCTGCAGGTGTCACGATCGCCTGCGCACTTGTCTCTATGTACACTTCGTCGCCGGTAAGGCCTGACACCGCCATGACTGGCGAAATCAGCCTGCGAGGCCGGGTGCTCCCCGTCGGAGGCATCAAGGAAAAGGTGCTCGCCGCCCGCAGGGCCGGCTGCAATCGGGTCATTCTCCCAAAGCGCAATGAGCAAGACCTGCGCGATCTGCCGGAAAACATCCGCCAGAACATGGAGTTCGTCCTGGTGGAACGCGTGGAGGAAGCACTCGAGAACGCCCTGCCGCACGTCTCGGAAGAGCTGCGGGCAAAAATCGGCTAGCTCAGTACGTGTCCGGGAACCGACCAAAGGCGAGGCCGGCCGCGCGTGCCTTGGAAGTCGGACCTGGCCTTTCGGCCCTGTTGGCTGGCTATCGCGGGGGAGGGACAAGCCGGCTGTCTTTTTGTCGCGCGCCGTCGGTGATACTTGATACATTGCATTGGTGCGGTTTTCGGCTTTAGCCCTCACTATTTCTTTGGGCGTTCAACTGTCCCAGGCGGAACCTCCGGTTCCTCGCAAGCCTCCGGTGAAGAAGAACCGGGTCGCAGCCCCCGCCGGTCCCTACCGTGCTGTCCCATATTCGAGCTCGGCACTGGCCGGAGTCCGAAAAAAGTTCGGTGAAAAGGGAGTTCTCCTTGTCGCGAAGCTGAACAGGACTGACTCGAGATACCTGCGCCGGCAGGCACGAATCATCATTCCAAACGCTTCTTCGGACGAACTGGATTACTCTCCGTTTCCTCGGCACGTAGGCGAGGCAGCCGCATACCCGAAACTGGTCCTCGTCTCGTTGCGAGTGCAGGCCTTCGGCGCATACGAGAACGGTCAGCTGGTGCGGTGGGGACCCATCTCAACAGGTATCCGCGACCGCCCGACCCCTGCGACCCTCTACTTCACAAGCTGGAAGTCGGCGCGCCGGGCGAGCAGCCTGAATCGCAACTGGATCATGCGCTGGTATGTAAACCTGCACACATCGATGGGCGTCGCCTTTCATCAATACGCCATGCCCGGTAAGCCTTACAGCCACGGGTGTATTCGCCTGCTCAAAGAAGACGCGGTATGGGTTTATCAGTGGACCGACAACCTGGTTGCTTCCTCGGATGGCGCTTCCGAGGTCTTCGGAAATCCCGTGATAGTCTTCGGGGAGTATGATTTCAAGAAACCTCCGCCCTGGAAGTCGCTTGGCGGAGACCCGAACGCGACCACGGTCGACGCCGCTGAAGTGACGGAGTTGCTGGCCAGGTACGGCCCAGCTATCGAAATGAGATCGCTCTTAACGGCCAAGTGAACGCCGACCCAAGGACCCGGCACCCAATGCGGAATGGGGAGTGCGGAATGCGGAATTGAAGGCGCTCGGTTGCTCCCGTGGCGTGTCAGTGGCTAAATGAGTTCGTTTCTCATCCCGCATTCCGCATTCGGTCTACCCTTCCAGCAGCAGACTCTCCGGGTCTTCCAGAAACTGCTTCACTCGAACCAGGAACTGAACGGCTTCCCGGCCGTCGACGATCCTGTGGTCGTAGCTTAGCGCCAGGTACATCATTGGACGCACCACGACCTCGCCGTTGATCACGACCGGCCGTTCCTGGATGCGGTGCAATCCGAGAATACCGACCTGAGGCGGGTTCAAGATCGGAGTGCTCATGAGTGAGCCGAAGACGCCACCGTTCGTTATGGTGAAACTCCCGCCGCGCAGATCCTCGATGGAAAGCGAGCCGCTGTCGGCCTGCTCCACGAACTGTCGAACGGTTTTCTCGATCTCGGCAAAAGTCAGCCGATCGGCTGAGCGCAGGACCGGGACAACGAGGCCTTCCGGGTCCCCGATGGCTATCCCGATGTCGTAGTAATGCTTGATGACCATCTCGTCGCCGTCCACCTCGGCGTTGAGCCGGGGGAACTGCTTGAGAGCCGCGATGGCCGCTTTTACGAAGAATGACGTGAGCCCGAGGCTGACACCGTTCTTCTTCTCGAACGCTTCTTTTCTTCTTTTCCGGATATCCATCACGGCCGACATGTCCGCCTCGTTGAAGGTCGTCAGCATCGCGGCGGCGTGCTGGGCCTCGACCAATCGAGCGGCGATCGTGCGACGGCGGCGGGACATCTTTATGCGCTCATCGAGCTGTCCGGTCTGGCTGGCTGCCGGCATCTCCGGTTTCGGGGGTACCCGCTTAATCTCCGGCTTATCCGGCGGCGGGACAGGTTGTTCCGGTCTGCGGGCAGGGGCCGGCTTGGGTCTTTCAACCTGTTCGTCTCCCTTGTCGGGTTGGGGCGCCGGCTGCTCGGGAACCGGTTCGGGCTCGGGAGCCGGTTCCTCAGGGCGATCGCGGCCTTCCGCACGGGGCACGGCTGCGGCGCTCTCGTCCACGAGGCCGAGGATGTCACCAACCTTTACGTCGGCCCCTTCGGGATGCTTGATCTCGACGAGTTTGCCAGGCTTTTCAGCGGCAATCTCCATGTTGGCCTTATCGGTCTCCAGTTCGACCACCACTTCGCCCGCAGCAACAGTTTCCCCTTCCTGCTTGCTCCAGCGAGCAATGGTGGCTTCTGAAACCGACTCACCAAGATCCGGAACTACGAGCTCAAAGGGCATGATCTCTCTCCTGCGGTGTTCCCGCGAGTCTGTGCACGTGCTCTACCTTGCGCTGGCCTGAGCGTCTGCAGCGCTTTTGGTCTCCGGCTCCGCTTCGTCCCCAAACGATCGGCTGATCAGCGACGCCTGTGTGTTTGCGTGCACCGAGGACGATCCTTCGGCGGGACTCGAATTGGGTGACCGCGCGACCAGCCCGAACACGAGCCGCTCGTTGATAGAGCGCAATTTCTGACCGAAGGATTCGTTCAGCTGTTCATTCCAGAATCCGAGGGCTCCCATGTTGCGGGGTTCCTCCTGGACCCATTTCACGACTTTCAATTTCGAGAAGCGTTTAAGGACGCCGAGCAGGGCATCGGCGGGAAACGGATAGATCTGTTCCATTCGAGTGATCGCCGTTTCGGGATGGGCTTCCCGCCTGTCGCTCGTCAAGAGGTCGACGCCGAACTTGCCGCTGCAGACGAGCACCTGCTCGATCTTGTCCGGCTGATCGAGCGCCTTGGCATCCGCCAATACCGGCTCCCATCCGCCTTTCGCCAGTTCGACCGGGCGAGAAGCGGAGAATGGGTTCCGGAGGAGACTCTTCGGCGTCAGGACAATCAGCGGCAACGGGTCTCTCTCCAGGAGCGCGGCCTGCCGGCGCAGCAGGTGAAAGTACTGTGCTGCGGTCGTCGGGTAAGCAAGCCGAAGGTTGGTCTCGGCAGCAAGTCGCAGAAACCGCTCCAGCCGAGCACTCGAGTGATCCGGGCCGGCACCTTCGTATCCGTGCGGAAGCAGCATTACAAGCGAAGGCGTCTGTCCCCACTTCGAGCGGGCCGAAACCAGGAACTCATCCACGACGGTTTGGGCCCCGTTGATGAAGTCCCCGTACTGAGCCTCCCAGAGAACCAGGCGGCCTGGCTCCTGGATGTTGTAGCCATACTCGAAGGCAAGGACTGCATTCTCGGATAACGGGCTGTTGTAAATTTCAAACGGCGCCGCTGCCTTGGGCAGAGCCTGCAGGGGAACAAACCGCTTGCCATCCTCGGCATCATAGAAGACGGCGTTGTGTTGGCTGAAAGTGCCGCGTTCCACGTCCTGCCCGGTCATCCGGACGGCGATGCCGTCTTCGAGTATCGACGCGAGCGCAAGGCCTTCGGCGATGGCCCAGTCAACTGTGGAACCCTCCGGGTCGTCCAGCGCCTCCCGTCGTCGTGCGATCAGCTTCTCGAGTTTCGGGTGCAGGCGGAAGTTCTCAGGCAGAGAAACCAGCGCCCGGTTCAAAACGCGGAGCCGTTCCAGAGGCACGGCGGTTTTCGTCTTCCTGGCTGCCCCGGGCGGCGGCGTGGCAGGCACCTGCTCCTGGAGGTCCTCCGCCGGCTCCAACGTCTCAAGCTCCCGCTGGAGGACCTCGGTGGCGGCAGCGACCATTTTGCCGGCCTCGTCGGCGTTCAGCAGACCCCGCTCCTGGAGCGACTTGGCCCACAGTTCGCGCACGGTGGGATGGGGAGTGACAGCCTTGTACATCACTGGCTGCGTGAAACCCGGCTCGTCGCCTTCGTTGTGGCCGTGGCGCCTGTAACCGATGAGGTCGATAACGAAATCCTTGTGGAACTTGTCCCGATACGCCAAGGCCAGACGGGCAGCCGCCAGGCAGGCTTCCGGGTCGTCCGCGTTGACGTGCACCACCGGGATCTCGAAACCTTTCGCGAGATCGCTTGCATGGAGTGTGCTGCGGCTGTCGTACGGCATCGTCGTGAAGCCGAGCTGATTGTTCGCGATAATGTGCAGAGTGCCGCCGGTCCAGTAACCGCAAAGGCGAGAGAGGTTTAGCGTCTCCGCGACGACTCCCTGCCCCGGAAATGCCGCGTCCCCATGAACCAGAATCGGCAAGGTCACCTTCGGATTGAAAGCAGGCTGCCCCCCTTTGCCGACCTTCGTTCCCGCAGCCCGGGTCATTCCTTCCAGAACCGGATTAATGGCTTCAAGGTGGCTGGGATTCGGAGGAATCGTGACCACCAGGCAGGTTGGGTCTCCGTCACGCAACTCGCGACGCGCCCCCTTGTGGTACTTCACGTCACCCGTGTAGCCAACCTCGCTGGATATAAACGCCGGACGGATCGGATCCTTGAATTCAGCGAGGATCTGGGAGTACGGCTTGTTCAGGATGTGCGCCAGGACATTCAGCCGTCCGCGGTGGGCCATTCCGATGAGAATGGTGCACGCCCCTGCCCCGATGGCCATCTGGAGTACTTCCTCCAGCATGGGAATGAGGATGTCCAGCCCTTCGATCGAGAACCGGTACTTGCCCGGAAACGCGCGGTGAAGGAAGCGCTCGAACACTTCAACCTGGGTGAGCTTGGAAAGCAGGGCGATCGGGTCGACAGGGCGCATCGACGGGTGAAAGCGACGCGACTCGGCAGCCTCACGCAACCAGCGGCGCTCGTCGGCACTGCGCAGGTGGTCGCAGTCATACCCCAGCGTTCCACTGTACATTTCCCGAAGCCGCCTGATTGCCTCCTCTGCGTCGCGCGCGCCTTCGGCCGCCGGGCCCCCAACCAGGGCCGCAGGCAATGCGCGGAGGTCGCCCTCGGTCAAACCATGGAAGTCAAGCGAAAGCGATGGTTCACCCGGCGGCTTACGGCCCAAAGGGTCAAGGCGAGCTCCCAGGTGTCCGTACTCGCGGATAGCCTGGGACAGATTGGCAGCCTTGACGGCCCGTTGCAGAGAGATGGCGGTGGTCTCGCCCCCGACCGCACCGGCCCCGTCCGGCTCCGGCTGCCATTGTTCAAAAACGGTCCGAGACGCCGGATCAACCGATGAGGGATCCCGGCGGAAGCGCTCGTATAACTCGAGAATGTAACCGGCGTTAGGACCGTGAAAGTCGCGAAGATCCATAGGGTCTAAGAGATTTCGTGCGTCTGTCACATTCTATTTCATTCCTTTTGGGAGTTCACATTGGGGGGACTCAGCTGAAGACACGTTCCAATGGCAGGTGCCCGGTAACTGTCACAATCCGCGCACTTCGCAAAAAGCGCTCCGTTTGCGGTTCTGTTCCGCTCGGTGTCGGCTACATCGCGCTCCGAGCCCAAGAACTCGCTCACGGTAACAATCCGCGCACTTCGCAAAAAGCGCTCCGTTTGCGGTTCTGTTCGGCCCAAAACGCCTGACTCGCGACCGGCTTGGTTTGTCGAACCGACTGAACCTTTTGCGCCGAAGGCGTATCATTGACAAATATGAAAGCACGGCCAGGCGCGCTGTGGTTCTGCCTGTTTGTAATTTCTCCCCTTCTCGCTCAGGAATCCCCGACGATCCGGGTAACTACCGAAGAAGTTGCCTTCCACGTTCGGTTTACTGACCGCTCCGGCAAGTCGGTCGACGTCCAGCCGGACGAAATCAAGATCTTCGAAGATGGCGAGGAACAGAAGCTTCGACGTCTGTTTAAGGGCGGCGAGCCTTTCGACGTCGCACTGCTCCTGGACGTGAGTCCGAGCACGGTCGACATCCAGCAGGGGATCCGAGATCGATCGATCGATTTTGTCGCCCAGATGCCCGAGATGAATCGGATGCTGCTCGTGAGCTTCGACGACGAGATTTACATCGACTGCGACTGGACCCCCGACCTTCAGAAGGTAATGGACACGATCGAGGAGCTCCGGACCAACGAGAAGGGCGGCACTGCTCTCTACGACGCCGTCTGCCTGGCTGCGCAGAAGAAATTTACCCGCAAGACGCCGCGCAAGGCCATGATCGTCTACACGGATGGGATCGATCACAACAGCGACTTTTCGAGGAAGGAGTCCATCGAACTGATCGAGGAGTCCGGCATCCTTATGTTTCCGATCCAGTACGATTCGCGGGAGTACTACAAGACCATGCGGACGCGCAATGACCCGGACTATGACCCCCGCACCGGGCGCCGGTACCCGGACCGGACCGGCAGGAATCCACGCGATCCCCGCGGACGGCACCCGGATGATGACGATGAAGAGCCACTGCCAAACCCGGACCCGATTCCTGGAACCGGTGCCCCCACGATCGGTGGGATCATGATTGGCGGCGGCCGGACTGAACGGGAGAGGGAAACCTACAAAGCCCAGCAGATGTACAAGAGCGCGAAGGACTACCTGAGCGAGCTGGCGCAGGTCTCGGGCGGACGCTATTTTGAGACCCCGGGGATCAGCGCCCTCGAGATTGCCTACTCGAAGATCATCGACGAGTTGTCCGACGTCTACACCGTCACCTATGTGCCGACCCGCAAGCACAAGGACGGCAAGTTTCACCGGGTGAAGATCGATGTCGTGCGCGAAGGCGTCGCTGTGGTCAGCACCCGTGCAGGTTACTGGGCAAAATAGCAGATAGGACCCATAGAACGTATAGGGCCACAGGATCGGGCAGTCTTATCAGTCGGTTTTTCTTTTCAGGACGGCCAGGTGATCTCGGAATGCCGAGCGCACCTTGATGAAGTCCTGGTGATCCAGCTTTAGTTCGGATGCGATCTGCCGGATTTCCCGATCCTCCACGACTGAGACCGATTCGTCCGAAGCAGATACGGCAAACAGGCACTCCAGCAGCGCCATCTTCTGTTCGCGACTGGCTATCTTTTCGAACTCCCGGCTCACCAGGTAGTTGTCGGTGGCCCCGAACAGCCGATTCTGGGTCTTTGCTATTTGAACGACGATGACCGCCTGTTCCGGTGGAACGCCGCCGATCTCGGTGACGATTCGTTCCATCATGCGGGTTTCCTCACCGCTTATCTCCAAGTCCGAGTGGGCGACCCGACTGAGCATAAAGGCAAAAGCGGCGATGTAGCGAGCCTGTTCCGGCTCGAGCCGTTCCAACTCCTGCGCAATTCGCCTGACCGTCTCCGTATCCCCCTGCGCTGCTTCCGGCTGGTTCTGGAGACCGAGAAATTTGAGGATAGACATTGGCTGGATTCTAAGGGGGCACCCGCGGACAAGTCAACCACGCGGGTTCCAGAAGAAAGGGCTTGAAGCTTCAACCTCCTTGGTTCATAACAGAAACGGTTCAAGGGGAGTTTCGGGGACACAAAACTTAATTCCTGTGCAGACGCTAAGTACACGCCGATTGGATGGGAATTAAGTATTATGTCCCCGAAACTTCCCGAAACTCGGATTCACCAGGGAGAGTAACCATGCAAAACGACCGCCTTGATTTGTCGCGCAGGAGTTTCCTCAAGAACACCGGAACCGCAGCTGCGGCTGCTATCGCAGCCCCGATGTTTGTCCCGCACACAGCCTTCGGCGCCAACGACCGAGTGCGTGCCGCCGTGCTCGGAGTAAATGGACGAGGCAAGACTCACATCGCAGGGTTCATGGAACAGCCGAACGTAGAAGTCGTGACCCTTTGCGACCCGGACTCGGCAATCCTCACGCAGCGCGCCAAGGATTTCGAAACCAAGTACTCCAAGAAGGTGAAGACAGAGGCCGACCTGCGTAAGGTGTTCGAGGACAAAGAGGTGGATGTCGTTGGCATCGCCACTCCGAATCACTGGCACTCCCTGGCCACAATCTGGGCCTGCCAGGCCGGCAAGGATGTCTACGTGGAAAAACCTGCCACGCATAACGTCTGGGAAGGCCGGAAAATGGTGGAGGCGGCCAAAAAATACAACCGCATTGTCCAGAACGGCGTCCAGTTGCGCAGCTCGCTCGCTATCCAGGAAGCGGTGGACCACCTCCGCAAGGGGACTATCGGCAAGGTTTACATGGCGCGCGGACTAGTCTACCGGTGGCGTCCGGACATCGGCCGCAAAGGCGTTTCGCCCGTCCCTCCGGAGCTGGACTACAACTTGTGGCTGGGCCCCGCCCAGGAGAGGCCGTTCAGCCGCGATATCGTTCACTACAACTGGCACTGGAACTGGGAATTTGGATGCGGGGACATCGGCAATCAGGGCATCCATGAAACCGACCTGTGCATGTGGGGCCTGGACGTCGGTCTGCCCAACAAGGTCACGGCGATGGGCGGGAAATTCCTGTTCGATGACGCCAAGGAGACCCCTGAGGTGCTGAGCGCCCTGTTCCATTACCCCGACCAGGGGAAGATGATCGAATTCGAAGTCAGGCCTTGGTGCACTAACCTGGAAGACGGAGCGGGGGTCGGCAACATCTTCTACGGGTCAGAGGGATACCTGGTCGTCCAAGGCTACGACAAGTACGAGATTTTCCTTGGCCAAAAGCGGACCCCAGGTCCGTCCAGAGAGACAGGCGGGGATCATTTCGCCAACTTCATCGAGTGTGTGCGCAGCCGCGATGCTTCCAAGCAGAACGGACCGGTCGAAAGCGCGCACCTCTCATCCGCCCTCGCGCATCTCGGGAACATTTCGTTCCGCCTTGGGCGAGTGCTCGAATTCGACCCCGCGACCGAAACGTTCAAGGGGGATGACGAGGCAAACAAGCTGTTGACCCGTCAGTACCGCGCCCCGTTTGTCGTCCCGGAGCAAGTGTAGGCGGCTGACGGGCTGACGGGCAACAAATGGTAACAACCGGGCCGTAAAGCGGCGGATTCTGAAAAGCGAATCCGCCCTACGACTGCTCACCATGCGGAACCACTCGGTCGTAGGGCGGATTCGCTTTTCGGAATCCGCCGCTTTACGGCCCGGTTGGCTGACTTCCGCTCAGGGCGTCGCGCAGGCAACTCGGCGGCCGGACCCAAAACGCATGAAACAACTCGCACCTTTGCCCCTCCCGCCGGAGTTTTTCGCTCGACCGACGCTTCAGGTAGCCGAAGAACTGATCGGGATGTTGCTCGTTCGGGAGCTCGATAACGGGACACGGCTGATCGGCCGGATCGTCGAGACCGAGGCGTACAGAGAAGACGAACCGGCCTGTCATGCCTGGCGGAAAGTGAAATCCCGGCCTCCGAAAGCCGCAGTACGCTGGCGGGGAGGCGATCTGCTCTCACGGCCCGGACTCGCCTACATCTACTTCAACTACGGCATGTACTGGCTGTTGAACGTCATCACCGAACCGGAAGGCATCGGCGCCGCTGTCCTGATTCGCGCGGTCGAACCGGTTGAGGGCATCGACCACATGAAAGGCCTGCGGAAAGTGCGTTCCGATACCCAGTTAACGAACGGCCCCGGCAAGCTGACATTGGCCTTCGGAATCGATAACCGCTTCCATCTGCGGCCGCTCACCGAACCGCCTCTCTATCTGGCCCACGCCGAATCTCTGCCCCGCCTGCGCGTGGGGCGATCGGTGCGGATCGGCATAACAAAAGCCGCGGAGCTGCCGTGGCGGTTTTTCGCGGCCGGAAACCCTTGGGTGTCCAAACACCCAGCAACCGGGCCGAAAAGCGGCGGATTCTGAAAAGCGAATCCGCTCCTTTTCGGCCCGGTTGGCGACTCCCTCCGGTCAGCTGGTCAGCCGGTCAGCTGGTCAGCTGGTCAACCGGTCAGCTGGTCAGCCGGTCCCGGGTCAACAGCATTTGGGCCGGCGGTATTTGGCTTCGAATCGATGGGCACAGAACCTTCGCCACTCCTCGCCCGAGTGTTTCACCCCGTGTGCTCGCAGATGGCGTTCGTAGGCGTTTTCGTCCGAAAGCTCGCGCAGAATCCTGAGGACCAGGCCGGCAAAACCGCGAAGTGCGCTCATAAATCCTCCGTGCGTAGTTGCGACTGAACAAACGGCGATTCGAGCACGCGCGCCTCGCGCGTACCCCGGAAGATCCCGATCCAGAGGCGGGCTGAGTCGAGCACGACCAGAGACACAAGCACCAAAAAAATCGCGCACATGAAGGCATCAAGCCGGGCGTTGAAAATCATGGCTTTGACTTCGGCGGTCCTGGCTGGATCGGCAATTCCGGAAGCCAGGCTCGCTTCCAGTCTCGCTGCCTGGGCCAGGAAACCCACACGGGGAGCTGGCGAGAAGATCTTCTGGAGCCCCGCAGTGAAGGTGACGGCGAGAAGCCAGAGGAGGGGGACGCAGGTTATCCACATGTACCTTGCCCGATGCATCTTGATAAGGATCGTCGTCGCCACGCATAGGGCAATAGCGGCGAGCAGTTGGTTGGCTATGCCGAACAGCGGCCAGAGCGAGTTGATACCGCCGAGCGTGTCGATCACTCCCTGGTACAGGAAGTAGCCCCAGCACGCGACGACCAATGCGCTGACCAGCACCCGGCCTCCTTTCCATCCCCCGCGACCGAAGGGCGCATAGATGTGCCCAAGCAGATCCTGGAGCATGAAGCGTCCGACCCTGGTGCCCGCGTCAATGATGGTGAGGATGAAGAGAGCCTCGAACATGATCGCGAAGTGGTACCAGAATCCGATGAGAGCCGTTCCCCCTCCGGTTTGCGCGAAGATGTGAGCCATTCCGAGGGCCAGAGAAGGCGCGCCACCCGTGCGGAAGAATAGGCTGGTTTCGCCAACCTGTTCGGCCAATGCCTGCATCTGGGCGGCGGTCACCGGGAAACCCCAGGAGGACACTGTGGCCACCGCCTGCTCCGCAGTCGCCCCTACGACTCCGGCGGGCGAGTTGACGGCAAAGTAGACGCCCGGCTCCAGCGCACAGGCGGCGACCATCGCCATAATCGCGACAAAACCTTCCATCAGCATCGACCCGTAGCCGACCGGCCAGGCATGCCACTCCCTGGCGATCAGTTTCGGCGTGGTCCCCGAGCTGATCAGCGAGTGGAACCCGGAGATGGCTCCGCAGGCGATCGTGATGAAACAGAAGGGGAAAATGTTACCCGCGAAAATCGGCCCGTTACCGTCCGTAAACCTGGTGAATGCGGGCAGGTTCATCGGCGGGCGAACGAGCAGGATGCCGCAGGCCAGCATAATCACCACGCCCAACTTAACGAACGTGCTCAGATAATCACGCGGGGCCAGCAGGAGCCAGACCGGCAGCGCGCTGGCGAGAAATCCGTAGACGACGATCGCGAACGCCAGAGTGAGACCCGAGAACGTAAACCACGGTGCCAGGACGGCCGACTGGGCCACCCACTCGCCGCCCACGATGCTGAAGACCACCAGGACGAAACCGATGACCGAACACTCGAGGACTTTGCCTGGGCGCCAGTAACGAAGGTAAAGCCCCATGAATACCGCTATCGGCATCGTGGCTGCGATCGTAAATGTGCCCCAGGGACTGCCCTTCAGCGCATTCACGACCACCAGTGCCACGGCCGCCAGCAGCACGATCATGATCAGAAACACCGTCAGCAGCGCGGTAAAGCCCCCGAGCTTGCCGATTTCTTCCCGGGCCATCTGACCGAGCGATTTTCCGTCCCGGCGGATCGATGAAAAGAGAATCACGAAGTCCTGAACGGCTCCGCCAATGACGCACCCGACGATGATCCACAAGGTTCCGGGCAGGTACCCGAACTGCGCCGCCAGAACTGGCCCGACCAACGGACCAGGGCCGGCGATCGCGGCAAAATGATGCCCGAAGACGATCCACTTGTTGGTCGGCTCGAAATCATGGCCGTCGCGCAGCCGTTCGGCCGGCGTGGCCCGCTCGTTATCCAAGTGCATCACTCTCGCTGCAATGAATTTGCCGTAGAACCGGAAGCCAACCAGGTAGGTGCATATAGCGGCGAGAACGATCCACATGCTGTTCACGTGCTCGCCTCGGTTAAGCGCCAGACCAGCAAGGCAGAAGGCGGCCACCAAGGCCACGCCGGCCCACAACCCATGTCCGATCAACTTCTTCATTCGCCGAGAATAACATCGAAGCGAACAACCTGTCAGCGGGCAGCGGGCAGCGGGCAGCGGGCAGACGGCAGACGGCAGACGGCAGCGGGCAGACGGCAGACGGCAGCAGGCAGACGGCAGCAGGCAGCGGGCAGACGGCGCTTGCCGGTGTACGTTGGTCCGACTTCCAAGTCGGACACTACACACCGCCAGCAACACCGAGCCAGCTGGCCGCATGCCGAATGTCCGACTTGGAAGTCGGACCAACGAGAGATTCGCAAAAGCTGCTACACCGAGCCAGGCAGCGAAAACAGAAACCAGGCTAGCACTCGCATGGAGTTGGTTGCCAGCGTTTCGGCTGCCGTCTGCCTGCTGTCCTCTGCCTGCTGCCCGCTGAAAGCAGGCGGTTGCTCGGAAAATCGGATAGAATCACGCCCATGAGAACTCTGGAAGAGCTGGCATTGGGAGGGTGTCTGCCACTCGAGACGCTGGAAATCATCGAGCAGACGATCGTCGGAAACGGAAATTTTGCACCTGAACGTGTTCGGCAGCAGATCGAGTGGTTTTGCCGCGACCTGCGAATCAACCGCTATTATTTCGAAACTACACCGCCGGAGCTCATTGCGCGACACATCGAATCGCTGCGGGCTGCGGAGATCATTGCCCAGAACTCCGGCGAGGAAGTCCGGCTGAACCTGGCGAGCGAGCAGGCAAACCAGGCGATCTATTTCGTCGCCGAGGAGCCTGAAGCAACCGATGAGGTCGAGCGCAGGATCGAGACGAAGTACCCGCGATTCCGGCTGCAGTCCTACCTGACCAAGGGGAAGGTTCACGGAACGCCCTTCCGGCTCTACTTCCTCGCCGCTCCTTCGTTCCCGGTGCGGCAGCCGGGTCAAGAGCTGACCTTCGAGACGGCCGTGGATGTCGATTTCCTCCGCCGAAGCCCGGAATCCACGGTCAATCGCTACAAGCGAGGCTGGGAAGCGCTCCGCGGCAAGGAAGCGCCATTTATCCACATCTCCGAGGGGGATCCCGATGAAACCAGAATCATGGTAACCCTCAAACGAGACGCATCACGCCGGTTCACCTCTGACTTCTCACATGTTCTTGATACGTATGAGCTGCACACCGTTCGCAAGTATGTAGAGCCATACGCCGACGACAAGATCGCTTTTTCGTTTTACCTTCCGAGAATCGAGGACCCGGACATCGCGTATCGGCTGGAGCGCGATCTGAGCGCGGTCGTGATCATGCCAACGAGCAAACTGAGCACGCTTTTCTTTCAGCGGCAGTTTTCCGCACAGGAAACCCTTTACGCGACCGCCGTATCGCACTTTGCCAACCAGTTCCTCACTTCCGACAGCGAGGAATTTCAGGCGATCTCGCTTGCCCTCGAAGGCAAACCCGAAATCAAGGGCATGCTGACCCGGCTGAAAACAAAGCTGGTCAAGGACACGTATACTCCCAGCCGTGTCAATGAAACCATTATTCGATTCCCCGGGATTGCACGTCTGGCCTTCGAACAATTCAGCCTTCGGTTCTCACCCGAGCCCGATGAGGGCGATCCCGACCAGATTGGACAACAGATCCACGAAGGAATTGCGTCGGGTATCTCGTGGGAGGTAGAACGGCGGGTCATGGAGTCGTTCCTGACCTTCAACAAGGTGGTTCTGAAGACGAACTTCTTTAAGACTGACAAAGCGTCGCTGGCTTTTCGACTTGATTCTTCCCTGCTTGATCCGATCGACTATCCGCAGAATCCTTTTGGAATTTTCTATCTCGTGGGGAAGGAATTTCGCGGGTTCCACATCCGGTTCAAAGATGTGGCACGCGGGGGAATCCGTCTCGTCAGGAGTCGTAACGAGGAAACCTACGACATCAATTCCGACTTCATTTTTGACGAGAACTACAACCTGGCATCGACCCAGCAACTCAAGAACAAGGACATACCCGAGGGCGGATCCAAAGGCACGATCCTGCTGCACTTCGATTCGCAGGATAAAGCCGAATCCGCGTTCAAGAACTATGTCGACGGTGTACTCGATCTACTGATGCCAGGCGGAGACATCGTCGACCGTTACGGACAGCAGGAGATCCTCTTCCTTGGCCCCGATGAGGGAACTGCGGAGCTGATGAACTGGGCCTGCCTGCGCGCCAAGGAACGAGGCTACGCTTACTGGAAGCCGTTTACCACCGGCAAAGCGCCGTCCCTCGGCGGCGTTCCTCACGACGTTCACGGCATGACGACGCAGGGGATCCACGAGTACGTTCTGGGCGTGCTCGAGCAGCTTGGCCTGGAAGAAAGCCAGGTCACCAAGATCCAGACCGGAGGACCGGACGGAGATCTGGGCAGCAACGAAATCAGACTATCCAAGGATCGGACCCTGGCCGTGGTCGACGGCAGTGGTGTCGTCTACGATCCGCGCGGGCTAGACCGCAAGACTCTTCTCGGATTGGCCGACCGGCGCCAGATGGTTCGCCATTTCGACCGATCCAAACTGTCAACTGACGGCTTCGTGGTCACGATCGAAGACCGGGACCTCGTGCTGCCGGACGGCACGCGTGTCATCAACGGCGAACATTTCCGCAATCGGTTCCACCTTCTGCCCAATATCACCGCGGATCTGTTTGTTCCCTGCGGCGGGAGGCCCCGGTCGATCAATATCGGAAACTGGTCGCAGATGCTTGGCGAAAACGGACGGCCGCGTTTCAAGGCAATCGTCGAAGGGGCGAACCTCTTCATCACACAGGACGCCCGGTTGCGGCTGGAGGAGGCCGGCATAGTCTTGATCAAGGATGCGTCGGCTAACAAGGGCGGTGTCACCTCTTCCTCCCTCGAAGTCCTGGCGTCACTGGCGCTAAATGACGAGGAGTATCGGTCGCTGATGATGGTAGCAAACGGTCCCGAATCTGAATTCCGGGTTCGCTACGTGCAGGAAATCATCGAGAAGATCCGGGCGAATGCGAGGCTCGAGTTCCGAGCGCTGCAGCGGGAGCGGAAGGAAACCGGTGTGGCCAGCTCGATTCTGTCCGACCAGCTCAGCCTGAAGATCAACGCGCTGGCCGATGCGATCCAGAGATCCGACCTCATTTCCGATCCCGAGCTCGTCCGTGCTGTTGTGTCGGACTACTGTCCGCGCGTCCTGGTCGACCACCTCGGAATTGAGACGGTCCTCCAACGGGTACCCGGCAAGTATGTCGCCGCCATTGTCGCCAAACAGATGGCGAGCGCCTATGTCTACCAGAGCGGACTGCGTGCCATGGAAGTGGATTTTCTGCGTTTTGTCGAAGAGATCCGGACGGTGGGCGCATAGGAATAGTGTTTCGGGGAAGGCGTTTCGGGGACATAATACTTAATTCCCAAGCATCCGGCAGTATCGCCCGTGAGCAAAGAATTAAGTTTTGTGTCCCCGAAACCTCGGGTTGCACAATTCGGG
>CAYQYP010000162.1:0-10991 GCA_964421755.1 uncultured Acidobacteriota bacterium
GTAGACATGTGCATCGGCGCCGGCGAATTCATCGCGATCACCGGACCCAGCGGCAGCGGGAAGTCGACACTGCTCCAATTGCTGGGCGGCCTGGACCGGCCGAGCAAGGGAGAGGTGTTCTACCGCGGCGAGAGCCTTTCCAATTCGTTCGACCTGGATAGCTTCCGTTCACAGCGGGTGGGATTCGTGTTTCAGGCATTCCACCTGATGCCGACTCTCACGGCGCTGGAGAACGTCCAGATCCCGATGTTCGAGAGCCGGCTCGGCGCCCGCGAACGCGCCCAGAAGGCGGAGGCTCTGCTCAACGACATGGGCCTCGAACACCGCCTGCGGCAGCATCCGAACGAGCTTTCGGCCGGGGAACGCCAGCGCGTGGCGATCGCCCGGGCGGTTCTGGCCGACCCGCGAATTCTCATCCTGGACGAAGCGACTTCCAGCCTGGATACGGAGAGCGAGTCACTCATTCAGGAGGGCCTCGCAGGCCTGATGAAGGGACGCACGACGTTCATCATCGCGCACCGGCTGAGCACCATCCGCTCGGCGGATCAAATCCTGGTGCTCGAAGACGGCCGGACCGTCGAGAAGGGCACGCACGTGGAACTGCTGCGGGCGCGACGGCGGTATTTCGATTTGTACACGCGGCAGGCGGGCGTCGAGGCCAACCTGTTCATCAATCCAGGAGAAACCGAACCCCAGGAGGAGCGGCCGGAGCGCCAGGAGGCAGAACCGACCGAGCTCGATCCACTGGATCTCCTGCGCGACCGCCACCGGGAGTAGAACTGCGCACTGCCCACTGCGCACTGCGCACTGACAACCGACGGAGTCCGACTTGGAAGTCGGGCCGCCCCGGGTAGGTTCGTAGTCCCGGCTTCAGCCGGTGGCACGAGTTGGCGATGACGAGGTTCCGGGCGCGGTCCGCCTTCAAAGTCCGACAAGCGGCTCTTGATGCTTACCGACGGTTCGGCCGGCTGAAGCCGGACTACGAACCTACCCGGGGCGTGCTCTCGGTCACGGCCTCGGGACAGGGCGGATTCGCCGGTCAGAATCCGCCGCGTCAGTCGTGTCAGTCGTCAGTTGTCTGTTGTCAGTTGTCTGTTGTCAGTTGTCAGTCGGCAGAAGGTGTGGAAAAAGTCGTGAGACCGCATTTCGACCCCAAGGGGGTCGCGTAGCAAAGCCCAGGGTTGGCCGCGTTGTTTGCGGCCTACCCTGGGTGGCGGCCCGTCAAAGATCCCAACCCTGAAGGGGTTGCGTATCCGGATACATACGCAACCCTTTCAGGGTTGAGAACCACTCCCTGGTCACCCAGGGTAGGCCGCAGATAACGCGGCCAACCTGGGCTTTGCTACGCGACCCCTTTGGGGTCGAAAACGTACATTCGCCTCGTCTCCCGATCCTTTCACACCTTCTCAGTTGTCAGTCGTCAGTCGTCAGTTGTCAGTTGTCAGTTGCAGTGCGCAGTGCGCAGTCGGCAGTGCCTTTTGACTCCCCCGTCCCAACTCTGCGATATTGCCGGAATGAAGACCCTCTCTCGAAGCCTGATTCTACCCGTCTGTCTGCTCGCTGCCAGCCTGGTCCTGCAGGCGCAGGCCAAACGCCCGATCACCGCCCAGGATCTTTGGGCTTTCAAGCGGGTTGGCGCCCCCGCCCTCTCCCCCGATGGGCGGACCGTGGTTTTTCCCGTGCAGGAATGGTCTGTGGAAAAGAACAAGAGCACCTCGAACCTCTGGCTGGTCGACGTCGCCACAGCGAAGGCCCGACGGCTCACCACGGCCGGCGCCGGCGACAGCGCACCTGCCTGGAGCCCGGATGGCACGCGGATCGCGTTTGTCTCGAAGCGTGGCGATGACGAGGTCGGTGGCCTCTACGTGATACCCGCCGACGGTGGCGAAGCCGAAAGAATCATCGAGCTTCCCTACCCGATCACAACGCCGCTATGGATGCCCGACAGCAAGCGAATCGTCGCCGCAACCCGTGTTATCCCCGAGCTGGCCGGGTCTCTCGGCAAAGGCGAGCTGGCAGCCATGCGCAAGGAGATCAAGCGGCGCAAGGACTCCAAGATGACCGCCAAGGTGACCGAGCACCGCCAATACCGATACTGGGATCAGTCACTCACCGACAATCTTGCTAACCGGCTCGTCCTGGTTGACGTCGAGAGCAAGGAAATCAAAGACCTGACGCCGAAATGGGACCGCCTGTTCACCGTCACAGGCGAAGCGGTCATCGATGTGTCACTGGATGGGAAACAAGTGGCAGTGGCGATCAACAGCACGCCTCCGCCCTATCGCGACCGGCCGAACGGCGATATCTACCTGCTGCCGACGGACGGCTCCGGAACGCTGAAGAACATCACTACCGACAACGCTTCGCTGGATCAGAAACCGCGGTTCGCGCCGGACGGGAAGTCGCTGATTTTCGCGCGAAATATAAGGCCGCTGTGGTCGGGCGAGAACGATCGCCTCTGGCGGCATGACCTGGCCACCGGAAAAAACTCGCCGCTGACGGCCAATCTCGACTACTCGTTCGGAGAGTATGCTTTCTCTCCTGATGGTCGAACGCTTTGGCTGATGGCGGAAGACCGAGGGCTTTTGCCGGTTTTCAAGATGAACGCGGATGGAAGTGGCTTCACCAAGGCCCACGGTGCCGGGACGTCGAGCAGCCTCGACGTTGGAACCGGCGCAGTCGTCTTCCTGAACGAAACTTTCAGCCGCCCTACCGAGTTGTTCGTGCTGGACGCGAACACCGGGGCGACTCGCCAGCTCACTCATTTCAATGATGAAATGCTCGCGAAGTTCGATTTCGGTAAGGTCGAGTCCCACACCTTCGCCGGTGCCGGCAGCCGCGAGATCCAGCAATGGGTGATTTATCCGCCTGGCTACGACCCGGCGAAGAAATACCCGCTCGTGCAACTCCTTCACGGCGGTCCGCACACCATGGTCCGCGACGCCTTCAGCTACCGATGGAACGCACACGTGTTCGCCGCGCCCGGATACTTCGTCACCTGGGTGAACCGCCACGGTTCGACAGGCTTCGGCGAGGAGTTCGCGCTAAGTATCCACGGGCAGTGGGGTGAGAAGCCCTTCACCGATATCATGCTCGGAACCGACCATTTGCTTGAGAAGTTCCCCAGCATCGACCGCGATCGCCTGGCGGCTGCGGGCGCCAGCTACGGCGGATACATGGCGGCCTGGATCCTCGGCCACACGGACCGTTTCAAATGTATCGTCGATCATGCCGGCGTAAGCAATTTTTACGCGCAGTATGGAGGCGACCTGACGAGCTACGTCTTCACCGGCGAGGTGCTGGGGGGCACGCCGTGGGATGACATCGAAGGAATGCAACGCAACAACCCGATGTTTTACGCGAAAAACTTCAAGACACCGACACTCGTCATCCACGGCGAGCAGGACTACCGGGTGCCTTACGGCAACGGGATAGAGCTGTACGGGGTCCTGCAGGCAATGGGGGTTCCGTCGCGGCTCGTCCTTTTTCCGAACGAGAACCACTGGGTCCTGTCCCCACAGAACTCGATTTACTGGAACTACGAGGTTCAGCAGTGGCTCGGACGCCACATCGGCGGCAGCCCAATGCCAAAGCCCGAGTTCGGCAACGGAGAAGAAAAGGTGAGCGACTGAGTAGCGAGGAGATAATGCCGACCCCAAGGCAAAAAGCCGATTACGATTACGGTTACGACTACGTCACGTGATGGCTGGCTCAAGCCCTGAAAGTCATCAGAACCGCAAGCGAAGCGCGCGGGCCCTAACCATCAGCGCTGCCTAGAGAACATCGCGGCGGGTGAATTCCAGGCCGGCCAGCACAGCCACCACTATACCGCCCACCGATCCGCACGCGAGGGCGACATAGCGTAGCTGACCCTCGATGGCGGCACGCGTCACGACGGCAGGCAGGGTCCACGGATAGTACACGTTGTACTCGGACTGCAGGACAATCACGGCTGCGACAGTCACCGCCACCCCGGCACCCATGGCAACCACAAAACTCGACCAGCGCATCGCAATCCAGGTATGGATGGCGATGATCAGCCACGAACAGACATAAGACAGCAGGGCAAACTGAAGGATGCGCCACGGCGGAATGGACGCCTCAAAACCGATGCCTGGTCGAAGCAACCGCAACAGAAGCCCTGCAGCAATCACACCAGCCCACAGCACCGGAGTACTAAGCCCGATCAATCCCAGTGCGACCAGCTGCTTGGCCCCGTAGATGGCCCGACGCGACACGGGCAGGGCAAACAGGTGCTTCCAATTCTGGTTCGAGTGCTCCAGTCCGGCCAGAAGTGCTGTCTGCAGGGTGACAAACAGGGGCACCATCAGCAGATCCCATAGCAATAGGCTGTTCTGCATCAGCGACATCCAAGCGTTCCGGCCCGGGCGGATCATCTTTGCGCCGTTATGCCACAAGATGACGAACTGCAGAAAGACGATCAGCAGCGGGGCGACAAAAGCCAGGCGAAGCGCCAGAGTTCGCTTGGTTTTTAGGCTTTCGGCTCTCACCGCCGCCGTCAGGTCACGAATGAAGCGCCTCATCTCAATGTCCCTCGGTTATTTGGAAAAAAAGGTCCTCCAGCGACGGTTGTTCGAGCGCAAGATGGAAGACCTGCACACCCGAGCTGGTGAGCTCGGCATTCAACCGCGAAGCCTCAGCGGCGGACGCGGCGGCAACCTTCAAATACCCGTTGTCGGAGGGCGTGAGACGCCAGCCTGCTTTCCCGAGCACCAATTCGGCCCGTTCCCGGTTGTCAACGCCAACGTGGACGTGCCGATGCAGGCGGGTCTTCAGATCGCTGAGTCGTCCCTGGAAGAGCATGTGCCCCTGGTGGACGATTCCCACATGCGTTGCCACCTGCTCCACCTCGCCCAAAAGATGACTGCTCAGGAACACAGTCATCCCAAATTCGGCTGCGAGGCGGCGGACGAGATCGCGCGTCTCGCGAATGCCGGCCGGATCCAGGCCGTTGGTTGGCTCGTCTAGGATCAGCAGGTCCACCTCGCCGAGCAGGGCCAACGCCAGCCCCAATCGCTGGCGCATACCTTGTGAGTAGTCTCGGGCACGGCGATCCGCCGCTGACTCGAGGCCGACAATGGCCAGTGCTTGGTCCAGCCGCCCAACCGGCACGCGCAGCAGACAGCGGGTGATTTCGAGGTTCTCGCGGCCGGTCAGGTGCGGGTAGATCGACGGCGTTTCGACGAAGGCCCCGACCCGGCACAGTATGGGATACCGGTCCGACGCTAACGGGCGACCGAAGAGGCGCACCAGACCCGCATCGGGGCGAATCAGTCCCAGGAGCATGCGGATGGTCGTCGTCTTGCCCGCCCCGTTGGGACCCAGAAACCCGTAAATGCTGCCTGCCGGGACTTCGAGGTTAAGATTCGAGACGGCGGTGAGAGCTCCAAAGCGGCGTGTCAGGCCGCAGGTCTCAATGATGTTCTCCTGTGCCACATATCAGAAACACCGGAGGGCGGCCGTTTGTGACAGGGGGATGGCGGGGGTAGCGGGGAGAGATCGCCGAGCCCCAAGGACCAGCTGACCTGCTGACCGTGGCGAAAGCTCGACTGGCGGTTTCGTGTCGGTCCGACTTCCACGTCGTACACTTCACACCGCCAGCTACACCGAGCCAGCTGGCCGCATGCCGAATGTCCGACTTGGAAGTCGGACCAACGAGAGTTCGAAAAAACCGCCTGCCCGTGTGAAAAATCCGGGGCTAGTGGTCAGCTGGTCCTTGGGGTCCGGCGGGGTCTCCCCGCAAAATCCCCGCTAGATCCCGTCCAGCGCCCGGGCGATGTCGCCGATGATGTCGTCGATGTCTTCTATCCCGAGCGAGTAACGCACCAGGTTGTCTTTGAGCCCGAGCTTGAGGCGTTCCTCTCGGGGAACCAGCCAGTAGCTCATCACGACCACCTGTTCGACCAGCGATTCGACTCCACCGAGGCTGGGGGTCAGATGAGGCAACTCCAACCGATCAATGAAACGTGCGGTCAACTCCAGGTCGCCTCGGATTTCGAAACTCACCACTCCTCCAAAGCCGTGCATCTGTTGTTTGGCGATAGCGTGGTGCGGGTGGGAGGCCAGACCGGGGTAGTAGACCCTTTCGACCTTCGGGTGGGATTCCAGGTACTCGGCGAGCGCCTGGCCGTTGGAGTTGTGGCGCTCCACGCGGAGGGCAAGTGTCTTCAGTCCACGCTCCAGCAGGAACGCCGTGTTCGGGTCGCAGATCCCGCCCAGGTTCGAACGCATGTCCGCCACCGGGTTGACCACCTCGGCCGATCCGGCAATGACGCCGGCGATCAGGTCATTGTGGCCGCCAAGGTACTTGGTCGCCGAATGGATTACTATGTCTACGCCGTACTCGATCGCTCGGAGGTTAATCGGTGTGGCAAATGTGCTGTCGACGACCGTGATCGCGCCGGAGCTCTTCCCGAGTCGTCCGAGTGCTTCGATATCGAGAACGTTGAGGTAGGGATTCGTCGGCGACTCGGTGAAAATCATCTTCGTGGAACCCCGAAGCGCCTTCTCGATCTCACAGATCTCTGGCTCGACGACACTCACCTCGACGCCGAATTTCTTCAGGAACGTGGTGCTGAAATCCCGCGTTCGCCGATAGCAGTCGCGGGTCAGGACGACGTGATCTCCGGACTGCAGAGAGGTCAGGAGGAAACTGGTGATAGCAGCCATTCCGCTCGCAAAAAGGACCGCCCTGCCAGAGCCTTCCAGCGCCGCCAACCGGTTCTCCACGAAAGCGACGGTCGGGTTCCCCATGCGTCCGTACTCGGGCTGCTGCCGCTCGGATCGCCCTTCTTGAAAAGCCATTACTTCCGCAGACGAGGAAAACGAGAATGGTGCGCAATGGACGATAGGAGCGATGATCGGTCCGGACAGCTCAACCGGTTTGGTCCCGGCATGCACACAATCGGTTGAACCCAGCCTCTGCCTGCTCATGGTTATCTCACTCCTTGTTTTGATCGAGTGCCTGTTCCAGATCCGCGATTAGATCATCCGGGGATTCCAAACCGACCGAAAGCCGAATCACCTGATCGGTAACGCCCACTTCTCTGCGCAGAGAGACCGGGTAGCTGGCATGCGTCATATGCGCCGGCTGGGTGACGATGCTCTCCACCGCTCCCAGGCTCACGGCAAGGCTCCAGATGTTCAATCCCCGCAGAAAACTCGGCGCAGAAACCCGGTCACTCAGCCGAAAAGAGAGAATCGCACCCGCCCCATCCGCCTGCCTCAAGTGAACGTCATAACCCGGATGACCGGGCAGGCCCGGATAGTACACGTACTCTATTTCCGGACGTCCCGTTAGCCAAACGGCGATACGCGAGGCGCTTTCCTGCGCCCGCGAGACCCTGACCTCCAGCGTCTTCATGCTGCGGACCAGCAGCCAGGAATCGTACGGTGGGAGAATAGCACCCACCGAGCTCTGCACCATCCCGAGCGATCTGCCCAAATCCTCTCCGCGCGTCACGACGAGTCCCGCGATGAGGTCGCTGTGCCCGCCCAGGAACTTACTGGCGCTGTGAATGACGATGTCAGCACCCTGCTGGATCGGCCGCTGGAGGAACGGCGACATGAAAGTATTGTCCACCATCACCATCAAGCCGCGCGAATGTGCCATTTCAGACAACGCACGGATGTCGCTGATTTCCATCAGCGGATTTGAAGGGGTTTCGAGGTACAACACCCGCGTGTCCTGGCGGATGGCCTCCTCGACCGCCGCCACCTGCGTGGTGTCAACCATCGAGAACTGAATCCGGAAACGATCGAAGATCCGGGAGAGCACCCGGTACGTGCCGCCGTACAGCCCGCGCGTCAGCAGCACGTGATCGCCGGCCGAAAGGAGCAGGAAGCATGACGAAATAGCCGCCATCCCGGAGCCAAACGCGAAGCCCCGCTCACCCCCTTCGAGATCGGCTATGTAATCCTCGAGCACCTGCCTGGTCGGATTGCGTCCCCGCGAGTACTCAAAACCCTGGTGCTCGTTCACTCCCTGCTGTTTGAAGGTGGACGAGGGATAGATTGGCGGGGAAACAGCGCCGGTATGTGGACACACGGAACCCCGATGGTGAATGAGCCGGGTGGAAAAGCCGCGGGTCTTTTCGTTCTCTTTCATGTCGATTGGACGAGTTTCGGGGACACAAAACTTAATTCTTCTGCCACCGGCGACCACTCAGCAAGTGGTTGAGAATTAAGTATTATGTCCCCGAAACTTCCCAGAATGCGTTCGTCTAGCTGAAACTCCTCAGTTTTCCAAAATAGAAGTAGAGCGTCCCTTTGTAAATTCCGGATGCCCGATTCTTGGCGCCTTGAGGGCCCAGGTTCTCCGGTTTATTGAACTTGGTGCCAATCGGCGCGATGGCGTGCAGGAACGAGATGTCGCCGGGCGGAAAGGGCGCCGCCGCGAACCTCGGATCCGTCCCGTTGCCCGGTGTGAAGACACGCAGATACAGGCCCGGTGACTCGGCTACCACGGTGATCGGGCCTTCCGATGTTTCGAGCAGAGCCCAGTAGAAGTCGTCGTGATAGCCCTTGAATTCGGGATATACCCAAGACGCGCCAGTCTTGGTGTCATTGTAGAACTTCGTCCAGACGTTATGCGTGGCCCCCTTGAGCCGGTTCTTCCAGACCCGGTATGGTCCCTTGCCCAGCCACTTCATGCTGGTCACGTTCTTCTCAGGATAGTTGAACGAAACCCCCAGGAAATCGAAATCGCCTTCCGCCTGGTACTCGTAGTCAAGCCGAACCCATCCGCTCGCGTTGAATCGCCACTTGACCGATCGCATGTTGCCGCTGTACGTGGCCTCGACGACCTTATCGGCGCCCGCCGGGTAGTGTCGCAGACTGGTGAGTGACGACTCACCGATTGCGAGAGACGGGCCGCCAGTGAAGGAGAAGCCTTCGACCCGGTCCAGCATACCGGTCTGCTTACTGATAGCGAAGCCGTTGGACAAAGACCGCACCGTTACGACCTTCTCGTCTTCAGCGATATTGACCTGGCCGGTACCCGATTTCACAATCGTGTCACGAATGGCGCCAGGATCCTGGATCGTCCAACTCCACGTGTAGATCTCCCGTCCGAACGGGTCCCTGGCGGTCAACAACAACGCATCCTGACGACGCCAGTCCCCTGGCAATCCCAGGTTGATCTCACCCTTCTCGCCTGGGAGGATGATCGGTGCCCGGGCTTCTCCCTCAGACGCTACGGTGTAGCCGGGCATCATGTCCCAAGGGCTCCGAAACTTGACCAGCCGCCAGGAGAATCGACAACGGTCGAGGCTGGTGAAGTGATAGCGGTTTTCAAGCGGTATCCGACCGGCGAAATCCGTCGGAAGCGAGTCTAACGCAATCGCCACCGGCGACCAGATCTCCTTAACCGTGAAGAAGCTCGCCTCCTTTTCCCGATAAGGTCCGAGAAGCCCGTCCGGCGCGTGGTTCCCGTCAGTATCAATGGCCCCCTCCTTGTCGGTTCTCTTTACCCCCTCATCGACCATCGCCCAGAGGAAGCCCCCGGCACCGACAGGTTTGCTGATGATCAGGCTCCAATAGTCTTCCAGACCCGCTCCCAATCCACCGTCGTACAATCCGTGCAGGAATTCCGTCGGGAAGAAGATGTCCTTGCCGTTGAAGAACTTGTCTTCGCAGCAACCATAAGGCCGGTAGTGGGCTGTGTTTGTGAAGTTGAAATCCTCCCAGGGGTGAATGACGTGTCGTTTCTGCGGGTCCCATTTCGCGAATTCACCGTCCAGCTCTCGGTTCCAGCCGCCCTCGTTTCCGTTGTCCCAGATGATGATGCTCGGGTGATTGACGTCGCGAGTGACGAGCTCTTCGACAAGTTTCTTGCCGACTTCCGTGCCGTACTTCTTCTGCCAGCCCCCAAGCTCATCTAACACGAACAGCCCGACGGAATCGCACGTCTCCAGGAAATGCTTGTCAGGAGGGTAGTGGGACATCCGGACGGCATTCATGTTCATGTCCTTGATGAGGTTCACGTCCATGGCGCTGATTTCAGGGCTTGTCGTCCGCCCGGAATCCGGCCAGAAGGAATGACGGTTTATTCCCTTGAGGATGACCTTTCGCCCGTTGACGTAGATCCCATCCTCTGGACGCAGCTCGACCGTTCGGAAACCGAATCTCTCGCGGACCTGATGGATTACGGTTGCGCCGCGTCGCAGGCGGATCTCAACCTGGTACAAGGACGGTGTCTCCGGGGTCCAGGTCTGCGGATCGGCGACCCGGGTGCCCAGCGTGACCATTGTCTCTTCGGCATCGACCTCCTGGGAAAACGGCTGACCGATCGGAAGTCCGTCCAGGGTGCGGATCTGGCCGATCACGTTGTTGGCTGCTGAGATATTCTGAAGATACACGTTGATCGCAAAGGCACCGTCGGCCCTGGCGTTGATTGCCGTCCGCTCGATGAACTCCGTCGGATAGATTTCCAGGTACACGGGCCGGTAAATGCCCCCGAAGACCCAATAGTCGGAGGTGCGCTCAGCATCGTTCACCGTTGGCTCGGATGACTTCTTGCTCACGTTGACCTGCAAGGTGTTCGGCTGGCCGAAGTCCAGCAGACGTGAGATGTCATATTTGAAGCGGTAAAAGCCACCCTGGTGGATGGGACCGGCGCTCTTTCCGTTGACCAGCACCTCCGCGTCCGTCATCACGCCCTCGAAGACTATGTAGACTCTCCTGTGACGCCATTCGACGGGCGCTTCAAACCGGTGCCTGTAAAGCCCTCTCTCCTCGCCTTTCGGGTTGTCGTGTCCGTAGTTATATGTGCCGAACCCCTGCAGCTCCCAGTTTGAGGGAACCGGGATTCTCGTCCATTGCCCACTGTTGCGGCCGGCCGTGCAGTAGAAATCCCACGGAACCGTGTGGTCTTTGTCGGTCCCGGACAAGTAACGGACTTCCGTGTCGTCCGCCAGAACGATAGTCGAGATGAGCAAACAACAAACGACGAATCGAACAACCATTTTCTT
>CAYQYP010000163.1:0-12276 GCA_964421755.1 uncultured Acidobacteriota bacterium
GCCGCTTACACCGAGTGGCCCGCCCCGGCCGATCACCATCCGTCGACAAACGGAACTGCCATCCGCTACACGACCCTGCGCTACATGGATCAGACGTCGGAAAGCGGCAAAAAGGAGGAAGTCTACGCCGAGCTTCTCCCGGGGCTGCTCCCGAATACCTTCGGCTGGTATCACGATGCGGGCGACTGGGACGGCTACCCGACCCACTCCGTGATCCCCAAGAGCCTCCTGACGATCTACGAGCTGGCACCGGACCAGTTCGTGGATGGGGAGCTCGACCTCCCGGAAAGCGGGAACGGGGTTCCGGACATCCTGGACGAGGCCGCCTGGCTGGTGAGTTACTATCGCCGGAATATCGGTCCAACCGGGGGCATCTTCGGGTCGCGAATCACAGGGGACCTGGCGGGGGGCGACAGCGACGGAGTTCCCTCCTGGGAAGACTCCAGGGAATGGGTCGCCTTCGGAGAGGAACCGGCAGCTTCCTTTGATTTAGCGGGAATGGCGGCGCAGCTGTCCCATGCTCTCAGAAAGGTCGAGATGCAGTCGAGACTTGCCGCGGGGTCGCGCAGGCCGGGCAGCAGGAGGCCTGTCTCGCCAGCGGTCAGCCGGTTGCGTCTCGAGGCAAATGAACTGCTGGAGGCCGCCAGGCGGGCATACTCCTGGGCCCAGGCCAACCTCCGGCCGGGAGACGAGGCC
Source organism: uncultured Acidobacteriota bacterium (assembly GCA_964421755.1). GTDB lineage: Bacteria > Acidobacteriota > UBA6911 > RPQK01 > RPQK01 > CAVUUN01. The sequence continues at coordinate 697 of CAYQYP010000163.1, forward strand.
AAGGTGCGAGACGTCCGGATGTACGCGGCCGCCTGGCTTTACAAAACGTCCGGGTCTCCCGAGTACCAATCCCAATTCGAGGCGGACAACCGGGTTCGGGCCAACGATATCGCGAGTTTTGATGCTCAGCGCTGGGGAGTTTGGGGCTACGTGACCATTCCGTCGGACTGGCCAGGATTGAACACCACTTTGCGAGCGAGCCTGATCACCGCCGCCACTGCCTTTGCGGACAGCGATAACCTCTACGGCGCCGAACGGCGAAGTTACCGACAGGGAGGAAACTACTGGATGCCGGTTCTCATCGGCCAGGCGACGACGCCGTGGGTCATGTCGAGTATCGTGGCCTACGAGCTGACGGGTGACCCGAAGTACCTGAGATGCGTCATCAACACTGCCGACTACATGCTCGGGGGAAACCCCCTGAATATGACGTGGGTGACGGGGCTTGGCCACCGATCACCTCGCCAGCTCCTGCACCTTGACGCCTGGTACGACGGCATCCCGGAGATGATTCCCGGCTTTGTCCCGTACGGACCGCACCGCGGCGAACATAACGGGTGGACTGGCCCCTGGGACCCGGACTACGCAAGGGATCGGGCGGTGTATCCGGCGGTGGAGCAGTGGCCGGCGCATGAGCTCTATTTTGAGAATCGATACTGTCCCATCACGAACGAGTTCACGGTTCATCAGAACATCGCCCCGGCGGCTGCCGTGTACGGGTATCTGGCGGGAAAGGCTGCCTCGTGGGCCCCGAACCGTGCCCCGGTCGTCGAGCTCCAAACACCGGTTGCCGGAACCGAGATCAACGTTGGACAGCCAATCCGGTTCGCAGTCGAGGCGAGTGACTCCGATGGCTGGATCACACTCGTGGAGTACTACGTCGGACGGGACAAGGTGGGCGAGAGTGTCACGGCGCCTTTCATCCATGACTACGTCCCTCCGACCTCCGGGAGTGTCCTAGCCCGAGCCGTGGCGGTGGACAACAAAGGCCGACGCGCGACGTCGGCGGAAGTCGTGGTGACTGTGCGATAGCCAGTCGGCTGGAGCGGATGAACGAGAGAGTCGGGAGAGCCGGACTCGCTCCGCTGCTTCGTGTTTAAATGTCTCGCCTTAGCGAATGATTTGTGGTCCGCTTACTCTCGCTCACTGCGTTCGCTTTCGTGCGCGGCTCCATTCGATCTCGCCCTCTGCATGGCATCAGCCCATAGCAAGTCCGTCAATACCTGTGGGCCGAACGCACTTCTCCGACCTTATGCGAGGCAAAATGGTGGGCAAAACGCGCCTCTGGAATCCGCGTTCAAACACCCTCGCCCAGGGTCTTCACTGATAGCGGCCGAAGTCACGGGCAGCGGACACGAGGCTGCGGAGGTTATCGGGCGGGGCAGGTCGATCAGGATGCAGTCGTAGCCGTACTTCCGGACCGCGTGGAGGTGGGCCCGCGCTGCCGCTTCAGGGTCTGACAGATACCGCTCGAGCGGGATGCCCGCCTCGTGGGCCGCCATCAGGAAGTTGTGGAGACAGACGGGCACCCGGTCTGGCGTCTCGCCTCGCAGCACCGCCATCGTGCGTTCCAAGGAGTTCATGGCTGTCGTACCTCCGGAGGATTTGAGGCGAGTTTCGGGGACACAAAACACAGTTCCGGTGCCATGCCCGTGCAGACGGCGAGTTTCGGGGACACAAAACTTAATTCCTTTGCTGACGGCATGAATGTGCTCACGGAATGGGAATTAAGTATTATGTCCCCGAAACTTACCCGAAACTTCCCCGAAACTCATTCCGGGCCGAGAAAGTGGTTCGGGATCCAGGTGCTCAATGCCGGGACGAGGATGACCAGCAGGAGAACCAGCATCAGTGCCAGGATGAAGGGCAGGCAGTATTTGAGCGTCTCATCGTAGGTTGTCCTGACGACGCTGGTTGCAACGAACAATCCGACAGCCACCGGCGGGGTCGTCGAGCCGATCTGGGTGGCGACAACCACGACCATTCCGAGATGTATCGGGTCGAAGTTGAACTGATGGCCCACAAACACGATGACCGGCACGATGATGACCAAAACCGCGAGGCCCTCCACGAACATCGTCAGGAACAGCATCACCGCGACGAGGATCAGCAAGACAACCAGGGGGTTCTGTGAAACGCTCACGAGGAGCGAGAACACCAGTTCGTTGAAATCCATAAAAGTCATCACCCAGCCGAGAGCGCCGGCCATGGCGATGATTCCGACAACGGTCGTTGTGGTGATCGCTGCATTGAGCAGGATTCCGGGCAATTCCCGCAGCCGCAGGGACCGATAGATGAAAAAGGTCACGACGAAGGCATAAAGGCACGCTATCACGCCGGCTTCCGTTGCCGTGAAGATGCCTCCGAGGATGCCCCCGAGGATGATCACCGGCGCGAGGAGAGCCACCCAGACCCGCGGAATCTCCCGGAGCACGGCAATCGGGCGAAACTTCCCGGAGGTCTGGCGAAGCTCCGGAAAGCCGGCGCGGAAGGAATGCGCCCAGATTGTACCCATGAGGGCGGCAGAGATCAGCAGTCCCGGTACGATGCCGGCCAGGAACATCCGGCCGATTGAGACGCCCGTCAAGGAACCGTACACGATCATTACCATGCTGGGTGGAATGATGGAACCGATGATCCCGGACGTCCCAAGCAGCGAGGCGGAAAAGCCTGGCTTGTAGCCTTTCTCCTTCATCGAAGGTGCCAGAATAGAGCCTATGGCCGAAGTAGAGGCCACTGCCGAGCCGGAGACGTTCGCGAAGATCATGCAGGCGACCACCGAGGCATGCCCCAGGCCGCCGCGCAGATGACCCACGACGGTTTCCGCGAACGACACCAGCTTTCTGCTCATGCCGCCTGCCGTCATCAACTCGCCGGCAAGAATGAAATAGGGCAAGGCGAGCAGGCTGAACGAATCAACCATCGCGAATATCTTCTGCGGAAATATAGCCGGGCCGATTTCCGGGATCAGGACAATCCCCAGGAGCGCCACGACACCGATGGCGCAAAGCACAGGCGCCCCGACCAGAATCAACAGCAGCAGTGCCACGAACAGGCCCGCGAGCACAGTTAATTTCCCCTCTCGGTGGAGCGAAGCTGGCCCGCCAGCCTGCGAACCGCGACCACGCACAGGTAAAACCCACCGATCAGCTGACCGGCGTAAATCCACGACATGGCAATGCCCAGGCCGGCGCTGATCTGATTTTGCGCAATCCTCACGAGGTCGAGCGTGTAGCGGACGATGGCCGCGGCAAGCAGTAACCAGATCAGGTCAAAGATGATCGCGCAGATCTTCTGGAGACGCCCGGGGAGTTTGTTGAAAAGGACTTGCATTCCGATATGGGCGCCCCGGTTGTAGGCGACGGGAATGGCGAGAAAGACGACCCAGATGTGTGCGTATCTTTGAAACTCCTCACCCCAGCTGAGCGACTGGTTGACCACAAAGCGATTGAATACCTGGAGCCCGCCCACCAGGACCATCGCGCCAAAAAGCACCGCAATGAATCCTTCAATCAGCCGGTCGAGCGACGCGTTGAGTCTTTGGATGAGCATCTTTCCAACTCACCGCGTTTCCCGGATCATGTGCAGAAGATCCGTTGCGCCGTTTCTGGCGGCCCACTCGTCCTGCAGCTGCTCTGAGGCTTTGACGAACACCTCCCGATCGATGCTGTGAATCGTCATTCCCTTCTCTTCCAGGAACTCGAGCGCTTCTTTTTCCCGGACCGGCGCCAGGGCCCGCTCGACGTCTCGCGCCATCGTTGCAGCTTCCTGGATCTGCGCCTGCTCCTGAGGCGAGAGCTTGTCCCACAGGTATTTGGCATAGACGAACGCCACCGGTCCGAACAGATGGCGCGTCAGCACCAGATGATCGGCTACTTCGTAGAACCGGTTGGCCCGGATCATGGCGGCGGAATGTTCGAAGCCGTCAAGCACTCCGGTCTGCATGCTGGAATAAACTTCACCGAACGGCATCGGCGTGGCATTGCAGCCCATGGTGTTCAGCGTGGCGATATAGAGCGGGGTCGGAATTGTACGGATTTTGAGGCCCTTCAAATCGCCGGTGTTCGACACGGGCTTGCGGGCCGTGACCAGGTTGCGGTAACCCCAGCTGTCCATCCACGCCAGGACTTTGAACCCTGCTTTGTCCAGATCCCCCGCGAGCGCCCGGCCGACCGGTCCATCCAGGACACGGTGCACGTGCTCGTAGTCTTTCCACAGAAACGGCAAGTCGAGGACGCCCATGCGCGGAACGAAGTTGTTAAGGATGGCGGTGCCGCTCACGGCGCAGGCGACGCCGGACTGCAGCTGCATCCCCTCGTAGATCTCGCGCTCCTGGCCCAGCGTGTTGGAGGCGTAGATCTTCACCCTGAGCTGGTCGGAATGGTCTTCGATCCATTTCTGAAAGAGCCAGGCCGCCATGTGCAGCTCGGATGAGCTGTCTGCCTGGCTGCTGTGGGACAGCTTGATCGTGCGGATCGGTTGCGTTCCCGTCGGTTTTCCGCAGGCGGACAGCATTGCCAGGACGAGAGCAATCGGCAGGTGTTTTCGCATGGTGCGCAAGCCCGCTCCTTCGGGCGCTAATCATAGCGTGGAAGCGGCTGAAAACGCTCGTGCTGGTCGTTTTTTTTGCGGAATCGACGGATTACCCCGAGCGTATACTGCTTCTCTATGGAAATCCGGGAGTGCGGCGCATCAGGCTTGAAGCTATCGGTTTTAGGGATTGGGTGCTGGTCCTTCGGCGGCGAAGACGCGGACTATTGGGGCCGGCAGGATCAGTCGGACGCTGAAAAGGTCGTGCAAAGGGCGGTTGAGCTGGGGATCAACTACTTCGACACCGCCGAGGCATACAATTCCGGGCGTAGCGAGACGGCTCTCGGTCAAGTGATTCGCGGTGTTTCCCGCGACTCCATCGTCATCGGAACAAAGATTGCTCCTTCCAACGCCTTCCCGGGACGCATCACCGAGCATTGCGAGTCGAGCCTGAGAAGACTCGGAACCGACTACATCGACCTGTACATGATCCATTGGCCTTTGACGCTCAAGGGCATCGCTCCCTTTGACCGGTCGATCACGGTCCCGCCCGGCGTCGACGAGGTGTTCGCGGAGCTTCTGCGATTACGGGAGCAAGGCAAGATCCGATTCATAGGCGTGAGCAACTTCGGTCCTGCCCGACTGCAGGAAGCGCTCGGCACCGGCGCCGTGATCGCGGTCAACCAGTTGCCGTACAGCCTCCTGTCACGCGCGATCGAATGGGAAACCCTCCCTCTGTGCCAGCGACTCGGTGTAGGCATCATCGGGTACATGGCCCTTCAGCAGGGCCTCTTGAGCGATCGTTATTCGTCATCCCAGGAATTGTCACCTCTTCGACGCCGGACGCGCCACTTCGACAACCGCAAGGTGCCCCAGGCTCGTCACGGAGAAACCGGTGCCGAGACGGAGTTGGAGGAGGCCCTCCAGGGAATTCGAAGCTGCGCCAGGGAGCTTGAGACGACGGTGTCCCGCCTGGCGCTCGCATGGTGCGTGGTCCGCTCCGGCGTGACCTGCACACTCGCGGGTGCCCGCAATGTGGAGCAACTGGAAGAGAATGCCCGCGCCTTCGACTCTCCCCTGTCGCCGAAGGTGGCGGCCAGGCTGGACGAAATCACCCGTCCGCTCAAGGAGAAGCTGGGACCCAGCCTGGATTACTGGGAAACTGCGGTCAACGACCGGACGGTGTGACCGGCTGGACGGCTTCAGCCCCGAACTCGTGAACCCCGATCGATGGCGGGACACCCCACCGCAGCAGATGGCCGAACAGGTCGCGTCCGCCGTTTGGGGAAATGGGAGTGCCGGCCCGGATGCCAGGCGACCCGTCCTTGAGCATGAATCCCCGCAACGTCTCGAAACCCGCCGCCACCGATTGCGGCGAAACGAACATCGGTTTCCCCGCGATTGCGAGCGGATCATCGGGCCCATTCGTGTGCTTCCCGTAGAACAGGTTGTGCTCGAACAAGTGGTTCTTGCTCTGCCCCCAGTCGTAGCTGACCTCGCCCTCCACGTAAAAAATGTTGTTGGCGAACCACGTGTCCTCCGGCCATGGTCCACCCCAGTTGTCCATCTTGATCATGGTGGGGTCTGGATCGGGCTTGTCCGGTACGTAGATGACGTTGTTGTAGATCTTTGTGTCCTTGACCGGGCCGCTGATGTGGAAGATCGGAGAGAAATCCCTGTTGTTGGCCTTTTGCTGCCGCAAGCCGTCGTTGAGGCTGACATTGTAGCGAACGATCGTGCCGGTGTTGACCGCTATGTTCGGCTGTGCTCCACCGTTGTTGCAGACCAACAGGAATCCCCCTTCGTTGTCGTGGCTGTAGTTGTACTGGATCGTGGTATTACGGCAATCCCAGTCCGAGTCAAAGCCTTGAGCATCCCATGGAGCCTTGTGATCGCTGACTTCATTGAACTGGATAACGGTGTTGTCGCATGCCCAGGGCCAAATGCCCGCGGCTGCGTCGCCCTGGGGCAGCAGCCGGGTGCATTTGCGCATGACATTGTGTTCCACCAGTGCACCGTCGCACGCAATCGGAACAATGCCGTCTCCGGGCACTTCTTCGATCAGGTTTTTCCGGATCACCACGTTCAGGCTGGGGAACCAGTCCTCGCCACGCTGGATATGACCTGCACCCATGATTCCGTCGCGCTCGCAGCGCACAATATGGCAGTTTTCGACGAGTAAACCGTTGAGGCGGGAGCGTTTCTGCCGGCCGCGCGTTTCCCATCGGATTCCTCCGCTGGCGCCGTCACTTTTCCGGCAGGTGCCGTTGACGTCATGGATGTACAGGTTCTTCAGATGGATATGAGACGCTGTCCCGTAGTCCTCAACGTGAACGAAGACACCCTTGCGACGGGGCTTGGGCTCAGGACCCCGGTTGGTGAGCTCCAGGTTGTTGATCTCCCAGTATTCGACGTTGTGGATGTAGAGGGCGGATTCGAATTCACCTTCGGCGTCGATCCTCGGCTTGTCACCCTCACCGTAGCTGTCGACCACAATCGGAACAGGACGCCCCTCATCGAGCCGACCCGAGCCCTGCGGTTTGAGCTGACCCTTGTATCGAGAGCCGGCCTTGAACAGGATTTTATCGCCCGCCTCAAAAACGGTTGAGTTCACCTTGTCCAACGATTTCCAGGCTTTCGCGGCAGATAGCCCCGCGTTGGAATCATCTCCGGTCACGCTATCAACATGGAAAATACGTCCGTTAGCCGGGGCGGCCGAATACACCGCAACCACCACAGCCGTTGTCAGCAAGAGCGACACTCCGGTAAAAACTTGTATCCTTCGCGATTTCGTCAGCATAACCTCACTCGCCTGTCCTTCATAAAAACGAGCAAGCACGTCTCACCGTACGGGTTTTACGCGCTCTTCCCACTCGTTCAAAAGTTTTTTGAGGCGGGAGACATCCGCCGTCCTCTCGGTGAGAAGGTCCCTTTGCTCGCCCGGATCCTGAAGCAAGTCGAACAGGTGTTCTTCGCCGCCGGATGCTCTTTCGATCCGAATGTACTTGAGCGAGCCTTCCCGGACCGCGCGGTGAGTCGTGTCCGCTCTTCTGGCCCGCCAGAAAAGAGCGCGCTTCTCGACCGGCTTCTGTTCCTGCTCATGCCTCAGAATGTCGACACCGTCGAAGGGGTGGCCCTGCCGGGGTGAGGCTCCTGCCGCCCGAAGTATGGAAGCCGAGAAGTCCATGGTCATGCAAGCCGCGTCCGAAAGAGAACCCGGTTTGAGGATGCCGGGCCACCGGGCAATGCACGGAACCCGGATTCCTCCTTCGAACACGCCTCCCTTGTGCCCCGAAAAAGGCGCATTCCTTGCGGACCCGGTCCCGCCGTTGTCGCTCATGAAGAGGACGAGGGTGTTGCCGGCCATCCCTTTTTGGGCGAGCCTCTTCAGGATGACAGCCATACCCTCATCCATCCGCTCGATCATCGCTCGATAGGTGTCTTTTGGAGCCGCGCCCTGCTTCCACAACTCGGAATCCGGAGGCAGCGGATCGGCGCGACGGTCGGCGGGACCTTGAAACGGCGCGTGGGGCGCCGTGTAGGGGACATACAAAAAGAACGGTCGAGCGTCCGATTGCCGATCGATAAAGGCGGTCGCCTCGTCAGTTACCAGGTCAGTGAAGTACCCGTCGCGCTTGATCGGTCGATCGTCGAGATACAGGCCGTGAATGGTGCTCGGCGGAGGCTCCGAATGATGGAAGTAGTCAATGGCCCCGCCAATGGCGTAGAAGGCATGGTCGAAACCGTGCGAGGTGGGCGAAAACTTGGGCTCGTACCCGAGGTGCCATTTCCCGCATAGCGCCGTCCGGTAGCCGGCGTCTTTCAGCAGGCGCGCAATTGAGGTCTCCTGGACCGGAAGGCCGAGCTCGCCTGCTTTCTGCAACCGGATCGCATCGTCGTATCGGCCGACGTTTCCGACACCAATCGCACACTCGAGCCCGCCCACCCGGTGCTGATACCGCCCGGTGAGCAGTGCTGCTCGAGTCGGGGAGCATTCAGACCCGTTGGAATAAAACGACCGGAAAAGAGTGCCCTCGCCTGCCAGCCCGTCGATAGTCGGGGTCTTTATGTCCCGACGTCCATAGCACCCCACGTCGCCGTACCCCAGGTCGTCGGCGAGAAACAGAACAATGTTCGGTTTTGAGCTGCGCGCCAGCGATTGGGCCGAGGCGTGCGAAGCCGCTGCCAGAGTGAGAGCGCCGGCCGCGTCCCTTACGAACCGGCGGCGACTTGTCTTGATGGTCATCCTGTGCTCCCCCTACCTCATCAAAGTCAGCGCGACGGCGCGCACGTCGGCGACCATTTGACCCCGGACGCTGAGCGCACGGAGGGTCAAGTCTCCACGGCCTTTTCCCAAATGAAGGACACCCAGGCGAAGCTCCTTGAAATCCTTGACGTACGACTCGGCGCCGCGCGACGCCCGGTCAAACAGGGCGCCAATCAGCGGCGGGTCGTGTGGTTCACTGACGATCGCCTGAACGCTGCTCCCGTTCAGCCGCAGCTCAACGGTGGACCCGACACTGTCCTCCGGACACGTATAGTGGACGACCGCCTCATATTCTCCCGCGCTCATCACCTCGATATCCCAGGTGATCTTATCAGCGGTGCTTACCCAGTTGGTGAAATACGAGCAGTTGGGGGCGGACGCGCTTCGCTTGACACCGCCGGACGGAACACCGTCTCGAGCGGGCAGATACGCGGTCGGAAATGCGGGATGCCCGACAGGGAAGGGGCGGTTATCCTTCGATTTCGGCAACACGTCCTCCCGCCACTTTGCGACAGCCCTTGCCAATGCCGCGGCGACTTCAGGGGCTTCTGCCGAGACATCACGCTCCTGGCCCGGATCTGGCGCCATGTCATACAGCCTGCCAGATTCGTCAAGCCGGTACCGTTGAGTCCTGACGCTGACGCGGCCGTTCCAGTGCGAGAAGATCATCCTGTCGGCCCAGTCTTTGGTGTTCTCCAAAAGAAGTGGTTTGAGGCTGGTTCCATCAAGTGTCTTTCGACTGACGATCGGAACTGCGGCCAAATCCGCCAGCGTCGGGAGAAGGTCAATCGCGCCTGCGATCTGGGGGATTCGCCTGCCCGCCGGCACCCGGCCCGGCCACCGGATCAGAAAAGGCACGCGCAGGCCACCCTCATCCGTCGAGCCTTTACGGCCTTTCATCCCGCCATTCCATCGCCAGGTGTTCGGTCCGTTGTCGCTGAAGTAAATGACGATGGTGTCCTGGGAGAGCTTCAGCTGATCAAGCTTGTCGAGCACCCGCCCGACATTCCAGTCGATGTTCTCGCACATGGCAAGCACACAACGGGTTTTGTCGATCTCTTCCTTCTCCGGATCTCGATGACGCATCCGGATCGGAGCATCCTTGAACTTGCTATAGAAGCGGTCGGGCACCTGGAACGGCGAATGGGGCGTGTTGTACGCCAGGTAGCAGAAGAAGGGCCGGTCCTTGTTCTGTTCGATGAAACTCAACGCCGAATCCGTCAAGTCATCGATGATGAAACCCTTACCTCGCACGATGCGACCGTTGTGTTCGAGGACAGGGTCGAAGTACTGACCCCAGTGCCCCGAGGTAAACCCGTAGAACTCATCGAAACCCCGGGCGTTGGGGTGGTAGGGATACTGAGTCCCGTTGTGCCACTTGCCAAATGCTCCGGTGGCATAGCCGCCAGCCTTGAAGGTGTCACCCACCGTTTTTTCATCGAGGTTCAAGCGTTCGGCCCCGGTCGTCACTCCCAGCACACCGCCCCGCGGATGGTAGCGACCCGTGAGGAATTCCGCACGTGTTGGAGCGCAAACGGGGCAGCTGTAGAATCGATCGAACAGTGCGCCATCGCGGGCCAGCGAGTCGATGCGCGGAGTCTGCAGATTGAGGTTGCCGTGAACCGCGAGATCCCCCCAACCCTGGTCGTCGGTCAGAATCACGACGACGTTAGGGTGTCTCGGGCGGGTCGCCTGGACTGTTCCAGTCACGCCGGCAAACGCCCCACAACACGCACCCTTCAGAAAGTCTCGACGAGTCGAGCCCAGACGTTCCATTTTAGCCTCATGCTCGATGATGCCGTGGATTCATTCAACCGCAGCAAGAGTGCCAGAATTGTGCGTCGGGGGAAAGTTCAGAGTCGGCTATTTTGAATTGGGGGAATTTCGGGTTCAGTCTCGGGGGTTCAATTTCGGCAGTTTCGGGGACACAAAACTTAATTCCTTTGCTAATGGATTGCGGGCGGTCACGGAATGGGAATTAAGTATTATGTCCCCGAAACTGCGACTATGTTTTGACGGGGCGGCCCACAGTCGCGGCTTTCGGTCGTGCGCTGATCTTCAAGTTGAGCATCTCCACGAAGATGGAGAACGCCATTGCGAAATAGATGTAACCCTTCGGAATGTGCTGATCGAGGCCCTCGGCGATCAGGGTGACGCCGATCAACAAAAGAAAACTCAAGGCGAGCATTTTAACGGTCGGGTGTCGCTCCACGAATCTGCTCACTCCCCCGGCAAACACCATCATAAAGGCCACCGCAACGACCACTGCCGTCACCATAATGGGCAGCTGGTTCGTCATACCAACGGCTGTAATGACGGAATCCAAGGAAAAAATAGCGTCCATCAGGATAATCTGAACCATTACGCCGGCGAATGAAGCTGCAACTTGCCGAGCCGTCTCTTCGCCGTGATCCTCACCCTCCAGCCGGATGTGAATCTCGTGAGTGCTTTTGCCAAGCAGAAACAGCCCCCCGAGGATCAGGATAGAATCCCGACCGGATATTTCCTGTCCCAAAACCGAAAACCAGGGGGCCGTCAGGCGGATGATCCATGCAATTGAGAACAGGAGAGCAATCCGCATGAGCATCGCCAGAGCGAGTCCCACGATTCGGGCGCGCGGCCGCTGCTGTTCCGGCAATCGGCCCGTCAGGATGGAGAGGAAAACGATGTTGTCTATTCCCAGAACCAGCTCGAGCGCGGTTAGGGTCACAAGGGCAATCAAGGACTCAGGGTCAAAGAGCCATTCCATGATCTCTATTGTCCTATGTCGGGCGGCGCATGTA
>CAYQYP010000164.1:0-32412 GCA_964421755.1 uncultured Acidobacteriota bacterium
ACTTTCTCCGCCTCCGGTTCCGCCACCGGCTGCTTCAAACCGCATTTCTTGCAGTACCGAACCGTCCCCTGCTTCTTGGTGGTCTTCTCCAGCATGTACGGCTCTTTGCAGTCCGGGCATGGCTCGGCGATCGGTCGATCCCAGAGAACGAATTTACAGTTCGGAAACTCGTTGCAGCCGTAAAATGTCTTCCCCCGCTTGGATTTGCGCCGGACGAGCTCTCCTTTTCCGCACTCCGGGCAGGTGACGCCGGTCGTCTCCAGTTTGACGTAGCGGCATTCGGGATAGCGGCTGCACGCTGTGAATTCTCCGTATCGGCCGTGTTTTACTACCAGGTTCGCCCCGCAATTCGGGCAGTTCTCGTCCAGTGGCTTGTCCGAATGCACCTTGGTCTCACCCCGCACCTTCACAATCTTCCGCGTGTTTCGACATTCGGGGTATCCGGAGCAGGCGAAGAATTCACCGTACCGTCCTTTTCGAAGGACCATCGGTTTTCCGCACTTATCGCACGGATCGGTGCCGGCCCCTTCGCTGACCACGGCCGCCATTTCTTCGGTCGGCAATTCCTGTGTGTTCTTGCACTCCGGAAAAGCGCTGCACGCCAAGAACTTGCCGAAACGCCCCCAGCGAATGAGCATTTCGGCTCCGCATTTGTCGCATTTGACTCCGCTCGGTGTACCTTCCTTGCGGAGGTTTTTCATCTGGACCTTGGCCTGCTGCAACTCCTTCGAAAACTCCGCGTAGAATTCCCCAAGTGTGTGGATCCAGTCTTCGTGTCCGTTTTCGATCTCGTCGAGGTCGTGTTCTAGCCTGGCGGTGTAGTCGTAAGCGAAGATCTCGTCAAAGTGATCCACGAGCAGATCCGTCACGACCTCCCCGATTTCGCTCGGGACAAACCGACTCTCGGCATCCTTCTTGACGTATTCCCGATCCATGATGACCGTAACGATCTGCGCATACGTGGAGGGCCGGCCGATACCCCTCTCCTCGAGGGCTTTGACCAGGGTGGACTCGGTGTAGCGAGCCGGTGGCTGGGTGAATTTCTGTTCGGGGATGATCTTCTCGACCCTTAACGTCTCGCCGACCCGCACTTCGGGCAGGATTGCTTCGTCGCTCGGAGCCTCGACCTCGTCCTGGCCTTCCTGGTAAACCTTCAGAAATCCGTCAAACTTCAGGATGGACCCGGTTGCGCGGAATACGGCTTTGGAGGCGTTGACATCGATGTCGGTTTGATCGAACAGCGCCGGGTTCATCTGCGATGCGACGAATCTCTTCCAGATCAGCTCGTAGAGGCGGGATTCGTCTCGTCCCAGATGGCCCTGTACCTGGTCGGGAGTGCGGAAGACGGAGGTCGGTCGTATTGCTTCATGCGCGTCCTGTGCGCCCTTTCGCCCCTGGTACACGACCGCCTTGGAGGGCAGGTAGTCGGCCCCGTATCTCTCTTCGATGAAACCTCGAGCCTCCTTGAGCGCGGAATCGGCGACACGCGTGGAGTCGGTCCTCATGTAGGTGATCAGACCGACCAGACCCTCCTCCCCCGTCTCGATGCCTTCGTACAGTCGCTGCGCAACGGTCATCGTCTTCTTCACGGAGAACTTGAGTTTCCGGTAGGCTTCCTGCTGTAGCTTGCTCGTGATGAACGAGGGGACCGGCTTTTTCTTCTTTTCCTTCTTCTCGACCTCGGCGACGACGAACGGCGACGCCTGCAGCTCAGCCAGCAAGGCGTCCGCTTCTTCCTTGTTCGAGATCTTGAACTTCTTCCCGTCGTACTTGATTGCCTTGGCCGTAAAGCTTGGCGGCAATGCGGCATGCAGAAGCGCCGCGAAGTTCCAGTACTCCTCCGGGACGAAAGCGCGGATCTCACGTTCCCGGTCGACGATCATCCTGAGCGCAACCGATTGAACGCGGCCGGCCGACAGGCCTTTTCGAACCTTTTGCCAAAGCAAGGGGCTGATCTTATAGCCGACCAGTCGATCCAAGATCCGGCGGGTCTGCTGCGCGGAAACCTTGTTTTGGTTGATCGCGGACGGATGCTGGAACGCCTCCACGATGGCGCTCTTCGTGATCTCGTTGAAGAGGACGCGGTATATCTGGCGGTCGTCCCGCCCGTTGAGCTCCTCGGCCAGGTGCTGGCAAATCGCCTCGCCTTCGCGGTCGGGGTCGGCGGCGAGGTAAATGATCTCCGACTTCTCCGCCGATTTTTTTAACTCCCGAACGATTTTTTCCTTACCGGGGATTATCCGGTAGGTCGGTCGGAAACCGTTTTTTATGTCGACCCCCAAGGCGCGGGCGGGCAGATCCTTGATATGCCCGGCGCTGGCCTTGACGACATAGTCCTTGCCCAGGTACTTCTCGATCGTCTTGGCTTTCGCCGGAGACTCAACGATGACTATTGCCTTTGCCATATCTAATATCCTGCCCCAACGATTCTATCCGGATCGTTATTAGGATTCCGACGCTCCACCTGATGACAGCACACGAACTATAAAATAGCGAACCGGTGGTTCTCAGTCCACCCGCCTGTGTGAAAGCGATCCGGCATCATAGCAGCTTCCTCGTGTATTGCCGACCCGGAAGAGCGCGTATTTGCGATTTCAGTTCAAGCGTGAGCAGCAGCTCGTTCAACTGCTGCAATCCTAATCCGGAAGCACGCACCAGCGCGTCAAAATGAACCGAGGACTCGACCGGCAGCTGTTTGAGCAGCCTCTTCTCAGCCTCGCTCAATTGCTCTTCGCCCGGCGCGGACGCCTCGGTGCCGGCCCCGCTTGGATCGTTGCCGCCACCCGAAGCTCCTGCCTGGACACGTGCGCGGGAGCTCAGGCCAGCGAGCAGATAGGGTGGCAGTTCCTCCAGGATGTCCTGCGCATCGAGAACCACGCGAGCGCCCTGTTTGATCAGATAATTGGGACCGTAACTGCCCGGGTTGGTGATGTTTCCGGGAACCGCCCAGAGTTCGCGATTCTGCTCCAGCGTCAATCGGGCCGTAATCAGGGAGCCGGAGAACTCCGCAGCTTCGGTGATCAGGGTCCCGTACGAGAGCCCGCTAATAATCCGATTGCGGATCGGAAAATTCTGCGGACCCGGGAAGGTCCCGCAGGGAAACTCGCTCACGACGCACCCGGTCTCCACAATCCGCGCGTAGAGTTTAGCGTTTTCTTTAGGATAGATGACATCCACCCCGCTGCCGAGTACGGCCACCGTCCGTCCGCCGACCTCGAGTGCGCCGAGATGGGCGCATGAATCGATGCCGCGGGCGAGACCGCTCGTTACGACCAGCCCCAGGGCCGCAATCTCGCGGGCGAGCTTCTCGGTGACCTGCCGCCCGTACACCGAGCACCGTCGAGAACCTACAATAGCGATGGCGGGTTGCTGCAGAAGTTTCAGATGACCTCGAAAGTAAAGAACCAGCGGACATTCAAAGATGGTTTTCAAAAGATGAGGGTAATCGGGGTCGCACATGGCAAGGATTCCGATCCCGGCCTCCTCCACCTGTTTCCTCGTCTTTTCGGCACTTCGTTGTGCCCAGCCCGATTGGAACCACGCGAGCACATCCTTCGACAAATCGAGCTGGCGGCAATCCTTATGCGACAGGCCGAAGAGCCGGCTCGCGGAGCCGAATCGCCGGATCAACTGATGGGCACCGGTTGTACCAAGTCCCGGTATCAAAGAAAGCGCGAGTAAAGATTGTCTTTCGTCTGACATGTCTATAGCTACTAACGCTTGACCCGGGGAAAATACGAAGAATTTTGCGGGAATCGGGGAATTTCGGGGACACAAAACTTAATTCCTTTGCCGGCTGTCAGGGCCCGAAAGCGGTGAGAATAATCTTTGCGGGAATCGGGAATTTCGGGGACACAAAACTTAATTCCTTTGCCGATTGTCAGGGCTCGAAAGCGGTGAGGGAATTAAGTATTATGTCCCCGAAATTGCGAACGCGGTATCCTGTTCGCGATGGTCATATCGTTCATCGAGTTCCTGAACTCAGTTCCGTTGGGCTGGGGGTTCTTGCACGGCAGTTGCCAGGGTAAGGCCAAGCTCTTATTTGACGTTCCTTCCGTTTGTGCTCATCGACTATCAACCGGCGAGGCGGACGTGGGGCTGATCCCGGTGATCGAGTACAAGAGGATCCCGGGGCTAAGCGTGATTCCGGACATCTGCATCGGCGCCAAGCGGGAAGCCAAGAGCGTCCTTTTCATCAGCCGGGTCCCGATCGAGGATGTCACCGAGGTGGCCGTGGACTCTTCCAGTCGCACTTCCGTGGCCCTGCTCCGTATCATCCTCACCGAATTCTACGGGAAGAACGGCGTGACATACGAGGTCGGGCAACCGGACGCTGCCCAGATGCTGAGTCGACGCGAGTCGGCCCTCCTGATCGGGGATCCAGCCCTGAAGTTTAACCTGGACGGTTGCCTGGTCTACGATTTGGCGGCACAATGGAAAGCCTTTACAGGGCTGCCATTTGTCTTTGCTTTCTGGGGCGTCCGCCAGGGCATCAAATTGAGCGACGAAGAAAGAGGACTCTTCTACCAGTCCCGTGCTGAAGGTCTTGCGAATCTACCGGGGATCGCGGAGCTATACAGCGAGAAGCTCGGGGTCAGCAGGGAGGAGATTCTCCAATACTTCTGCGTCAACCTGAACTACACGCTGGACGAGGCTAACCAGAAAGGCCTTGAGGAGTTCTACAGACTTGCGGCCAAACTCCGGCTTATAGAATAGTTTAAAGGGCAAGGAGAAGCGATGATCAAGACGGGCCTCGAGATGCTGCTGACCCAGGGCGAACGGATTCTGCGAAATCGTCGGGTTGGCGTGATTGCCAACCCGAGCTCGGTGCATCGCACGCTCGAGCATACCGTGGACCTGCTCTTCTCCTCCGGCTTCGGCCGTGTCACCGCGCTTTTCGGCCCCCAGCACGGCGCTCGAGGCGAGACCCAGGACAACATGATTGAGTGGGAGGACTATCGCGACTCCCAGACGGGACTTCCCGTCTACAGCCTTTACGGGACGACTCGAAAACCAACGGGCGAGATGCTCAAAGACGTCGATGTCCTCGTGTTCGACGTCCCGGACGTCGGCTCCCGTTACTACACCTTTATCTATACGATGGCGTTGGCCATGGAAGCGTGCAGGGAGAACGGCAAGGCGATGATCGTGCTGGACAGGCCGAACCCGATTAACGGGATCGACCTGGAAGGACCGGTTCTCGACCCGGATTTTCGCTCGTTTGTCGGTCTTTTTCCGCTCCCGATCAGGCACGCGATGACGATCGGGGAACTGGCCCTGTACTTCAACCGCGCCTGCGGGATCGATTGCGAGCTTGAGGTAGTCCAGATGGAAGGCTGGCACCGGTCGATGTTCTTCGAAGACACGGGTCTCCGCTGGGTTTTGCCCTCACCCAACATGCCCACTCCCGACACCGCCGTGGTTTACCCGGGGATGTGCCTGTTCGAGGGAACGAATGTATCGGAAGGGCGCGGAACGACGCGGCCCTTCGAGCTAAGCGGCGCGCCCTGGATAAAGCCTCCCGACCTGGTCAAAATGCTCGATTGTCAAAAACTGCCAGGCGTCTACTTTCGCCCGGCCTTCTATATCCCAACCTTCCACAAGTGGGCCGGACAGATGGTCGGCGGGGTACAGATCCACGTCACCAACCGGACCGTCTTCAAGCCGTTCCTCACAGGGCTAGCTTTGTTGATGGCTTATCGGCAGCTGGGCGGCGACCAGTTCCAGTGGAAACAACCACCGTACGAATACGAGTACGAGAAGCTGCCGTTCGACATTTTGTGCGGGACCGACCGTATCCGCAGACAGATCGAGACGGGCGACAGCCTCAGCTCGATCGAAAGCAGCTGGGTGGAAGAAACCGAGAGTTTTCGCGACGTGCGACAGGAGTTCCTGCTCTATGAGTGACCAGCCGGGCAATACCGCTCGCGGGGAACAATCGACCTACGTCGAAACGGAGGCGAAGTTCGAGGTCACGGCCGACGAGATGGAACGGGTGAAAGCCGAGCTGATTGCTTTCGGTGCCCGCTGCATCGCGACACGCCAAGCCGAAGACAACGAACTCTTCGACTTCGCTGACGGGAGGCTTCGAGTTGCCGGATGCGCCCTGCGCCTGCGGATCTATGGTGACAACCATATCCTGACCTTCAAGGGCCCTGTAAAACCCGATCCGAAGCTGAAGAAGCGCGAGGAATTGGAGACTGCGGTCTCAAATGGATCGGTGATGCGTTACGTCCTGCTTCAGCTCGGTCTTCGCGTTTCGTTTCGTTACTCTAAGTTCCGAGAGGTCTTCAATCTCGATTGGTCAGGCGCGCCTCTCCAGGTTTGCCTGGATGAGACACCGGTCGGGTTGTTCGTGGAAATAGAGGGCCCGGCCGAGGCGATTCACACCCTGGCCAGCCATTTCGGTTTCACCCAGTACATCACGCAAAGCTACATCGAACTCTATACACAGCGACTGAGGGGCCGGTGAGCGTGCAAGCGCTGATACTTGCGGCTGGTCTGGGAACGCGCCTGGCTCCACTGACGTTGTTCCGCGCAAAACCGGCCGTTCCCTTCCTCAATCGACCGATCATCAACTACGCACTGGACAGTGTTCGGCAGGCAGGGGCCAGCCAGGTTTTCATCAATCTGCACCATCTGCCGGAAACGGTGCTCACGGCCGTCGGCGACGCTTCGGACGTTCTGTTCTCCTTTGAGCCGGCGGTTTTGGGGACAGCCGGTGCAATTGGAAAACTGAGGAAATGGCTGGGAAACGAGCCGATCGTTTTGTGTAATGGGAAGATCTACTTCGAGCAGGACCTGGACGAGGTTCTGCATTTTCACCACGAACGAGGCAACTGGGTCACGATGGTCGTCGTCCCTTACCGGGAACATCAGCCGTTTACCCCAGTATCGGCCGACGAAGAGGGGAACATCGTAGGATTCGGCCTGAAGGGCTCGCCGGTAACGAAGTCCCGCTACATTTTCACCGGAGTTCACATTCTCTCGCCGGATGTTCTCAACCAGATCCCGGAAGGCCCGAGCGACACGGTGCGCGACATCTACCCGCGACTGATGGCCCAGAATAAGCCAGTGCGCGTGTTCGTGAGCCAGGCGTCCTGGTCGGAAATCAGCACCCCTGGTCGTTTCCTCGGCGAGTCACTTCGGGTCCTCACGTCACGGGAAATCTCGGTGCTTTCACATGACTCGACGGATGTACTCGGCAAGCAGGTTGTCATCGGGAAACAGGTCGAGATCGGGGCGGATTGCCGGTTGGAAAACTCGATCATTTGGGATAATGTCGTTATCGGTTCTAACGTCAGGCTGCACGGCTGCGTGATCAGCAGCAGCACACGGCTTCCGTCATCCTCGGAGTTCCGGGATATGATTATCACCCCGGTGCCTCCGGTATCAGACCGGGAAATTGAGAACCGAGGCGGCCGTCGTCAAGGCGACATCGTAGTTTGGCCGATACGGTAGCGTCCTGTGGTGAGCGCGAATCCGCGGCATTTCGGCCCGGTTGGCAACACGATTCAGTGGTCAGTGGTCAGAAGGTGCGAAAAAATCGAAAGACGGGTTTTCGACCCCAAGGGGGTCGCGTAGCAAAGCCCAGGGTTGGCCGCGTCTTCTGCGGCCTACCCTGGGCTGGCAGCAGCTAACGCCTCAACCCTGAAAGGGTTGCGTATGTGCATGATACGCAACCCTTTCAGGGTTGAATTCTGGGGCCCCCCGACCCAGGGTAGGCCGCAAACAACGCGGCCAACCCTGGGCTTTGCTACGCGACCCCTTTGGGGTAGAAAACCGAGTCTTCGCAAGCTGGACGATTTTTTCACCACTTCTCAGTAGGCAGTGGGCAGAAGTCAGTAGTCAGTGGCCTTAAACCCTTTTTTAATATATCCACATGAGCGTGACTCCCTTCCCTCCCGTACAGCAGCGTCTCATGGAGTTCATCCGGCAGCGGTTCGACGGGGATTCCAGCCAGTATAACGTCCTCAAGCTGCTCGGAGATGCTTCGTCCAGGCAGTACTTTCGGGTCGTCGATGATCACGGCAACTCCTTCGTGATCGCCGCATACCCCGAGCCCTTCGATATTGGTCAGTTCACTTACCATCAGGTTTACCTTCTGCTTCGTGAAGTCGGTCTTCCCGTCCCGGAAATCCTGGCAATGGATGGTTCGCTCGGAATTGTCCTGCAGGAGGATCTGGGGGACGAATCGCTTCAGAGACGGCTGCTAACCGGCGACAGCAAGGAAGGGACCGGCTTCCTGAGGCAGGCGGTGAAGCTTCTGATCGATATCCAGGCGAAATGCAGCGGGCTCGTCAAGCCCAATACCGATGCATCGCGTCTCGCTTTTGACGAGGAGAAGCTGACTTGGGAGCTTCATTTCTTTCGCCGCCATTACGGCGGCTACCGGCAGATTCCCTTCGAGCCGGCCGAGGCGATCTCCGCCGAATTTGAGAAGCTTGCGTCAGCGCTGGCCTCATACCCTCGTTTCCTGTGCCACCGCGATTACCACGTGCGAAACCTGATGGTCAAGGATGAGAAGCTCTTTATCATCGACTTCCAGGATGCACGGCAAGGCCCGGCTCTTTACGACCTCGTATCCCTCTTGAAGGACTCGATTCAACTGGATGCCCCGCACGTCAACAGGCTGATCTCCTATTACATCCGGGAATCGCGTGCCTGCGGCTCCCAGGCGCCGGAGGTTGGAGAATCGGCCCTCCGTCGGCAGTTTGATCTGATGACGATCCAGCGACTGCTCAAAGCCTTGGGAACCTACGGATATCAGATCACCCAACGTGGCAACTTCATCTACGAGCAGTACATCGAAGGTTCTTTAAACCGGGCGCTGGATGCCTTGAGGACGGTCGAAGAATTCCCGTATATTCACGCGATCGTCGAGCAGGAAGCAGCTCGTTACCAGGAGAAGACATAGCATGGCGCACGTTTACGTCGAGGAGATTGGCAAACACGTCGGCCAGGAAGTCACGCTGAAAGGCTGGCTTTACAACAAGACCGACAAGGGCCGGCTTCGGTTTCTGCTTGTCAGGGACGGTACAGGAGTCATCCAGTGTGTCGTTTTTCAGAAAGCGGTGTCTCCCGAAGTCTTCGAGGCCGTCGACCGCCTGACGCAGGAGTCATCCCTCACGGTCACCGGGACGGTGCGCGCGGAGCAGAGGGCGCCCGGGGGCTACGAGCTCGACGTCAAGGACCTCACCGTCGTTCATCTTTCCGAGCCCTATCCGATTACGCCGAAGGAACACGGAACCGCTTTCCTGATGGAGAACCGTCACCTGTGGCTTCGCTCGAACCGCCAACACGCCATCCTCCGAATCCGCGACGAAATCATCAAGGGGTGCCGGGATTTTTTTGACGACAATGGTTTCGTCCTAGTCGATACCCCGATTATCACACCGGCCGCATGCGAGGGGACGACGACCCTGTTCCCGCTCGATTACTTTGGTGAGAAGGCATTCTTGACCCAGAGTGGTCAGCTTTACAACGAAGCCAACTGCATGGCCCTGGGCAAGGTGTACTGCTTCGGACCGACCTTCCGCGCCGAAAAATCCAAGACCCGGCGACACCTGACCGAGTTCTGGATGATCGAACCTGAAGTGGCGTTCGCAGAGCTGGAAGACATCATGAACCTCGCCGAAGGGCTGATCAGCTACCTGGTCCGCCGGGTGCTCGATAGCCGCCAGGAGGAGCTGAAGAGAATCGAGCGGGACATGAGCGCCCTCGAGAAAGTCGTCCCGCCGTTCCCGCGCATCAGCTACGCCGAGGCCTTTGACATCCTGGAAAAGGAAGGAACCGAGACCGCACGCGGCTCGGACCTGGGCGCGCCGGACGAGACCATCATCTCTTCGCGCTTCGACCGTCCGGTCATGGTTCACCGGTACCCAAAGGAAGTGAAAGCGTTTTACATGCAGCCTGATCCGGAAAACCCGGCACTGGCCATGTGCGTCGATGTTTTGGCACCCGAGGGATACGGGGAAATCATTGGTGGGAGCCAGAGAATCCACGACCACGATTTGCTGCTGGCGCGGATACGAGAACACAACCTGCCGATTGAGGCATTCCAGTGGTATCTCGACCTGCGCAAGTACGGAAGCGTCCCGCACAGCGGGTTTGGCATGGGCATCGAGCGGGTCGTTGCCTGGATTTGCGGCATAGAGCACGTGCGCGAAACGATTCCTTACCCCCGAATGCTGTACAAGATTTACCCTTGACGGGGGTTGGTACATGCGGGGAGCTGAGGACCCCAAGGACCTCAACGAAAGCTCAGCTACCTCGCTGTTGTCCTTGCGGTCGTTGAAGTCGTTTAGATGGAGAATTAAGATGTTCCGGCTTTTAGCCGCCACCGTACTGAGTCTTTTGTGGACGGCCGGGTTCTGCGCGGATTTGACCCAACAGCTCGACGCCGTGGCCGAGAACCGGCGCCAGGGGAGAATTTCCGAAGGTCTCCAGATCCTCGGCCAGCTTCGCCAATCCGACCCTACTCTCTACAAGCTCAATAATCTTTCGTATCTCGAGGCCGTGCTGCTCGCCGAGGACGGCAAAGAAGAAGAGGCTAATTCCCTGTTGACGCAGATGCTCCAGGGGAGCTTTCCCCTTCCCGATCGCCTCTTAATTCACCTGATCGAGAATACAGCCGAGGAGGAGATCCAAACCCGGGCACCTCACTATGAGAAGTTCCTTGCCGATCATAGGGAACATCCGCAATGGTACCCGGCCGCGTTCGATTACGCGGCTCTGCTCGCCAAAGCCGAACGACGGGCTGATGCTCTGACCTGGTACGAGAGGCTGGCTGATAGGCCCGGCACGCGGAAACGGACCGCCCGCCTGCGCCTCGCGGGACTCCTGGCCGGAAGCCAAGCACAACCGGCGTCAACCACCGCGCCGCGAACATCAGCGGCGGAGATCAGCCGTGCGAAGGCGCTGCTGAAGGATCTCTTGGAAGAGAAAGCCGACGACAGCGTCGCTGGAGAGGCCGCGCTTATTCTTCACGATATTGACCAGACCCGCCCGCTCCCGGAAAAAGATCTTGCCGCCATGGCGGTGGCACTCATCCAGGCGAACCGACCCAGGTTGGCTCGGGATTACCTTCGACGGGTCATCGAGGGGTACCCTCGGAGCCGGGAGCAGGATTACTATCACTACTTGCGTGCACGATGCACGGAACTCGAGTCACCCAGCCAGGGGCCGGCGGCCTACAACGCTGTCTACGATCGGTTCCCGTCAAGGCGCTGGGGAATGTACAGCCTCTACCGCGTGGGGAGCATTCATTTGCGCGCCCGCAGGTACCCGGAGGCGGCCGCGGCATTCCGAAGGATCGTTCAGGGCCACCAGGACAGCCCGCATTTTGCTGCTGCCGTGATCGATTTGTCCGAGGCGCTCGTCTATCACGGCGATCGGGCAGCCGCCGAGAGCGTCCTTGCGGAGTCGCTCGGAGCCAAGGCGGGCCGATCCGACAAGGCGAGGTTTAGCTATCACCTTGCCCGCGTCCGTATCGAGCAGGCGAATTGGCCCAAGGCACTGGAGAGCCTGAACGACATCAGGAGTATACCGACCGAGCAATTGCCCTCCGGAGTGACCGAGGAGGAAGTGGCTTACTGGCGCGGCGTCTGCCTGGAGAAGACCGGGGCTGGCGCAGAGGCCGTTGAAGCTTACCGAGGTGCAGTTAACGGGCAGCGCAGTTACTTCTCCTACCTGTCCGCCACACACGTACCGGATGCCTCCCCCCCGCCGCTCACGGAGGCGACCCGGTCTTTCAATGGGGCACTGATTCTCGCGCGTCCGCTGTTTACCGCCGAGGAGCAGAAGCACGCTTACCGAAAATCGAGCGAGCTTCTCCGCATCGAAGAGCTTCTCTTCTTGAGGCTTTTCGATGAAGCCTACCGCGAGATGCGCCTGCTCAAACCGGACAACGTCGGGCTGTCGCGGGAAGATTACCTGTTCCACCTGGCGAATTGGGCCGTACAGGGCGGCTTGAACTGGGAATCCATGAATACTGCCGAACAGCTTCATCGTCTGGTTTCCACTCGGGATACCAGGAACGTGTTTTCGACCCAGTTGATCGATCTGCTTTACCCGCGCCATTACTGGGAGACCATCGAAAGGTTCGCTCAACGCTATTCTGTTGATCCGTTCCTGGTGCTCGCAATCATCAGGCAGGAGAGTGGATTCGTGGCCAAGGCCCGTTCGTCGGCATCGGCCAGGGGCTTGCTCCAACTAATGCCCGCTACGGGACGCGAGCTCGCCCGCCGCGCCGGGCTCAGATACAACATCGACCGGCTCTACGATCCGGCTGTATCGATCCAGCTTGGGTGCATGTATCTGAAAGAGATGCTCGATCGCTATGACGGTCAGACCGAAAGGGCGCTGGCTGCCTACAATGGAGGACCGGGAAACGCTGACCGTTGGAGCCGCAAGCTGTCGGGTCAGATCTCAGGCCAGGATTCCGCTGTCTTCGTGTCCAACATCGGCTTCCGCGAGACCAAGCATTACGTTCTCAAGGTGATCGGCAATTACCATATCTACCGGGCATTGCTGGACTGAGGGGACGACTGCCCACTTCTTCTTTCAGAGCCCCCCAATCGTTGCTTTTCAGAGCCGGGCACGCAGCGAGGGTGTTGAATAAGGGTCGGACAAGTGCGTGCGGCCTACTGGTATTGACGGACTTGTTATGGGCTGATGTCGTGCGGAGGGCGAGATCGAATGGAGCCGCGCACGAAAGCGAACGGCAGTGAGCGAGAGTAAGCGGACCACCTGACTCGATCCACTGCTTCGTGTTTAAATGTCTCGACTTAGCGAATGATTGGTGGTCCGCTTACTCTCGCTCGCTTCGCTCGCTTTCAAGGGCGTCGAATAAGTTCTTAAGGCCTGAAAGGCCGGCACATAATAGCCCGGGGCGAAGCGTGCTTTTCGCGTAGCCCTGGGTCAACACGGTCTCGACCGCGAAGCCCTGTAAGGGCGTAATGTCCTGATAATGTTGCCGTTCTTGCGCCCTTTCAGGGCTTGTCTCCGCCTCTACCTTAGACCCAGGGCTGCGCACAAAGCGCTTCGCCCTGGGCTAATATGTGCCGGCCTTTCAGGCCTTAGGAACTTCCTCGACAGCCTCGAGAGCGAGCGAAGCGAGCGAGAGTAAGCGGACCACCTGACTCGCTCCACTGCTTCGTGTTCAAATGTCTCGACTTAGCGAATGATTGGTGGTCCGCTTACTCTCGCTCACTGCCGTTCGCTTTCGTGCGCGGCTCCATTCGATCTCGCCCTCCGCACGACATCAGCCCACAACAAGTGCGTAAACACCTGTGGGCCGAACGCACTACGGAGCGGTGCGCAGCTCGTTACTCGCCGCCCGGTTGGCTGCCAGCCGGCGCGACGTTACCATCGCGGTCGAGCAGAATCGGCTTGCCGAAGCCGAGTTTCTCGAGCGGAGCCATCTGCGTCTTGGCGTCTCCGACGACCAGGTAAATCATGCGGGACGGGTCGATGTGCTTGACCACCAAACGTTTGTGTTCCTCAGCAGTCAACCCCTTCAGGAAAGCCTCCCGCTGCTTGACGTAGTCCACCGGAAGACCGTAAAGCCCGACCTCATTGAGCATCCCGATCAGCGCACCGAGTGTCTCGAAATTGCGCGTGCTGGATAGAATCAGGCTGTCTTTCGTGAATGCCAGATCCTCAGGCTTCAGTCCCTGGCGATACTGCGTCATCTGGTCCCGGAAAATTTCGACGGACTCCAGCGTGGCGTTGGCCTGAACCGAAGCCGAGGCGCTAAAGGCACCAGGCATGAGGCCGCCTCCGAAATTGGTACGCGCCCCGTACGTGAATCCCTTCTCTTCCCTGAGGATCAGGTTAACGAACCCGTTGAAGCTGCCGCCCAGCTTGTAATTGGCGACGGTCGCCGGATAGTACTCGGGGTCGGTCGATGCCAGCGCCACGTAACCGATCCGGATTTCCGACTGCCGCGCATTCGGCACGTCGATGAAATAAACCTTGGCCTGTGCCGGGGGCGCGGGCTTTGTCGGAGCCGGCAACTTCGATTCGCGCGATGGCCACTTGGCGGCCAGCCGCTCAAACGCCGACGTAGCCCTCTGTTGGTCCACGTCACCCGAGATCGAAACGTGTGCCAGTTTCGAGGTGAACGCTCGATTGTAGTAATCGCGGAGATCTTCAAGGGCGATCGATCCGACGCTTTCAAGAGTACCGACGGAAGTGATACTCAGCAGATGGTCCGAGCCGTACACCAGCTTGCGGAAAACGTTGCTGGCGACGGCCGCCGGGCTTGCCTGTTCGCGGCGGATGCGCTCGAGAGACTGTCGCTTGACCCGGTCGAATTCCTTTGGATCCCAGCGCGGCTCAAACAGAATTTCCTCGACCAGCGCCATGACCGCGTCAAATTTCCCTGCCAGGCAGTTGGCAGTGAGCGAAACAGAGTCATCGTCCGCGTATAAGGAAATCGAGGCGCCCAACTCCTCAATCGCCTCCTCAAGCTCGATTGGTGTTTTTCGCGCCG
The DNA here is from genome assembly GCA_964421755.1 of uncultured Acidobacteriota bacterium. GTDB lineage: Bacteria > Acidobacteriota > UBA6911 > RPQK01 > RPQK01 > CAVUUN01. The sequence goes on from CAYQYP010000164.1 coordinate 14,498, forward strand.
TCCCCTGCATCATCAGGTTGGCGGTCAGGCTGGCGGTTCCGGCCTTGGCAGCTGGGTCGAGCAGGTGTCCGCCCTTGATGACGAGCGTAAAGGAAACGAGCGGGAGCTCCCGCTGAGGAATGCCGAGGATACGCAGACCGTTCGCTGTGGAACTCTGCCACACCGGCGGGATTTTCAGCAGCGGTGCGGGGCCGGAGGCTGGCTCCACGCTCCGGTCGAACTTGGACGGTATTTTTTCGATCTTGACCGCCGCGCCCGATGCCTGGGCTTGCTGTTTCTTCTGCTCATCTATCGACTCGGCCGGGATCACGAAGCGTTCACAGTTCTTGGCCGCCAGTTCGGGCTTCCCCTTTGGCACGAAGCAGGACAAGACGAACGGCTTTCCCTTCACGTACTTCTCATAGACACGCCACACGTCTTCCGACCGGACGGCCTTGAGCTTTTCGAGGTGTTTGGGAAGATACCCGGCACTCCCGGCGTACTCTTCATAACGGGCCAGCTGAAAGCTTTTCGAAAGGATGCTGGAGATCGAGTTGTAGAACTGAGTTTCGACGCCCGCCTTGATCCGTTCCAGGTCTTTTGCGGTGAATTTTTCGGTCTCGAAACGGGTGAGCGCCTCCTGGATGGCTGCTTCGACGTCCGCCAGAGACTTGTCCGGAAAGGCCCGTACGTTAAATTGCAGGTATCCGGCGAGCTCCTGGCTCGACTGGTACACACTGGCTGTCGGGGCGAGCTTCTTTTCCTCAACAATGACCTTGTACATCGGCGATTTCTTGCCGTTTGCCAGAAGCTCCGCCAGCATTTCGAGCGCGTAGCTGTCCGGTGCGAATTGCTCAACCGTCGGGAGGGCCATCGTCAGGTCCGGGGACCGTGCCAATTCGTCCTCGTAATAAGCGCGCCTGGTGGCGCTCAGTGTGACGGGGATCGGCGTCATGTCTTTTACCTGGTTGTAGGATCGGATTTCCCCGAAGTACTTCTCGACCAGTGCTTTCGTCTGCGCCTTATCCAAGTCGCCGGCGACGACCAGGGTGGCGTTGTTCGGCCCGTACCACTTCTTGTAGAACTCGTGAACGTCGGCCAACGTGGCCTTGGACAGGTCCTCGAGCGATCCTATCGTCAGCCAGTTGTACGGATGGTTCTCTGGAAACAGGAGCTTGCTGAGGACGTATCCCGCCTGACCATAGGGGCGGTTGTCGTAGTTCTGGCGCTTCTCGTTCTGGACAACGCCTTGCTGGTTCGTGAATGCTTCCTGGGTGACCGTACTCAGAAGGAACCCCATTCGATCGGACTCGAGCCAGAGCACCATCTCCAAACTGTTCTTTGGCACCACCTGAAAGTAGATGGTCCCATCCCGGTTAGTCCCGCCGTTCAGCGTCCCGCCTGCGCCCTGGATCTTCTTGAAGAACTGGTCCTGCCCCACATGCTGCGATTCCTGGAACATGATGTGCTCGAACAGGTGGGCAAAACCGGTGCGGCCAGGCACTTCCCGGTTGGAACCGACGTGGTACTGAATGGCAACCGCGACGATCGGGTCGGACTTGTCTTCGTGGAGAATCACGGTCAACCCGTTCTCCAATTGGAATCTCTCATAGGGGATGCTCAGTTCCGCTCTGGCTGAGAGTCCGAGGGCAAGCACCGTCAGTATCAGCCAAACGACCTTTCCGTAGCGCATAGCGTCTCCTTTGTTGAGTTACATCAGCCCGCGAGCCTTCAACCAGCCCCGGCAGGCTTTCGGCCAGCCCGATTCCGTTCCTCGATTCCTCGCCAAGCCGTACCCGTGCCCACCTTTCTGGTAGACGTGAATCTCCGCCGGCACCCCGTTTTTGACCAATGCCTGATAGTACAACAGGCTGTTCGTAACCGGCACCGCCGTGTCGTCGGTTGAGTGCACAAGGAACGCGGGAGGCGTCTGCCCGTTGACCTGCAGCTCGTTCGAGAACCTGTCCACCTGCGCCTGACTGGGTTCACGTCCGACCAGCGCGGTCCGCGAGCCGCGGTGAGTGACCTCCTGCTGAAACGAGATGACGGGGTACATCAGGATGGAGAAATCGGGACGGGCGCTGGTTGCATCTGCCGCTGGGTAAACCGGGTCGCCGTGCCGGGTTGAAGCGGTTGCCGCCAGGTGACCGCCTGCCGAAAAGCCCATGATCCCGATTTTTTGGGGATCCAGCTTCCACTCGGTGGCCCGCCGGCGCACGATTCGAATGGCCTCCTGCGCGTCCTGCAGGGGACCTACGCTCTTGTCCTCCATGATGGCGTCCGAGGGAAGCCGGTACTTCAGGATGATCCCGGCAATGCCCACCTCGTTGAACCACTCCGCGATGTCGTACCCCTCGTGATCGATTGCCAGCAGTCCGTACCCACCCCCCGGACAGATGACGACAGCGGTGCCATTCACCTTCTCCGGGGTGGGGAGATAAACCAGCAGGACCGGGTCTGTTACTTTTGACACGCGAGGCCGACCGTTGTCCATGATCGTTTCTTCGCGATAGTTGGCATCCTGCCTGGCCCCGGGGGCGCCGTCGGGCCATACCTTCACCGTGGCTTGTTGTGCATAGGCCAGTGTCGGAAGTATCAGCCCAGCCAGGATCGAGAGTGTCATCAGTGTTCTCATATGGAGCTAAAGTGTACCTGCTTTTAGAGAAAGACGAGCAAGAAGTTGGCAACCGCGAAAAGCGGCGGATTCTGAACAGCGAATCCGCCCTAAGAGCGCTCACGCGGAAGCACTCAGTCTTAGGGCGGATTCGCTGTTCAGAATCCGCCGCTTTTCGGCCCGGTTGGCAATACGCTCTTGTCTGTTTCAAATTCCGGTCTAGACTGTACGAATCAAACAGGAGGATGGCTTTCATGCGCTACGTTATAGCAATCGTACTGTTGTGCGTTATCATCCCGGCCTTTGCACAAGGGCCACAACGACTGGTCTCGCCCGAGGTGAATCCCGATAAGACCGTCACTTTCCGGTTGCGCGCCCCAAGCGCCAAGGAAGTTTTCGTGGCCCGTGAGGGTGCGGACCGCCTCGCCATGCAGAAAGACGAGCAGGGTGTCTGGACCGCGAAAACGGCCCCGCTCGAACCGGATCTGTACGGCTACTCTTTCATCGTCGACGGCCTGACTATTACCGACCCGTCAAGCCCACTACTGGTCAAAACGAACTTCATTTATCCCAGCAGCTATGTGCACGTGCCCGGCCCTTCCTCGATCCCGTGGGAAATCAAGGACATCCCCCACGGCGCGGTTCACCATCATTTCTATCGGTCTGCGACCGTCGGAGATGACCGGGATTTTTACGTATACACCCCGCCCGGCTACGATCCGAAGGGCACGACGCAGTACCCCACCCTCTACCTGTTGCACGGATTCAGCGACGACGCGAGCGGCTGGACGGCTGTGGGAAGGGCCCACGTGATACTCGACAGCCTGATTGCCGCCGGCAAAGCAAAACCAATGCTGGTTGTCATGCCGTTGGGTTACGGCGCCCCTGAAATTCTCTCCGCCCGCAGCGGCCCGCGCGACCCCTCCATTTGGCAACGCAACGTCACCAGGTTCAGCGAGGCGCTGCTGAAAGAGGTGGTTCCCAGCGTCGAGCAGTTGTACCGGGCATCCAAGGACCGGACCCGGCGCGCGATAGCCGGTCTCTCGATGGGCGGTGCGGAATCTCTGACAACGGGACTCAACGCACTCGACCGCTTCGCGTGGGTCGGCGCTTTCAGTTCAGGCGGGTTGGGCGAAAACTACGCCACCACCTTCCCGAATCTCGATTCGAAGGCCAATGGCCAACTCCGCTTGTTCTGGATGGCCTGCGGCACGGAAGACCGTTTGATCGAGGGCAATCGAAAGTTTGTAGAATGGCTGAAGTCGAAGAATGTCCAGCATAAGTGGGTCGAGACACCGGGCGCGCACACCTGGATGGTTTGGCGGCGCTACCTGGCCGACTTCGTCCCACAGCTGTTTCAGTAAAGCAATTTCGGGGACATAATGCTTAATTCCCAAGCCGTTACCGCTGACCTCGCCGCAAGCAAAGGAATTAAGTTTTGTGTCCCCGAAATTTTCGCAGCGAAGCACGATGGGGAATTTCGGGGACACGATTGGACACGATACTTAATTCCTTTGCCAACTGGCGGTTCGGCGTTAACGGTTTGGGGAATTAAGTTCATGTCCCCGAAATTCGTTCAGGAGGAGGTATGAAACGTTCTCTTTTCCTTGCGTTTGTCTTCTGGATCGGAAGCACCTGGGCCCAGGATTCCCAGGTCAAGGTTCCCTATACGCGATTTACTCTCCCCAATGGCCTGACCGTGATCCTGCACGAAGATCACTCGGTTCCACTGGTCAGCGTCAATACCTACTACCATGTTGGCTCGGGACGGGAGAAACCCGGGCGGACGGGTTTCGCACACCTGTTCGAACACCTGATGTTCGAAGGCTCGGGCAACGTGCCGGAAGGCAAATTTGACGAATGGCTCGAGGCGGCCGGTGGGGACAACAACGGTTCCACAAACGAAGATCGAACCAATTACTGGATGGACGTCCCTCGCAATGCCGTCGAATTACCCCTGTTTCTCGAATCCGACCGCATGGGGTACCTGTTGAAAGCCATGAGCCCGGCCACCGTGGATGGGCAGCGGGACGTGGTCAAGAACGAACGGCGCCAGTCATACGAAAACCGTCCGTATGGCATGGCGCCCATCCTGCTTTCGGAAAACCTTTATCCACCCAACCACCCGTACCACTGGCCGACGATTGGCTCTATGGAAGACCTCTCAGCGGCTTCGTTCGAGGATGTCGTCGAGTTCTTCAAGAGCTACTACGGGCCCAACAATGCGAGCGTGGTCGTCGCGGGCGACATCGATCCGGCGAAAACCCGCGCCCTGGTCGAAAAATGGTTCTCGGAGATTCCTGCCGGGCCTCCGGTCCCGCCCTTCTTTGCGTCCCCGGCCCAGCTTGCCGAGGAAAAGCGGGTGGTCCTCGAAGACAAGGTTCAGCTGCCGCGCGTTTACATGGCTTGGCTCACTCCGGCCGCCTTCGCACCCGGAGACGCCGAACTGGACATGCTGGCGAGCATCCTGACGTCCGGCAAGAACTCCCGTCTTTACAAGCGCCTGGTCTATGACCTGCAGATCGCGCAGGACGTGTCGGCCTTCCAGGCGACGGGGCAACTGGGCTCGAGCTTCCTGATCATCGCGACCGCTCGGGCAGGCCATACTCTGTCGGAGCTCGAGCGGATCATCCAGGAAGAAATCGATAGGCTCAAAAAGGAGCCGCCCGCTGCTCGCGAGCTCCAGCGCGTCGTCAATCAGCTCGAATCCGACTTCCTCTCCCGGATGGAGCGGGTCGGCGGATTCGGGGGAAAAGCTGATCAGCTGAACAATTACTACACGGTGACCGGAAACCCGGATTACTTCAACGAAGACCTCGCCCGATATAAGGCCGTCGCCCCCGAGGACATCTCCAACGGCGCCGAGGCTTACCTGCCAAACCACGCCCGGGTGATCCTGAGCGTGGTTCCGATGGGCAAGAAGGAGATGAGTGCCACATCCGGGAAGGAGGCGAAGTAGCCATGCGGGTCCAATCGAAATTGTGCAATAGAACGATACCGGGTTTGATTCTCTGTCCGGTGCTTGTTTTCCTCCTTGCAGCAGGGGTGGTCTCGCTCAACGCGGCGCCTCCGGATCGAAGCAAGCTACCGCCCATGGAGGCTCCAGCCGCCTTGAAACTCCCTCCGATCCAGCACCTGAAGCTCGCCAACGGCGTGCCCGTTGTCCTGCTCGAAAAACACGAGGTGCCCGTGGTATATCTCGGCTTGTTCGTCAAGGGCGGACAAGCCTTGGACCCCGAGGGCAAGATAGGCCTCGCCCAATTGACCGCCAGCCTGATGACCGAGGGAGCGGGAAGTCGGGACGCTCTTCAGCTCGCCGACGCCATCGATTTTCTAGGCGCACGGGTTAGCGCCATGTCTTTTCCCCATGCCTTCTGGGTAAGCGTTTCCGTCCCCGTCGCCAAGCTGGCCGACGCTCTGCCGCTGGTGGCCGACGTTTCCCTGCGTCCCACGTTTGCGGGCGAGGAGCTGGAACGGAGGCGCCGGCAGGCGTTGAATCGCCTCCTGCAGGCCCGAGACACCCCGTCGTCGGTAGCGTCGGTGCTCTTTGGGCACACGCTTTACGGGACGTCTCATCCCTACGGGGCCTCGCCCTTTGGCGATGAGGCGACCCTCCGGTCGTTCACGGTTGACGACCTGAAGAAACAGCACGCCTCCGCCTTTCTGGCGAATAACGCGACCTTCGTCGTCGTGGGCGATGTTCACTCCAAGGACCTTCTGCCGAAGCTTGAGTCTGCCTTCGGGCAGTGGAAACCGGGGACGGTGCCCACTCCTCAACTCGCCGAAGCGAAACAGGTTGACAACCGGGCGATCTACCTCGTCGACAAGCCGGGCGCACCGCAGTCTGAGATCCGGATCGGCCGGATCGGCGCAGCGCGGTTGACCGATGACTACTTCAGCCTGGTCGTCTTGAACACCATCCTGGGCGGGTCCTTCACCTCGCGCCTGAACAACAACCTGCGCGAGAAGCACGGCTACACCTACGGAGCGGGATCGTCATTCGAGTTCAACCTCCTGCCCGGGCCCTTCACAATCGGCACTGCTGTCCAGACGGCGGTTACGGATAAGGCGCTCACCGAGATCTTCAAAGAACTGGAGGCAATTCGCAGGCCGGTACCTGCGGAGGAACTCGAGCGCGGGAAGAACTACGCCGCCCTGCGATTCCCTTCCCGTTTTCAGTCGGTCAGCCAGATAGCGACCGAGTTGAGACAGTTGATGACGTTCGGCCTGCCCGACAGCTACTTCAACGACTACGTGGGTCGGGTCCTGCGTGTCACGCAGTCCGATGTCCAGAAGGCCGCCGAGAAGTACCTTGACCCGGCCAAGGTGGCGATCATCATCGTGGGTGACCGGGAGAAGATCGAAGCGCCACTGCGTGCCTTGAACCTGGGACCGATACACCTTCTGACCATCGAGGAGGTGATGGGCAAGGCGCCGGAGCTAGCCGGGAAGACGGAGTAAGCAAGTGGACAGAGTGGACAAAGTGAGTGGACGAAGTGGACCAGAAGCTGCAGTTGCTCCTATAGGTCCACCTTGTCCACTCTGTCCACTCTGTCCATGGCGCTATCCTATTGGTGCGCGCGCGTGCGCGCGTTCGTGGTCGAGCAGGCAGCGCTTGCGCCATAGCCCGCCCCCGTAGCCGCACAACTTGCCGTCTGCCGCAACGACGCGATGGCACGGGATGATGATCCCGATCCGGTTGTCGCCGTTTGCCCGGGCTACCGCCCGCACCGCTTCGGGGTGACCTAGCCTGGCGGCCTGTTCAGCGTAGCTGATCGTTTCGGCGTACGGGATGCCCCGGAGAACCTCCCAGACCTGCTGTTGGAACGGGGTTCCCGGTGTCAACAGCGGCAAGTCGAACTCCCGGCGGCTTCCCTCGAAATACTCGTTCAGCTGCCGTTCTACCTCGGGCATCAGGTCGACCTCGCCGGGGACCGCACGGCAGGAGAGCCGGTGCTGCAAACGGCGGATCTGGGTTTCGAGCATGCGCCGGTCGCAGAATTCGAGCAGGCACAGCGCGCCCTCATAAACACCCGCAAGCAGCGGACCCAGAGGGGACAGAATGCGAGTGACGGTCACCACCTTCGTCTCCCGGCTACGGCCCGGAGTGCCGCCAAACAGTTTCTCAAAAGCATCGCGAAACCCGCTTAACGACTCGAAACCGTGCTCGAAAGCGGTGTCGGTCAGATCATCACCGAGCCGGATGCGGCCGAGGGCCAGAGCGAGACGCCGAGCTCTCTGATAGGCGTGAAAAGTCATCGAGTGGTTTGCAGAGAACCATCGGCGGACACGCAGGGGATCGACGCCCAGAGCCCGCAATTCCGCGTCCGTCCATCGCTTGGCAGGATCCGCCTCTATCGCCGCGAGCAAAGGAGCCAGCCACTCGGGAGGAGTGCCCGGCGGCTCGACCGGCCGACAACGTAAGCATGGCCGGTAACCGGCGAACAACGCCTCCTGGACGCTGGCGTAGTACTCAACGTTTTCGAGCTTGGGCTTTCGGGCCGTGCAGCTTGGACGGCAGAAGATCCCGGTAGTCCGGACCGCCGTGTAGAACACGCCGTCGAACTTGCGGTCACTGGCACTGAAAGCCCGCGCCATAACTTCGGTTGGGGGTAGTGTCTTGGAAAGCATGCCCCAGTATCCGGAAATGAAGAAACCATTTCTACCGGAGAACGATCAGGGAATTAAAAAATACTGCCAACTGCACACTGCTCACTGCCGGCCACCCGGCGGGCAGTGCGCAGTGGGCAGTGCGCAGTAGGTAGTGCGCAGTGCGCAGTGGGTAGTGGTTTTTCCCCTACTCCGCCACCACTTTCGCTTTCAGCCCGGCCGGCTTCGATGGCGACTGCCCGACTGCCGCTCGGACGACTGCCTGGGGACGTTCCGCACCATGAAACTCCAGTGCGCCCATATCCCGAAACTCTCCGATAATCGCACCGGCGTCGTAATCAGTAGGCGCGTACGGATCGGCGCTCGCACTATCGACCGCGGAACAGGCTGCGACCGGATGAAAATCGCCCTCCGGTGCGTTTTGAAACATGGAGGCCACCGCCATCTGCGAGGAGATATTCCCTTCCAGGTTGATTCCGATGTTGTTCTTGATGATCAGTAGAGCAGGATCAAGAGTCCCCACTTCGTGGCTCACGAGGTTGTAGAAAGTGTTGTTGAAGACCTCGCTCGGAGGATGCTCGCCCGCAGTCCAAGTGGGGGACCAGTCTTTCATCCGTATCGCAAACTCGGCTTTTCCGACACCGTTGTAGACGATGTTGTTGAAGACCCGGTGTCCCGCCTGCGGCTCCACTACGAAGACCGCCATGCCGCACTGATTGTTGAACAGGCGGTTGTTGAAGACGGCATTCGAATGACCATCGATGGTGATTGTCCCGTCGTTCCCTCGCTCGGGATCGCCCCCGTATTCGGCCCACATCATCTGGTTGTGAAAGATGTTGCTGTGGATCCGGACATCGTGCGAATACCGTTTCGTCTCAACCGCGTTTTCGGTGAATCCGCGGGCGATATTCCCCGCGATCTCGATGTCATAGACGGCCTGCTCGGGGTTCGTCTTGTTCCCCAGGTAGAACGCCTCGCCCCAGAACTCCTGGCGCCCGCTGTTCTCGATAACGCTGTCCTTGACGACCACGTCGTGCTCGCCCGAGGTGATACTCACCGCAGCTGCCCGCACATCCTTGATGTGGACACGCTCGACAACAACATCGTGCACAGCCTCGGGAAGCGTCACCTCCTCGCCACTGCCAATTCGCAGCGCACCGCGGTTGCCACCGGTTCCCGCCCCATCGAAAACGACGCCGCGCAGCGTCACATAGCTTGCCCAGATGCGCGCCAATCGGTCAGTGGGCATCCTGAACACGGATTGCCACTGGTTTGCCGACCGGACGACCACGCTCTTGCCCGCCGATCCCCCCTTGGTGATGATGAGGGGCTCGCTATAGATCCCATCCAGCAGAATCACCTCGTCGCCCGGCTCGGGGATAGACAACCCGTACTGCAGCGAGCAGGGGGACGCCGGACTGCACTGCGTTCCGGACCCGGTTGGCGAAACGTAAAAGGAAGCAGATAAGACCGTGCTGAAAGAACCGAAGATGAGCAATGTCAACGATAAAGCTGATGACATGAATCTCACTGGTTACTCCTATTTGTGGATTTGTGCTAAAGGCCACGATTTATAACACAGGCGTAAAAGCGGGTAAACCAGCAAGGTGGGGGTGGGAGACTCGGACCCGCTTACTTCGCTGAAAAACGCTGCGTGCGCGGCTCTGAAACCGAATATCGAATGCCGAATATCGAATGTCGAAGGAAGGGCTCTTTATTCGTCTCCAGCATCAAGACTGCGAAACGGAAGATCCAATGATCATTTCTTCCTCACTTCGACATTCGACATTCGATATTCGATATTCGGCATTCTGTCTTTCTTCTTCATCGCGCCCGCTGACCTTTGGTTGCGGCCGAAGGCAGCGTGTCGTCCTTCTCAGGCCACGTCTTCCCTGACGAAGGCCCGGTGATTTGGCCGGAGACTCTCGATCAGTTCGGCGCGACTCTTCGATTGGAATGGCCGGCCGATATAGATCTTGTTCCATTTCCCCATCCATTTCTCAGGAATGGCGCCGGCAAACAAGAAGAGCGGCCAGGTGAAATGCGGTCCATTCAGACGGCGCAGCCGGACCAACCAGAGGATGAGGGAGCCCAGACGCCAGACCAGCGGCCCCCACCAGCTCTGCTGGCCGGGCCTCAGGTTCATCTTCCAGCACTTCATCAGAAGCTGCCATTGCAGCTTCGACAGGTGCTTGGTTTCGGTGACGCCCTTCTTTCGCTCCATCCTGGTGTCGTGCAGTGGAGTGAAAATCGACGGGACCATGAACGCAAACAGCCCGCGGCGTTCGATTTCGTACACGAGGTCAAGCGTGGCCCTGACGTCGTCGTCGGTCTCACCCGGGTTTCCGACCATCAACGTCATGGTTGGGAACCAATTGTTTTCATTCAAGATGCGAAGTCCTTCAAGGACGACGCTCGGCCAGTCATCAATCGAAAAGGGGACGCCCTTGCTCGGCATGATCTGGCGCGCCAGGCGCACCGAACCGGTCTCGAGCCCGATCAGCGGAGAGAGGATCTTCTTCTTCGGGTGCCGGCTGATCCTGGGCAGGTGGATCGGGCTCTTTTCCAGCAAGACCTCGGATAACTGGCGGATCAACTCCGGATCCACGACCGCCGGTGCGATCGTTGAGTGGCTCAATATATGGTGCTCCACCCCAGGGGTGTCAACGACCTCGCGGTACAGGTCGACCAGCGCTTCGCGGTTAGGAAAAAAGAAGGGAGTCGAAGTGCGGACCTGTCCCCAGATGAACATGTCTTCAGTGGCCAGCGAGATCAGGCGGTTTCCGCCCTTCACATTGGCCCTCACCGCAGCCATGATCTTGTCTTTCGGAACGTCGAGCTGGGGATTCAGGTCAGGCAGGCAAAAACTGCAGCGCCGGCCGCATCCGGTGGTCATCTCGACCACGCCGAACGTAGTACGCGTCTCGGGGACGATAATCTGGTCCCTGCTGAGCGGGTGAGCCACGTCCAGAGTGCGCGGAAGCTCCTCGCCCCGGATCGCCGATTCGAAAAGATCCATGCAATCGGTTGATTCGCTGCGGCCCTGGACGACGCAGTCCACGCTCAGCTCTTCATCCATGTCGGTTTGGGTAATCTGCCAACCGCCTGATCCCCCGACGATGACTTTGAACTGAGGACGGTGCGGGCTGGCCTTGATTTTCGCGAACGCCTTGCGCGCGTATGCCGAGTTGATCGGCATGCGAGAGTTCCCGAAAATCGACGCATAGACACCGGCCGCAAACGTAACGCCGAGCGGATTGTGAGTGGAAACTGCCACGACACGGGTCTTTGGCCCGATAAAGCGATCCAGATCGTCGGGGAAACAGGCAGCGATCTGATCGCGCGGGTACCGGCGCAAAAGTGACTCTTCGAGGGCCCTCACACCCGCGGGCATGTATTTCGCCGACCCATCCTCGTTGCGTTCGACACGACTCCACCCGGGGTATTTTTTGTCAATCACCCACTGCATCCACGCAGGAAGCGAGGCTATCGCCATCTGGATGAAGTATCCGGCATGGTCGATGCACTCGGTCAGGGGTGCGGTCAGAACTATCAGCTTCCCACCATCTGGAGCCGACGGTGACGGCTGGTCCGCCACTGCGTCGACCGGGTCCGATGGCCGGGCGCTTTTCTCCGATTTCTTAAGATCCATCAAATCTTCCCATCCAAATTAAAAAAGAGTAAGCGATCACGACCCGAAAAGCAAATGGGTCGGCCGGTGAGAGAAGGAGGCGGGAAGACAGTGATTGCAATGGACGAATCGGACTCTATACCGTCCTGACTAGCCGTGAGAGAGCTGCGGGAGGTTTATGGGGTGAAGTGAAGGAGGGAGGTCAGGGGGCACACGCTCGTGCGTTGCGCCCCCTCAGTTGAGTTACGATCTACCAGCGAGACTGCCGGCGGCCACCATCGTAACCGCGTCCGGAGCCACCGCCCCGGTTGCTGTTCTCGCGGGGACGCGCTTCACTTACAGTGAGGCTCCGTCCGTCGACTTCCGTGCCGTTAAACTGCTGGATTGCCTTCTCGCCTTCTTCGCGCGAAGCCATCTCAACGAAACCGAAACCGCGCGAGCGGCCGGTGTCCCGATCGGTGATCAAGGAAGCGGATTCGACTGTGCCCGCCTGCGAAAAGAGTTCCTGCAGGCTTGCATCGGTTGTCTGGTACGACAGGTTACCGACATAGAGTTTCATAGACATACTGTTCTGTTCCTCTCCGTCATGGAGTAAAGGAGAAGCTTCTACTTGAACCTGCTTCGGAATCATTGGCGGCGAAGGAGACGGTCTGAGTAGCTTCTGATTTTTAAATTTACCCTACTCTCGCCCTACGCAGCCGCCAATCGCTAACGCTCGGGACATACTAAAGTGAGAGTCGGAATGACTTGAGTATACAGACCCGGTTCCCTGAGTACAAGCAGCGGGAAGCACTGCGCACTGCCCACTGCCCGGTTCCGCCTCACCCTTCGAGGGTTCGGTCATCCGACCGGGCTAAGAGGCCGACGTCCCTCCGCGACCTTGGGTAGGGCCTGGTTGGGAGTGCGCAGTGAGCACTGCGCAGCGGGCAGTGCGCAGCGGGCAGTGCGCAGTCGGCAGTGCGCAGTGGGCAGTGCGCAGTGGGTCAGCTGGTCAGCCGGTCAGTGGCCCGCCCGGCGGATCGTGAAGTGAAAAACCAGCCCACCCGCAAGAACCGTCACCAATGCGAGGATCGACTCGACCGGGCGACCGCGAAAATTCCAAACCATGGCCCAGACCGAGACTGCCAGGAAAAGAAGAGGGGTGATCGGGTATCCCCAGGTTCGGAACGGTCTCGGTAAATGGGGCCGCCGGACGCGCATCACGATGAGACAGGTGACCCCGAGGCTGGCAAAAAGCGTCAGCGTGAACCCGATGTACTGCTGAATCTGGTCGACGGTCCCGGACAGAATCATCCCGGTGGTCACGATCCCCTGGAGAACCAGCGAGGCTGCCGGGGCGCCAGTTGATTTCCGGGTCGTCCCGAAAATGCGAAACGGCGGAAAGTCCCGACCGAGAGCGTAGTACACCCTCGGCCCGGCGATCGTCATGGCGGATGCCGATGCCAGCAGAGACGTCGAAAGAACCAGGGTCACGAGGGTCGCCCCCACCCCTCCGAACAGCGCTTGCGACGAAATCAATCCCACCTCGGCCTTGTTGGCCAGAGCGTTCACATCGGCGCCGTAAAAGTAAACCGCGTTGAGGGCCAGGTAGAGGACCACAACGATGACCGTGCCTATTGTAAGAGACCGAGGCAGGTTCTTTTTGGGCTCGCGGATTTCTCCCGCGACGTAGGCTGCCGCGTTCCAACCCGAGTAGCAGAACATGACGAAGATCAGGCAGTTGGCGAAGGCGCCGACTTTATCTGCCTGGCTCATCGCATGGAAACTGCCGGAAACCTGGGTGAAATGCGAGAGCTGGCCTTTCCCGATCAGCGCAGCGGCCACAATAATCGCGATGATTCCTATCACCTTAAACAGTGTGATCCAATCGTTGAACCGGATGCCTCCCCGGACGCCGCGCAAGTGAATCGCGACGAGCAGCCAGGCGAAGCCCACGGCAATCCAGTCCTGGACGTCAATCACTCCCCAAAGCACCGGGGCAGGGTTCAGCCCGGGGAAGAAGTGAGCCAGGTAAAGGACCAGGCTCTTGAGCGCGGAGGCGACGGGGGCCGCAAAGCCGGCAAGAAGCGAGACGAAAGCGCTCATGAAACCGAAGGATGGTCCGTACGCCTCCCGCAGGTAGACGTACTCGCCCCCGGCGCGCGGCATCGCGGCACCGAGCTCCGCGTAGCAGAGGGCTCCGCACAAGGCAAGCACTCCCCCGACGATCCACACAAGGAAGATGTAACCCGGGTGCCCCAGCGCGCCCGCCTGAAAGCCGGTCGAGGTGAAGATGCCCGCGCCGATGATGTTCGCGATCACGAGCGCAATCGCGGATTTCAGCCCGATCCCGCGAACGAGGCCCTGCGAGTCAGCCAGATCATTTGGCGTCGCCGCGCGCGCGTCGTCGGAGCCGGCTCTCATCTCAGCCATCCCGCCTCATTTCGATTACTTGACAACCGGCTCGCACTTTTATTATAAAATCGACCGGAATAGTACACTTTACAGGAGATTCTCCGATGACCAGCAAATTCCGGCCTGCCACTGTTGCCTTGCACGGCGGACAACAACCCGACCCCGCGACAAATGCCCGTGCTGTCCCCGTTTACCAGACAACCTCCTACGTGTTCAACTCGGCCGAGCACGCAGCCAGTCTTTTCGCGCTGCAGGAATTCGGGAACATCTACACAAGGATCATGAATCCGACCACCGATGTTCTCGAGAAGCGTTTGGCGGAGCTCGACGGCGGCGTGGGCGCCTTGGCTCTGGCGTCCGGCCAGGCGGCCATCACACTGACGGTTTTGAACCTCGCACGCTCCGGGCACAACATCGTATCAACCAGTTACCTTTACGGCGGAACGTATAACCTGTTTCACTACACCCTTCCGCGATTAGGAATTGAGGTCCGTTTCGTGGACTCCTCGGATGCCAGAAACCTCGAGGCCGCCATCGACGCAAAAACCCGGCTGCTCTACACCGAATCGATCGGCAACCCGAAGAACAACGTGGACGACTTCGACGCGATCGCAGATATTTCGCATCGCCACGGACTCCCGCTGGTGGTTGACAACACCGTGTCACCCTATATTTTTCGTCCGTTCGACCACGGAGCCGACATTATCGTGTATTCGCTGACGAAATTCATCGGCGGTCACGGCACGTCGATCGGCGGAGCGATCGTGGACTCGGGTCGATTCAACTGGGCAAACGGCAATTTCCCCGAGTTCACGAACCCCGATCCTTCCTACCATGGGATGGTCTTCTGGGAACCGTTCGGATTGCACGATAAGGCGATCATCCGCGGGGCCGCGTTCATCATCAAGGCCCGGGTGCAACTCCTGCGGGATCTGGGCCCCTGTCTGTCTCCGTTTAACAGCTTTCTTTTTCTTCAGGGTCTTGAGACACTACCGTTGAGGATGGAGAAGCACTGCGAGAATGCGCTACGGGTGGCTGAGTGGCTCGCGGGCCAACCGGACGTCTGCTGGGTGAACTACCCGCTGCTGTCGAATCATCAGGACTTCGAGCGGGCCAAGCGGTATTTGGCTAACGGCGCAGGCGCAATCGTGGGCTTCGGAATCCGGGGAGGCATCGAGGCAGGCAAGAAACTGATCAACAGCGTAAAATTGTTCAGCCATCTGGCCAACATCGGAGACGCGAAGAGTCTGATCATCCACCCAGCCTCGACCACGCACCAACAACTCACGTCCGAGGAGCGGCTGTCGACCGGTGTGACCGACGATTTCATCCGTCTCTCGGTGGGAACTGAAGACATTCGCGACATCCTGGCCGATCTGGAGCAAGCTATCCGGACGTCGCAGCAATGACGTATGACTGATTCAAACCAGCCGCAACCCGGGGGACTGGGAGTAGTCGAGACCCGGACAGTTCGAGTCTTCGACGAACCGATGATCCTGGAGAGCGGGGTGCGACTGGGCCCGGTGGACGTGGCCTACGAGGCGTATGGAACGCTGACGCCGGAGCGGGACAACGTCATTCTGGTCTGTCACGCCTTGTCCGGAGGTGCACACGCCGCGGGCCTGTCGCCCGGGGCCACGAAGCCTGGATGGTGGGACGTCTTCATCGGTCCGGGAAAGGCGCTCGATACCGACCGGTACCATGTGATCTGCTCGAACGTCCTGGGCAGTTGCTACGGGACAACGGGCCCTTCCTCGACTGATCCCACAACTGGACGCCCATACGGTCCACGGTTCCCGGTAGTCACGGTTGCCGACATGGTGCAGGTCCAGGCGCAGCTCCTGCAGACCCTCGGGATCGACTCGGTGCTCGCCACGATTGGCGGCTCAATGGGCGGCATGCAGGCGCTCCAGTGGGCCGTCCAGTTCCCGGAGCGCGTGCGCTCAGTCATAGGCATCGCTACCACTTCTCACCATTCGGCACAACAAATCGCGTTTAACGAAGTGGCCCGGCAGGCGATCATGGCCGATCCTGCCTGGAAGGGAGGCGACTACTACGGAACGGATGGGCCGAGGCTCGGGCTTGCAGTCGCACGGATGATCGGGCACATCACCTACCTCTCCGAGGTGGGCATGGGCCAGAAGTTCGGCCGACGGTTGCGCAACCGTGAGAAATTCGGTTACGACTTCTCGCTGGATTTCGAGGTTGAGAGCTACCTCCGTCACCAGGGCGAGAGCTTTGTCGGCCGGTTTGACGCTAATTCCCTGCTCTACCTCACGAAGGCGCTCGACTATTTTGACCTGACAAACGGCGGGACTCGCTCGCTGGAAGAAGCGTTCAAGGGCTGCCCCTCCCGCTTCCTCCTCATCGCCTTCAGCTCCGACTGGCTGTATCCGTCCTACCAGTGCAAGGCGATCGCGCATGCGGTCCGCCGAAATCACGGTGACGCCACTTACTGCGAGATCCAAAGCGACTACGGGCACGACGCCTTCCTGCTCGAGTACGAGGAGCAGGCTCCGATTGTTGCCTCGTTTCTGGAAAGAGTGGCCCGCGTGCGGAGGCGTGCCCATGCCTGAGCAGACCGAAAACCGACAAGCGATCTACGACTGGATAATGACGCGCACGGCCGCCCGCAGCCGCGTTCTCGACGTCGGATGCGGCGACGGAGAACTACTGAGCCGGCTGGCCGAGCAGCGGGAGGTCGAGGCCTGCGGCATAGAGATCTCCCAGCAGTGCGTCATCCGTGCGGTCCAGCGGGGCCTGACGGTTCATCATGGCAATGCGGAAGAAGGCCTGTTCAACTACCCGGACGGCTGCTTCGATCTGGTGATTCTCAGCCTTGCGATGCAGGAACTGGAGCATCCACGAAACGTCCTGCGGGAATGTTTTCGGGTCGGACGTCGCGTTGTCGTCGTGTTTCCAGCCTTCGGTCACTGGAAAGCCCGCTGGCAGCTGGCGCTGGCCGGCCGCGCTCCCGTGACAGGCAGCTTCCCGCATGCCTGGTATGAATCACCCAACCGACACTACCTCACTGTCAAGGACTGGGAGTCGTTTTGCGCCGACGAACAGTGGCGTTTCATCGATCGAGGCTTCCTACGACAAGGTGCAACCGTTCGGCGTCTTCCCAACCTGCGCGCCGAAGTGGCCCTGTACCTGCTTGAAAGCACAGTGGACATCATGGACTGAGTGGGCCAAAAAGTGGCGAGTGGCAAGTGGCGAGTGGCAGGTGGCAAGTGGCAAGTGGCGAGTGGCAAGGGGCAAGTGGCGAGTGGCGAGGGGCAAGTGGCAAGTGGCGAGTGGCGAGTGGCGAGTGGCAGGTTCCCGTTTTGGGGCTCAATCCACAAAACGTTTGGCGCTAACATCGAACCGTTTCGATGCACTTGCCACTTGCCACCTGCCACTTGCCACTTGCCACCTGCCACTTGCCACCTGCCACTCGCCACTTGCCACTCGCCACTCGCCACTTTTTGGCCCACTCAGTCCATGATGTCCACTGTACTTTCAAGCAGGTACAGGGCCACTTCGGCGCGCAGGTTGGGACGACGCCGAACTGTTGCACCTTGTCTTAGGAACCCTCGGTCGATGATACGCCACTGTTCGTCGGCGCAGAACGACTCCCAGTCCTTGACAGTGAGGTAGTGTCGGTTGGGTGATTCATACCAGGCATGCGGGAAGCTGCCTGTCACG
>CAYQYP010000165.1:0-29596 GCA_964421755.1 uncultured Acidobacteriota bacterium
ATGTTGCCGTTCTTGCGCCCTTTCAGGGCTTGTCTCCGCCTCTACCTTAGACCCAGGGCTGCGCACAAAGCGCTTCGCCCTGGGCTAATATGTGCCGGCCTTTCAGGCCTTAAGAACTTTCTCGACAGCCTCTTTCGTGCGCGGCTCCATTCGACCGCTGCCCTCGCTTGACCAAGCTTGAGGGCCAACTTGGAGCCAACCGCCTCGCGACTTTTACGGGTTCACCACGACCTGCACGGGTTCAGACTTCGGGCCCTCGTTGCCGGCCGCGTCCACCCCCGAAACGGTGTAATGGTAGGTTGAACCGACGGCGAGGCTTTGGTCGGTAAAAGAATTGGTGGGCGCTTCTGCCAGCCGCTGGACATTCTCCGGGTCCGATCCCCGGTAGACAATGTAGCCCTTAACATCCGCATCCGGACTCGGTTCCCAGACGAGCTGGACCTTCCCGGCGGTCGACAGGGCGGCGAGGTTGGCCGGAGCCTCCGGTCCGAATTTGTCTTCCGGCAGCACTGCCAGCGCCTGACTGGGAACGCTGAGTGCCAGTGGAGTCTGCTCGTGCCCGATCGCCTGCACGGTGTAGCGTTTTTCCTGCCCGAATTTGAACTCCGGGTCCTCGAAACGCAGGGCGGTTGTCTTGTACTGTCCATTGACAAGGTAACCGGACACCTGCACCGGAGTCCCCCCAAACATATCCGTCGCCGGCGGATCCCAGGTGAGAATGATTTTTACCTTCTCAACTACAGCGTTCAGGTTTTGCGGAGGTGCCGGGACAGGCAGCGCGGCGGTGCTTACGGTGTTCGAAAAATCGGATGCGCGCTTGCTATCGTTGACGAGCCGGATGGCGTACCGGCAGCTCGTCCGCTCGACCGTATCCTGGAAGACGTACGTGCCCGGCTGCTGAGCTCCCTTGGTCAGGCTCGTCAGCTCCACCCGGCGGAACGCCTCGATGTCCTTCGGCCAATCGGTGCCAGGTGTGCATTGCTTGTAGATATCAACCGCGGTGACGTCTTCCTCGGTCACCTGGAAACTGAGCCTGACCGACTGACCCGTCTGAACCAGAGCCAGGGCCATCGTGGATTTGGGGACGCGATTGATGGGTGGAATTGGGTCGCCGACCTTCGCGCAGCCAGGGAGGAAGGCCAGAAGGACCAGAAGAGCTAAACAACAGGCCCCGGCTCCAGTTTGGAGTGCGGTGGCAGAAGGCTGCTCCTTACACGTATTTCGGCGACGGCCTTCGGGAGCGCGGACGTCCCGTCCGCACTGGGTTCGCGGGCATCCTGCCCGCCCGCCGGGCAGCTTGCCCGGCGTTTTCGGAGATTGCAGCAGATCGAACAACGTCAACGGCGGGCAAGATGCCCGCCGCGCGGACGGGACGTCCGCGATCCCAGTGCGGACAAGATGTCCGCGCTCCAGAAGGCCGGATGTCTGCCGCCGCACAAAAGCGAGCTCGCTGCCGTGCGCGGTTCCACTAGACCGTCTCTTCGGTTTTCTCCGGAGGCACATGGGGGCCGTTGCAGTCGCCTAGAGGATGTACCGCGAAAGATCCTGGTTCTTGATGATCTCCCCGAGCTGGTTTCGCACGTACCCGGCATCGATGATCACGTGTTTGCTCGGCAGACTGGACCCTTCGAATGACACTTCTTCGAGAAGGGCTTCCATGATCGTGTGCAGCCGCCGCGCCCCGATATTCTCGGTCGTCTCGTTCACGATCGCCGCGAAATGGGCCACCTCTCGCACGGCGTCCTCGGTGAATTCCAGGTTGATGTCCTCGGTCCCGAGCAGCGCGGTGTACTGTTTGAGCAGCGCGTTTTTGGGTTCGGTGAGGATCCGGACGAAATCATCTTCGGTCAGCCCGTCCATCTCTACGCGGATGGGGAACCGGCCCTGCAGCTCCGGGATCAGATCGGCGGGTTTCGACACGTGGAAAGCGCCCGCGGCGATGAACAGGATGTGATCCGTCCGGATCATTCCGTAGCGGGTGCTGACGGTTGTGCCTTCCACAATCGGCAGAATGTCCCTCTGGACTCCCTCCCGGCTTACCTCCGGTCCATGCCCTGATTCCCTTCCGGCGATCTTGTCAATTTCGTCCAGGAACACGATTCCGGACTCCTCGGCCCGTTCGACTGCCTCACGCGCCACCTGCTCCATGTCGATGAGTTTTGATTCCTCTTCCATGATCAGGTGATCGATGGCCTCGTCCACCCGCATCTTGCGTTTGCGGGTTCGGGAACCGAACATGTTCGGGAAGAAGTCCTTGAAGGTGACGTCCATTTCCTCGAAACCCTGGGCACTGATTACTTCCAGGGACGGGAATCCTCGTTCCGGAAGCTCGAGCTCGACCATCCGATCGTCCAGCTTTCCCTGGCGAAGCTGCTGGCGTAACTTCTCCCGGCTTTTCTTCCACTCGTCGATCTTCTCGGACGACTGCACCGGTTTATCTCCGCGACGCCGGCTCTTCCTGGCTGCCGGAAGCAGCAGGTCGAGGAGTCGTTCTTCGGCATGGCGTTCTGCCTTTTCCTCCACCTGCGCGGCCTTCTCCTGCCGCACCATGTCGATGGAGATTTCCACGAGGTCCCTGACGATTGCCTCTACGTCGCGGCCGACGTAGCCTACTTCGGTGAATTTACTCGCCTCGATCTTGATGAAGGGGGAATTGGCCAGCCGGGCCAATCGCCGGGCAATTTCGGTTTTGCCGACACCCGTCGACCCGATCATGATTATGTTCTTCGGCTGAATGTCCTCAGCCATCTCGGCACTCAGCTTCTGCCGACGGACCCGATTGCGCAGGGCCACCGCGACCGCACGTTTGGCACGTCGCTGGCCGACCACGTACTTGTCCAGCTCTTCGACGATCTGCTTCGGAGTCATCTCGTCGAGAAAAGGAACTACTTCCTCGGGTTCTCGGTTCGGTTCGTTGGTTGCCATGAAATTAGAGAGTAGGTCCTTAAAGTACTTCGCTTGTGATGCTCGAGTTGGTGAAGACGCAGATTTCGGAGGCGATCTTCAGCGCCTCTTCGGCCACTTCGGAAGCGGGCTTTGATGTGAACCTCATTAAAGCCCGAGCTGCGGCCAGGGCATAGGCACCGCCCGATCCGATTGCGATCAGCCCGTCATCCGGCTCGATCAGATCCCCGGTGCCCGAGATCAAGAAGGAGCTCTTCTTATCGGTGACGATCAGAAGCGCCTCCAGATGTCGGAGCGTCTTGTCGGTCCGCCAATCCTTGGCCAATTCCACCGCCGCCCGCGGGAGATTTCCGTGCGCCTGATCCAGTTTACTTTCGAATCGTGCGAAAAGCGAAAAGGCGTCGGCCGTGGACCCGGCAAAGCCCGCAATGACCGAACCGTCGTGCAGCCGTCTGATCTTCTTCGCCTTGGCTTTGATGATAGTATCGCCCAGACTGACCTGGCCGTCACCGGCCACAGCCACCTGGTCGTCTCGTCGCACTAGGAGAATAGTGGTTCCGTGGGGAGCGTTCATCGACGGTAAAGTATAATATAAGCTTCGAGCTGCAAGCAAAAGAGGAGCAGCAAGGCAAGCTGGGTCCCCGCGGATCGGCCTCCGTCCGGCAAAACACGGCAAACGGCAACTCATGATCCAATCAGTCGATTTCGTGATTATCGGCAGCGGGGTCGCAGGGCTGAGGGCATCGATCGAGCTGGCCCCCGAAGGCAACGTCCTCATCCTCACCAAATCCCGCGCCGACGAATCGAACACCGAGTATGCCCAGGGCGGCATAGCGGTCGCGATGAGCGACGAGGACCGTATCGGGCTCCACTATCAGGATACCCTGCGGGCGGGTGATGGACTGTGCAATGAGCAGGCAGTCGGCATCCTCGTTGAAGAAGGCCCGGCAAGGATCCGTGAGCTCATCGGCTGGGGAACTCAGTTCGATCGCGAGGGAAGCAAGTTGGCCTTCACCCGGGAGGCCGCCCACAGCCGGCGACGGGTCTTGCACGCACATGGGGATGCGACCGGCCGTGAAATAAATCGCACTCTCCTGCGTAAGGTACGCAGCCTGCTTAACGTATCGATTCTCCCCTACACCTACGGGCTGCGACTGCTGGTTGGCCCGAACGGGTGCGAAGGCGTCTCTTACCTCGACAAGAACACCGGCGCGATAACGGAAGTCCGGGCGCGTGCCGTTTTGCTGGCCAGTGGCGGTCTCGGTGCTGTGTTCAGGGAGACGACCAACCCGGATATAGCGACGGGTGACGGCTGCAGTCTCGCCTTCCACGCCGGTGCGGTCCTGGCCGACATGGAGTTCGTGCAGTTTCATCCGACAGCGCTGAAACTCGAAAACACCCCCCGATTCCTGTTGTCCGAGGCGATGCGCGGCGAAGGCGGCCGCCTCCGCAACGCCGCGGGTGAAGCCTTCATGGAAAATTACGATCCCATGGCGGAGCTGGCTCCAAGAGACGTTGTCGCCCGCGCGATTTTCTGCGAAGCCAAGCGCACCGGCCAGGATGTCTGCTATCTCGACATGACGCATCTGAGCCGGGATTTTCTGGAAACCAGGTTTCCCAAGATCTTCTCGACCTGCCTGGCTTTTGGCCTTGATTTAAGCGCCCGGCCGGCGCCCGTGTTTCCCGCGGCTCATTACACCATGGGAGGCGTGTCGACAGACGTACATTGCCATACCACCTTGCCGGGACTATTTGCAGCGGGCGAGGTGGCCTGCACCGGAGTCCATGGTGCGAACCGCCTTGCGAGCAATTCTCTGCTGGAGGGGTTGGTGTACGGGGCACGCGCCGGGCGCGGAATGGCCCACGACTGGGCAGGCTCCTGCAAGATGGCTTCTTTTGCGGTGAGCAATGAACCGTGGCCGGTTCTCGAGGCGACAACCGCCCCTCCAGAAGATCGGATTCGCCAGTTGATGACCGAGCAAGTGGGCATCCTCCGGAATGCCAGGGGGTTGACCCAGGCCCGGGAAGAGCTGAGCGCGCTCCCCTTCGGCACGGCCGCCGAAATCCGAGTCGGGGAGATCAACAGCAAGCTCACTAACGCCCGGCTGATCAGCGGGTCGGCGCTTCTTCGCACAGAGAGCCGCGGCGCGCATTTTCGAGAGGACTACCCGGCCAGGGATGATGCCGACTGGAAAAAGCGGGTCACCGCATGTTACGATCTCGCCAACAAGCGAGTAGTTTTCGGAACGATCGACGTCGCCGGGACGAAAGACAACGCGCGGTAGGGCATCCGGCCGCCCTCGTTCATACTTCACCTGAGGAGGTGCCGTGTCGTTCGTAAAACACCTCGAATGTTCTCGTTGCGGCAACACGTCTGACCATGTAGGCCAGTCGGCCGTGTGCGGGGTTTGCGGCTCCCCCCTTCTGGTTCGCTACCACCTTCACATGGTGAAGCGAAACATCAAGAAGAGCACACTGGTCGACCGCCCCGCCGACATGTGGCGTTACCTCGAAGTCCTGCCGGTCGACGGCGACGAGGATATCGTCTCGCTCGGTGAAGGCTACACTCCACTCATCCGATTCGAGGCCCTCGGCAGGATGTCCGGCCTTTCCGGTCTTTACGCCAAGGACGAATCGCTTAATCCGACCGGAACCTTCAAAGCCCGAGGATTATCGGCGGCAGTGTCCATGGCGAGGAAGCTGAACTTCAAAAAGCTCGCAATTCCTTCGGCAGGAAACGCTGGAGGCGCACTGGCCGCATACGGCGCCCGTGCCGGCCTCGAAGTTTTCATCGCCATGCCGCTCGATACCCCTGATGCCAACGTCGTCGAATGTCGCATGAGTGGCGCCCGGGTCGAGCTCGTTCCCGGACTGATCGGCGACGCAGCCAAAATCGTCGATCGACTGCAGAAACAAGAAGGCTGGTTCGACCTCTCGACGCTCAAAGAACCGTACCGCCTGGAAGGAAAGAAAACCATCGGTTACGAGATCGTCGAGCAGTTCCGCTGGAAGGTTCCTGACGTGATCGTCTGCCCCGTCGGCGGCGGGATGAGCGTCATCGGGATCTGGAAGGCGTTCAACGAGATGGAAGAACTGGGGTGGATCACCTCCAAACGCCCCCGCATCGTAGCCGTGCAGTCAGAAGGCTGCGCACCGATAGTGAAGGCCTTTCTGGACGCACGCGAGACAGCCGAACAATGGAAGGATCCGAACACGTTCGCGAGCGGGATCCGCATCCCGAAGCCACTCGGCGACTTCCTGATCCTGAAAGCGCTCAGGGAGAGCCGCGGTCATGCAATCGCGGTCTCCGACATGCAGATCTACGAGGCCATCCAGGAAATCGGCCGCGAGGAAGGGCTGTTCGCGTGCCCGGAGGGAGCCGCCTGCTGGGCAGCCACTAAGCTACTGCGCGAGCGCGGATGGATCTCGGACGGCGAATCGGTCGTGCTGCTCAATACGGGTGCCGGGGTGAAGTATATCGATCGCATCCGGAAGTTCGAACAGGAGCACCAACCGTTGCCCGCCACAGCCGGTTCCTAGTCATCAACTTTTTTACAACTTTTGTATTTCGACTGCATCGTAACTAGTGTCGGGCAACAAAGAGGTTGAGACCGGCACTTCTCTCCTCCTTAGAGGTCCTGACAGGACACCCCAAAGGCCGGTCTCGGCCTCGTCCGGCGTTTGAACAAGCACGCAGAACGGCAGGCAGGGAGCCTTTGGTTTCCTGCCTGCTTTTTTTTAGCTGAAACACGGACGAACACGGACCGAGAAGGACGAACACGGACGGGGATGACTAGCTCGCTCCCGTCCGTGTTCGTCCTTCTCAGTCCGTGTTCGTCCGTGTTTCAGCTACTTCCCTACCACCTCGTAAACCACGCCTTTCCAGACCACCCGCACCCTTTCGCCGAGCGCGAAGAATCGGGCCAAGGGCGGATGCTGCATCACCACTTGAATATACTCGTCGCTGCCCACCCGGAGCGTCTTGACCGGTAGTTTCTTCGTATTCTTGATTCCGGTATCCACCCACTCGCCGTTCTCGAGCACGAAGTCCTTACCGTCGACCCGTCGGAAAGTCTCCTGATCAGTGAGCTGCGAGCTGTCTTTCATGTTCTGAATCGTGACCGCCGACTCGACCGCCATCCTGCCACTCTGGACTTCCTGAACGGAGTTGAAACCTCCGGCGACGCCGGCCGGTGCATACCCCGTCTGACGACGGTCCCGCCCGGGTTCGAGTGCCGAATCATCCACGGCAAGGTACGAGGTGTATGGGGTGACGAATCCGTAGCGGCGAGCGAGGCGGATTACTTCATCCTTAAGTTCTGATTTTTCACCGTTCAGGCGGATTTCATCCAGCAGAAACGCGACCTTCCGCTGGGCCCACAGCCGGTCCAGAACCGCCAACGGCTTGGACGCCCCGAATTCCTGGGCCGGCAGCTGGATCGTCTTCGCCTTGCCGTGCACCTTTCCGCTCAGAGTGACGCTTGCCTTTCCCGCACCTCGAAAGCGCCCGAGAATCATGATCTCGCTTCCATGGAAAAGGTCTGAAAGCTGTGGAGGATAAAGCTCGTACGGCTCTATGCCGCTCACATCGAGTTTGAGGTCCGTCAGGACCGGTTCAGAGATCTTCTTGAAGAAACCGCTCATCGCCAGCTCCAGGTCCTCCTGAGGTCTGACATACGCGGGAACGCCTTTGCTCGAGCCCGCCAAGCGGTCGAGAAGAAAGGTGTTCACGTCGTAACCGACGCCAAAGGTGAACAGCCTCAGACGTTCAACCGATTGGTTCTGAAAGAGTTTTATGATTTTGGCTGGGTCGGTCTCCCCGATTGTAGGCAGACCGTCGGTCATGACGACGAGGTATCGAGGCCGCGAGCCGTCGCCTCCAAAACTGACCAACGCCTCGTGTAAAGCGTCGTGGAAGTTGGTTCCTCCGCTGGCTTCAAGCTGCTCGACGAAAGTCAGGGCCGACTGGAGGTTTGCGTCGCCGAATGGAACCGACCGCTCTCGAAAGGTGCGCGTCGAGGTCGCGAAAGAGATGATGTTGAACAGGTCTCCCTGTTTCAGTGTGCGGACTCCGAACCGCAACGCCGCGCGAGCCTTCTCGATTTTCCCCTCATCGCGCATCGATCCCGAGGTGTCGAGAACAAAGACCACTTCCTTGGGAATCGCCGGAGTATCCAGCTGAAAACTGGGTGCAACAGAAAGCAGAAAATAACCGGCTTCGCCGTCCGCTTTTTCCGTGAGCACGGAAATCGCAATCGGTTCGTCCGAGGTGGAATAGACCAAGGTCAAGTCGGCAAGCTCCTTGGGCCGCTTCAACTCGAACCCCGCAACCGCATGTCGTTCCCCTTTGCGATTAACATCCATGTTGCCGGAAGGGGCGAAAATCGTCTTCAGATCGCGGGATGATCGAACGTCGAACGAGCCGGAAACCAGCTCCGGCGGGTCCGTGCACAAGGCCGAGCCGTGTCGCAGCGGGTAGAAGTAACGGACAAATTCGTTTTCCCGCGCAAGCGTTTGACTGTAGCTCAGCTCCACCTTCTTCTCGGAATGCGGTGGAATCGGAAAAACGCGCGCCTGCAGAGTCCCCTCCCCCATGTATTCGAGCAATCCGGGGTCTCGCCACTTTCTCAGGATGTCGAAATAGATCTTCCGCGCTTCTTCCTTGGCCAGCACCTCGCCCTTCAGTTTCTTGCCGTTCTCCCAGATGGCGAATTCCTTCAGTGCCGCCCCCGTGGGGATGGGAAAGATGTAAGTGCCTTCGAGGGCGAATCCGAAATCATTCACGAACACTTGAACGACGTGCGTTTCGGCGACCTGGTCGGTGATCTTAACGTCGAGTTGTGTGCTCTTGAGCCGTAGCGGTCGCTCCAGAGGGATCGGCTCAGGCAGCGGATGGGGCCAGGGGTGACGAGGGATCGGGTGTCGCGGCGAAGGGTGAGGAAGAATGACCCCCTGGGCAAAAGCATAGCCCGCGAGTTGAAAAACCAAGAGCAGAAGAAGCCATATTTGTTTAGCCATAACAGCCTCCTGCAGGCTTCGCAGGTCCGACTTCCAAGTCGGGGGGCAACAGCGCTTGCCGGTATACGTTGGTCCGACTTCCAAGTCGGACACTACACGCCGCCAGCAGCATCGAGCCAGCTGGCCGCACGCCGAATGTCCGACTTGGAAGTCGGACCAACGACGACTCGCAAAAGCTGCTACACCGAGTCAGCCGACGCTCGGATACCAGGGTCACCGCTTTTGCCCGATCCCAATCTCGCGCGCCTTTTCGACCAGCCGAACAAACTCCTCCCGCAACCCATTGCGATCCGGTCCCTTACTTCCACGGACGATTTCGAGGATGCCTTCGAGGCTGGTCGCTCCCATGTGTCGAGAATCCCGCAGCATCATGCCAAACGAGGCGACGGCGGCGGCGAACCGAAAATCGTCCGACGCCTGATCGAAGACCCGGCGGTCATCTGCGACCGGAACTTCCATCCGCTTGCTTGCCCCGCCGGCCGGGTCCTTGTACCGGATCTTTAGAGTGAGCATCTCGCGATTCGCGGCGCTTGCACTCTTCCTGCCCGGCGTCTGGTACTTGAGTGGTTCAACGTCCGGCAGGCTGACCGGGACGCCGACAGGAACCACTTCGTACAACGCGGTCACAGCGTGTCCGGCACCGATCTCGCCCGCATCTTTTGTATCGTCCGCGAAATCCTGGTGGGCCAGCACCCGGTTCTCGTAACCAAGCAGTCGGTAGGCGGCCACTTCCGCGGGATTGAACTCGACCTGCAACTTGACATCCTTGGCAACCGGCAGCAGGGTCCCACCCATCTGCTCGACCAGGACTCGCCGGGCTTCGTTCAGGTCATCGATGTACGCGTAATTGCCATCGCCTTTGTCAGCGAGCGTTTCGAGCATCGAGTCCTTGTAGTTCCCGATCCCGAAACCCAGAACGGTCAGGAAAACGCCTTTCTTTGCCTGCTCTTCGACATAACGGACCAGGTCTCCTTGATTGGTCATCCCGACGTTGAAATCTCCGTCGGTGGCCAGAACGACGCGGTTGATCGCCTTCTTGTCAAACGAATGAAGCGCCTGTTCGTACGCCATCTTGATGCCGCCGCCGCCGTTCGTGGACCCTCCGGAAATGAGGGAGTCGAGAGCCCGGAGGATCGTCGCTTTGTCAGCGCCGGACGTCGGCGGCAGCACCAGCTGCGAGTTCCCCGCATAGGTCACGAGGGCCACACTGTCCTTTTCTTCCAGTCGCTCGGCGAGCAACCTGAGCGCCTCCCGCAGCAGGGGGAGCTTCTGGGGCGGAGCCATCGACCCGGAGATATCGACCAGAAAGACAAGGTTGACAGCCGGGCGGCTGGCCGCCGGGATTTCGCGTGCTTTGAGACCGATCCGGACAAGCCGGTGCTCGGGTTTCCAGAATGCCTGGGCCACCTCCGCGTGCACCGCTATGGGGTCCCGGCCGGCAGGCGGCGCGTATTCGTATTGGAAGTAATTCAGCATTTCCTCGATGCGAACCGCGTCGGCGGGCGGCCGCAAGTTCGAGTTCAGGAATCGCCTTAAATTCGAGTAGGAAGCGGTATCGACATCGATCGAGAACGTCGAGAGGGGATCCTGCGAAACTGCAACAAAGGGGTTTTCGACGATCTGAGCGTAGCTTTCGGTGTTGAACTCGGCGTCCTTGGATAGCCGGGAACGGTCGAGCTTGTCCCTCTGATCCCTGCCGGCACCGTCGACGATGCCTCCACCCACAGGCCCGACGACGACGGGTCCTGCCGCCGCATTCTTTCTCGCGGTGTCCTGCTCGCGAGGCGCTGAAGCTGGCTCCCGCGCGATCTGCCGCCTTGCTTCGTTCCTCCCGCGTACACCCGTGCTCGCAACACTTGCGCTCGACGTCGTCATGGTCGGAGCGGCGGCAGTCACCGTGACCGTCTCCGCAACATCGCCAACGCTGAGGCTCATTTCTGCACGACGATTTTCGCCTCCTGCCAGTTGAATCGGGCCGAGAATGGCAGTCTTGAACCCCGGCATTTCGGCCTGGACGAAGTATTGTCCCGTGGGAACGCCGGACAGTGTAAATGCGCCGTTGTCATTCGTAGCCGTCTGCTGTCGTACGTCACCCGTCGGGGATTTCAGCTTGACGACCGCGCCCGGGATCACCCCGCCAGTCACATCCTTCACTTCGCCCGTCACTGATGCGGGCGGGAGGCTGGTGACTGCTCGATCCTGGAGAGACATGCTCAGGCGCTCGGTCGGAGCTGCCGCAGGCAATGGCACACCGGGTGGCACGGGTGCCACAGCAGACAGCTCATGGGCCTCAGCCGGCACCCGAGCCTCGAGCTCCTGCCGTGTCTTGTTCAAGGCCTGGCCCTTTGCCTCATCCATTCGCTGGGCCGGTCGGCTGGGCTGCTCTCGCAGCTTCGCATGTTCTTCTGCTGCCTTTTCCTTCTTGGGTGCAGCGACTTCCGCCAGCGCTCCAGAATCGCGTTTGACCCCTGTCTGCTTGGACGCGCCCGCTTTGTCGGAGTAGTCCAAGGCTTCCCTTGCGGGTGGAACTGCATTCGGACGGTCCTGCTCGGATGCGGTCTGCTCTACTGTCTTGACAGCTTCCTTTTCGGTGCCAATTCCCTCGTTGATCACCCAGTAAGACAAGCTTGCGAGGACGACGAGCGAAGCCGCGGCGGCAAGCACCGGCCTCCAGCTGGTCAAAAGCAAAGACCAAGGCAGAGCGGCTCTTTTCGCAGCCGGTGAGGCGATTGCGCGGTCGATTCGCGCACGCCGTCCTTCGTCCAGGCGCTCTTCGGGCTCGCTCAATAGCTCGGCCTGCATGCCTTCTTGCAGGAGCCCGGCGGTTTCGCGGATCTCGTCGAGCTGGCGGCGGGCACTTGGAGATGTTGCGAGGATCTCCTCAACTTCCCGGCGTTCGTCTTCGTCCAGCTCCCCCAGGAGGTATGCCGTGAATTTGTATTCCTCGAATTCGTTGCTCATTTAATCCTCCTCAATGCCCGCTCTTTCGGAGGCGCTATGGATTCGATTTCACGTTTGACGGTTTTGATGCCGACGTGGATAAGGAACCCGACGTTCCCGATGGAAAGACCGGTGATCGCGCTTATTTCCTTGTAGCTGAAGCCATGCTGAAACTTGAGCCGGATAACTTCCTGCTGGTGCGGTGGAAGATGGTCCACCAGCCTCATCACCTCGCGCAGTTGCTCTTTGTGTTCGAGCACCGCGGGAGGCGGATCCTCCTGGCTCGGCAGTCCCAACAGCCCGTCTTCGCCCTCATCCGGTCGTTTTGCCTTGACGAGGTCCAGCGCGCGGCTTCGGCAAACTCGAAAGAGCCAGGGGCCGACATAGTCGTCGACTTTGCCTCCCGGCTCGGCGCACAGGCGAAGGAAGGTGTCCTGAACAGCGTCTCTGGCCAGCTCAAGGTCCCCTGTAATGCGCCTCGCGTAACGGATTAGGCGGGACTCATACTGCTCCAGGACCGCCCTCAACCACTCGGAATCTGCTCCAGATGGTGTCCCCATGATCTGCCTCAGTTTAGAACCCGTGGTCTCTCTCGCTCACATAGATGTTAACGATCCGGGGAGAGTTTTATTAGGAGCACGGACAAACACGGACAAAAACCGGACAGGCACGGACTGGCTGGCGTTGTCCGTGTCATCCGTGTCCTTACGGCCTTTGTCCGTGTTTGTCCGTGCTTCAGTAGTCCACCCGGCCCAGGTCTTTGCGGATGCGGTAAATCTCCGAGTCGATCTCGCCGCCGAGGAGGAGGAATAGGCTGGAGAGGTAAAACCAGACCATCAGGACGATGAGGGCGCCCAGGCTCCCGTAGACCCGCTGGTAGTCCGCCATCGAATTCGCATACCAGGAGAATCCCTTCGAGGCGAGCACCCAACCGAGCGTGGCTATCAGACTGCCGGGAGAGAAAAACCTCCACGGCATTCTCTTAGCTGGGAGTGTGAAGTAGGTAATCTGTACGCCGATGTTCAGGAGCACAAAAATCATGCCCCAACGGCCCGCCCAGTAGACGCCTTTGATATACGACTGCCAGCGGGCCGAGGACTCCACAGCACCGGTCGACAACAGCAGGTTGGTGAAGACGTCACCGAAAAAGAGTAGAACCGCCGAGGCGATGACGAAAATGGAGAACAGTATCGTCACGCCAACGGCAAGTAGTTGCACCTTGACAAATGACCTCGTTTCCATCGCTTCATAGGCCCGGTTGAGCACACCGACCATTCCGGCGAACGCCCGCGAAGCAGACCAGAGGGTCAGGATGACGCCAAGCGACAGGACGCCGCTGTCATTGGAGTTGATCAGACCGAGCAAGATGCCGCGAACCAGCATGAAGGCGGTATCCGGTAGCACCCGGCTCAACGTTGTCATCAACTGCTGTTGCAGCCCAGGATCGACGGGGATCAAGCTGACTGCTGCAATGAGGAAAAGGATGAAAGGGACAAAGGCCAGCAGGAAATAGTAGCTGAGCTGGGCCGCCAATCCCCAGCAATCGTCCCGGTTGATCTCCCACCAGAGGTCAATCCAGAACCGGCCTTTTTTCAGGTACTTGAAGGCTGGCAGGTCGGCGATCATCTCGTGCGCGCTTACTCGCCGTCAGCGGCGCCACTAAGAAGCTGCAGCCAAGTGCGCAGTTCTAATGAAACGGTATATCTCGAAGCAGCGTTGACAAGCGAACAGGTGGTCGATGGTCTCAATGACATCCACGTCGGATAGCTGCTTTTTGGCCAGAGAACGCAGCTTGCCCATCGGGACGTGACTCCTGGTTCGCCCCGGAGGATAGGTGATCGTAAAAAAAATCTTACTGACTATCGGAACACTCATGATCAATGCCCATAATAGCAGATTCACCTGAGCCGGGAAAACCGCCCGGGGCTTGTGCTATAGTCGATTTCCGTGGACACGGATCTTGATCAGATAGCCGCGCGGATTGGCGACTTGAGACGCCAGGTGGAGTACCACAATTACCGTTACTACGTTCAGGACGATCCGAGCATCAGCGATGCCGAATACGACAAGCTGTTCCGTGAACTGTCCGAACTGGAGAGCGCCCATCCGGAGCTCGCCTCCCCTGATTCCCCTACCCGTCGGGTGGGCGGAGCAGTGCAGGAGAAGTTCGGGAAGGTCGCACACCATGCTCCAATGCTCAGCCTCGCCAACGCCTTCAATGAGGGCGAATTACGTGCCTTCCACAAGAGAATCGCCAACCTTTTGGGCACCTCCGACATCGAGTTTGTCACGGAGCTCAAAATCGATGGCCTCGCCATTGCGCTGACTTACGAACGCGGCGCATTCGTCCGGGGCGCCACCCGGGGCAACGGCCTGGTCGGCGAAGACGTCACCGCAAACCTCAGGACGATTCGTTCACTGCCGTTGCGCTTGCGGGATCACCAGCCCTCGCCTGCCGTGATGGAGATTCGTGGCGAAGTATTCCTCCCCGTCTCGGCGTTCCAGAAGATCAACGAGGAAAGAATGAGCGCGCAGGAGAGCCCCTTCGCAAACCCTCGAAACGCGGCCGCCGGCACACTGCGCCAGCTCGATACCAGCATAACGGCGTCGCGCCCGCTGGCTTTCTTCGGGTATTCGATCGGCTATTCGGAGGGCGTCCGTTTACAGACGCAGCAGCAGGTGCTAGAGCAACTGAAACAATGGGGCTTCCCGATCAACACGAACTATCGGCATCATGCTTCACTCGAGAGCGTCATCGACTTTTGCAGGGAGTGGGAAGCCAAGCGCGAGTCGCTTGACTACGAAATCGACGGCGTGGTCGTGAAGGTGAATCGCCTGGACTACCAGGACCGGCTCGGCGTCGTCAGCCGGGATCCGCGTTGGGCGATTGCCTACAAATTCCCCAGCCGGGTCGCGATCACGCGGCTGGTCCAGATCGGCATCAACGTGGGGCGAACCGGGACACTGAATCCATTTGCGGTTCTTGAACCCGTGCAGGTCGGAGGGGTCACCATCAAGCTGGCCACGCTTCACAATGCCGACGATATCCGGCGCAAGGACATCCGCCAGGGCGACTACGTCCTGGTCAAGCGAGCGGGCGATGTGATCCCCCAGGTAGTCGGACCCGTCAGAGAAAGAAGGACCGGCGAGGAGGTCGAATTCGCCTGGCCTGATTCCTGCCCGGTCTGCCAGTCCCCGGTCCTCAAAGAGGCCGGAGTCGCAATGGCGTACTGTACCAACCGAGCGTGCCCGGCGCAACGCTTTGAGAGCCTGAACCACTTCGTCTCCGGCTGGGCCATGGACATCGTCGGGCTTGGCGCCCAGACCTTGCGCAAGATGCTCGATCTCGGGCTGATCAAAGACGCGGCGGACCTTTATGCGCTGGACGCAGACAAGCTCGCGCAATTGCCCGGCTTCAAGGAAAAGTCGATCGAGAACCTTCTGGACAGCATCGAACGGAGCAAGTCGCGCCCCTTTCCGCGGGTAATCTTCGCCCTGGGAATTCGCCACGTCGGCGAGCGGGTTGCCGGGCTGCTGGCCGATCACTTCAGCGATATGGATCAGCTGCTCGCTGCCTCCCAGGAAGAGATCTCTGGCGTCCCCGGAATCGGTCCGGAAATCGCAAGCAGCGTGCATGCCTTTCTAGCCGAACCGGTCAACCGGGACTTCATCGCGCGGTTGCGCGCCGCCGGGCTCCAATTCTCGGCTCCCAAGAAAACCGTGACCGAGGGGCCTCTGGTCGGCAAGACGTTCGTGATAACCGGAACGTT
Organism: uncultured Acidobacteriota bacterium; assembly: GCA_964421755.1. Lineage (GTDB taxonomy): Bacteria > Acidobacteriota > UBA6911 > RPQK01 > RPQK01 > CAVUUN01. The sequence goes on from CAYQYP010000165.1 coordinate 15,633, forward strand.
GCCGTCGCTCAGCCGGGAGAAGGCCACCGAGAAGGTCGCACTCGCGGGCGGGAAAGTCACCTCGTCGGTCTCTTCAAATACCGATTTCCTTCTGGTCGGCGAGAATCCGGGGTCGAAGCTGCAGAAAGCGGAAAAACTGGGCACCCGGGTCATCTCCGAGGAGGAACTGCTCCGGATGCTCGGAGAAGCCTGAAAAACATGGCATTCGACATCGATCGGGGGAAAATGGAGCCTGGCCCGGCCAAGTACTTCGTGGCTGTCATGCTGGGTCCCCGCAGTCCGGACCGATCGTTCGAAGCGGCGTTGGAAGCCGAGCTCGGGCCGATCGAGTGTCGCTCGCCTGAATACAATTTCAGCCTCTTCAGCACTTACTATGACGAGGAAATGGGAAGCCCCGTCCGCAAGCACTTCCTTGTTTTCAGCGAGCTCCGGCCGATGGAGCGGCTGGTTCAGACGAAACTCTTCACCGAAAGACTGCAGGAACGCCACGCTGTGATCGAGAAAGGCATCCGGGCTCGTCGGGTGAATCTCGATCCCGGGTACCTGACACCTTGGAGCCTTGTGCTGTCGACCGTCAAAAACCACGCCCACCGCGTCTACATGGGCCAGGGGGTCTTCGCCGAACTGACGCTCTTATTCAGGAATGGAGCCTATCAGCCGCTTCCGTGGACGTACGCGGACTACTCTGCTGTCCCGGCGCTCCCCTTCCTCTGCGACGTCAGGTCGGCTTACATGAGACAATTAAAGCAGCTTCATGGCGGCCAAGCCATTGCGGTGAGGCCGGACCAGGCGGGTACGACTTGAAACTGGAGATTTGTCCGAACTGCAACTATGCGCTCCTGGAGCGGACGACTTACTGTCCCTTCTGTGGCGTCCAACTAACTCATCCCCTGTGGAAGAAGGTCGCCGCCTGGGTCCTTCTCATCCTGATCGGTTACGGCCTGGTGAGGTGTCACGCCTCCCTGATCGGGGGGTTCAACCCGCCATCGGCGCAACCGGCATCAGGGGAACCAGCCAGATAGGCGCGTCACGAAGCCGCCTTGACGCTCTGCGCATATATGCTTTTGAATAGTGTGAAGCTTTCTCGTGGAAAACATCGGTTGAGTGTAGTTCTCCGGCTGCGAAGGAAAGCGAACTAGAACGTCGTGGCCCACAAATTAAAGTCTTTCGAGAAGAACTCGGTCGTTTACAGTTACGCCGCCCAGAGCGACAGGGGTCTGGTGCGCGCCAACAACGAAGACTCGCTGATCCTGCTCCCGGATGAAGGACTGTTCGGCGTTTGCGACGGTCTGGGCGGCCACGCCGGGGGCGAAGTAGCCAGTTCTCTAGCTGCCGAAGTCTTTTCCCGGTGTATTCGTAAGGCTGGTGAGCTCGACCCGCTTAAGACACTTCGTTCCGCGCTGATCGAGGTCAATGGTCAGATCCTCGAACAACAGCAGTGCAACAACGACCTCCGAGGGATGGCCACCACACTCAGTGTGATCTGGATCAGCCCCGTTAATCCGGGAGAAGCCTGGATGGCTCACGTGGGTGATTCCCGGATTTACCGGTTGCGAAACGCGGTTTTCGAACAGCTCACCGAGGATGATTCGCCTGTCTTCAAGCTCTTCAAACGTGGTCTGATCAGCAAAGATCAGATGCAACGTCACCCGCAGAAAAGCCTGATCGACCAATGCCTCGGGATCTTCCCGCAGGTCCAGGCTCAAATCCGTCCATTACCGATCGAGCGGGGGGACTTGTTCCTGATAGCCAGCGATGGGCTTACCGACAACCTCGCCGATGCCCAGATCGCCGAAATACTGACCGCCCATCCGGCCGAAACCGCGGCACAGGAGTTAGTGCGAGGCGCGTGCGCGGCAGGAGGGTCCGATAACATCACGCTGGTTCTTGTCCTTATAAGGGGAGTGGAATAGCGTCGCGCCTCCCCTCGCGACGCCTTACTGCGGGTTTAGTCGACCTTAATATTGCAGGCTTTAAGAAATTCCTTGTCTTCTTCTGTCAGTTCCCACTGGACTGGCGGTTCTTCCTTGGCTGGAACCCGCGTCCTCTGCCGCTTCTGCTTTTCCTTGTTATCCATGCACAACCTCTTCACTTCTGGGCCCGTCTCACCCTCTCAGGCGAAACCGGTTACACTTCTTTAAAACGCGGCAAGCTTATATCACACTTCCGCGTCGTCATGCGTACGAGTTTTTGGCGCTTTTTTTGAAGACTTCAGAAACCCAAAGCAAGACGGTGGGATATCGGAATAACGGGGATGGAATTCTGCTCGAGGAGCCCCTGAACATCGGAACGTAGATCGCCAATTTCCAGATACAGCTCTCTCTCGCCAAATGGAACTGCGTTGAGCTCCCTGCTTCGCAGCACGTGAGCGATCAGGATACAGCTGGCCCGTTCGCCGTAACTCGAAACCATCCGACGGGCGTGATCGTCAAACTGCCCGAGCAGGTAAAGCCCCTTCAGGAAATCCGAAAGCTCCTCGAACAGGCCCCACAGCAAACTGCGAGTTTCCCGGAAGACCGAAGGAGAAGTGATCTGCTGAGCCAGTTGGGCATGGTACGTCCTGAGTCCCTCAGCCAGCGCCGAAGCGAGTACCAGATCTTGATCAGCCGATTTTTCCCCCGCTTCTACCAGCGTCTCGACCGTCTTCCCCAAGGCCTCGACGAAGACCACGGGTCGGCCGGGGAGGGCAAGCATTATCCTTTCCGCTGCTGCAGCGATCGTCTTTTCATCCTGGATTTCGGAGCTCGCCAAGGCTATCTCGTTCATGCCATCCTCACCGTTGTTTTCTGGCTAAGGCAAACGAATGACTCGTCTGATGTTTGACGCATCATAATGCCATATTTTCTAAGGTCGCAAAACTTTCATTAGACTCTTTTCGTATAAGTAAGCATCTAAACGGAAGGGTAGTCAAAGTTGTAGGGAGTCAGACCATGGAGCCACAGACCCAAGACCGTAATGAGCTGTTCTCGGAGATCGTCGAAGAGTTGGACAACATGCCTTCCGCCCTGCGGGAGATCTTCATACTTCGCCACTACCATGGCCGATCACAGGACGAAATTGCCCGCTTAACGGGAATCAACGAAAGAACCGTCCACGCCATGCTCAGGCAGGCGGAACGCCTCGTCTACCATGCTCTTCACCTTTTCGCCTTGGACACCACGCCGGGCCAGTAGCGTAATGAGCCCCATCGAGAGGGGGAAATAGCACATAATTGGAAGCCGCGCGCCGCAGACATCCGGGGCTTAAATCCGCACCCGCAGCCGTCCTTCGCTGGACAATTCCTCTGGCACAGTTATAGCTTGTAGTAGCAGCGGAACTGGATAGTGAGGTACCGAATATGAGATGTCGTCGAAGAAACGGCTGCGGGTTTCATGCTCGCAGCACGGAGAGCTGGCGTAATCGTTACTGCAGCACGCCGAACCATCGAAACTGCGCCCGTTTTCAGCGGGCATCACGCGGCAAAGGAATTCCCCTTAATCTCCTGCCAACCGGCGAGTTTGCGACTACGTCCAAGTCGCTCGAACCGCAGGATTAGGATCGCAACACGGACAAACACGGACGGGCATGGACAGGTGTTAGAAAGCTCCTGTCCGTGCCCGTCCGTGTTTTCCGTGTCTTCCGTGTTTACCGTGTTTACTTCCTGATCATCAACTCCGAGCGGATGAAGTAGCTCAGGTTGTTGTTCCCCAAGTAGAAATCACCGGGTTTCAACAGCTCCGCAAGGAAGTGACCCGACAAGTATTTGTTGAACCGGAAGTTCACCTTGGTCAACCACATGTCACCGCGGCTGCGGCCCTTGGGATCGATCACCGGCCGCGTGGGACCTGGCTTGATTGACTTCATGTAACGGTAGATGAAATCCACATCGGTGGTCGGGTTCAGCTTCACGTTGAAGCCCGTACTCACCATGCTCAGGTTGGTCCAATAGGCCACCCGGCTCTCGGATGCCAGGGTGTAGATGTAGAGCTCGCTCCACTTCGGCCATCGGCTGAAGACCGGATTCCAGCCCTCGTTATCGATTGTGGACGGGTTATCCCCGGTCAGACGTGTGTAGTTCGCCATGACACTAGCGGCCTTGTAGAAAGGCAAGTCCTTTCTGGCCTCGATGTATCCCCCGACTCCGGAGCGGTCGTTAACACCGTAGGTTCCCGACTGCACGGCCAGCTCCCCCGAATACCGGAACAGCGTCCCGGCGGTTCCCGAGAAACGGCTACCGGTCGTATGAATGGTGCTGCCCGGAAAAGCGGCTCGCTGCTGCTCCCGTTTCGTGAAGTGGTAGAACTCGCCCTTTGCTGATTTGCTGATCTGTCGCGTCAGATACAACCCGACGGCGCGTTCCTGCTGCTCCACCAAGCCCTGGTGGACGATATCGTGATCGTGAATGACGGGGAAGAATCGATCCTTGCTCGGGTTGGCGATCACAAAGCCCTCGAGTGTGCCCTTGGGAATGTCCACGGTGGCCCGGATGGCGTTGAAATAGATCGTTCGAGAGCCGTCGAGCGGGTTACCGTCCAGCATGATAAACCCTTCTCCGAGCATGATGTCCTGACGACCGATCTTAAGGGTGAGCCGTGGTGTCAGGGTTCCCTTCAGCTCCACGTAGAAGTTGTCGACTACCAGCTCGTGAAGCGTGAAATCCCTTTCCGGCTTGGACCACCTTCGAAACTCGTTCGTGAATCTCCCATTGACCGACACGCCGTGGCCGAACTTATAGGCGCCCCAGGCACGCGATCTAAACCGCATGAAATTCATCTCGTCGTCTTTTGCCGATTCGGCATCCGTCATGTTGTCGGAAAAGACCAAACGGATGCGCTCATCAGCGCCCCAGGTGAATTTCGGCTCTTCTTTTTTGGCGTCGTTTTGACCAAACGACGGTCCAAAAGTGAGAATAAGCAGGAGTGCACAAAGCGAACGCTTCATGTCAGTAAATTCCTTTCGCCTCAGACCTTTATCCGCGGAATGAACAGGCAGTAAGGCGCGCTCATTATAAGGGAATCATGCCGTGAGTCACGTGTTTTTTTGTGCTAACACGCTGAATAACCGAACAACCGGAGCGCGCCGCCTGACGTGCCTCTGACCTCGTGGGCCAACGCGCTGTCCCGGACAGAGCATAAGCAGGGCACCTGTCGGATCGCCCGAAATCACTAAACCGCAAAGGGATAGGCGAATTTGAAATGCGCACCAAAACGGGTAGAATAGGTGGGATGTAGCATATTCGAAGAACGATTGTTGCCCAGATCCAGAGAAAGGAGTCATGAGCAGCCATGCTTACCGACCGAATGCGAGATGCGATAAACGATCAGATTAATGCCGAGTTCTATTCCGCTTACCTGTACCTGTCGATGGCAGCCCATTGCGAGGCGCTCAACCTTCCAGGTTTTTCTCACTGGATGAAGCTGCAAGCCAAGGAAGAAACCGAACACGCTCAGAAGTTCATGGAATCCCTGACTGACCGAAACGCCCGGGTGTCCTTGAAGGCGATCGGCCAGCCGCCCGGCGAGTTCGCGTCGCCGCTGGCGATGTTCGAACAAGCTCTCGAGCACGAGCGGCACATTTCAGCCCGGATCAACAACCTGTACAAGATGGCTCTCGAAGATAACGACTACGCGACTCAAAACGAACTGCAGTGGTTCATCAAAGAGCAGGTCGAAGAGGAAAAGAACGCAAGTCAGATCGTCGAGCAGTTGAAGCTCGTGGGAACTCAGGGTACCGCGCTGGTCCTGATAGATCGCTACCTGGCCTCACGGAGCGACTAGAAAAACAAGGGCAGCGAAAAATGCGGAATGGGGAACGGTGACGCTTTCCCTATTCCGCATTCCGCATTCCCCATTCCGCATTCCCGTCAGTCCCTCTCGAGCTCGAGCTGGAAGAGCGCAAGCGCTTCCTTACGCTTGAATAATCGAGTAGCACGCCCTTGAAATACCCTGCCGCTTCCGCCTCCCCGGCCGTGAAGCAGCATGGCCACCTGGCGACCCAGCGACTGGACATCGCAGTTTACCTGATCGCCCGCCACGACGACGAAAAAGCCGTCAGCGTCGGTTCCGCCGGTCAGCAGCGCGGCTTTGCCGGGCGCTCGATGGGTGAACTGCCGGGCCAACTGCTGCAGGAAGCCCGGATCGGCCGTCTTGAGATGGAGGTTGACCAGATCGCCGGGACGGTGGGACAGCGCCTCGGCACTCATTTCGATCAGCTCTTCGCGAAGGCTCTTCTCGCGGTGGATCAGCTCCTGGATCTGGTCGAACCGGGATCGGACGGCGGCTGATATCTCTGAATCGGGAACTCCGAGAAGCGAACGCAGCTCGCTGCTCCTCTGGAGCTCCTCGCCCAGGCGTCTTCTTACCCTAGTTCCGGCAATGAAATAGACTCGAGTTCCGCCTCGCATCGGCTCCGTGGAGGTAATCTTCAGTGATTCGAGCTCGGCGGTGGATTGAACATGGGTTCCACCGCAGGTGTTCAAGTCAATTTCTTCGATCTCAACCAGGCGAATCGTCCCTTTGTGTCCTGCGGGCAGGCCGCGGGTCCGGACGTTCAGTTTCTCGAACCCTTGCAGCGCGACCCGTTTGGATCCTACCGGCCGGGCAGCACGGATTTCCGCGGCAACGGCCTCTTCCAAATCCGCCAACTCCTGGGCCTCCAGACTTGGAACATCCAACTCGACGTCGGACCCGGACTCTCCGAGGTGAAAGGCCGTTGTCGGCCAACCGAACCGGTCTTCGGCAATCGCGGTCAGAAGATGTTGAGCGGTATGCTGTTGCATGTGGTCAAATCGTCGCTGCCAGTCCAGGACGACTTTGCAGACACCCGGCTCAACCGGCGCCTCCAGGTAGTGCCTCAGGGCCCCTTCACTCCGTCGCACGTCCACGACTGCGATTGAACCGATCCACCCTTTGTCACCCGGCTGGCCGCCTCCTTCGGGGTACAGGACCGAATCTTCGAGATCGGCGTAGGGCAAACCGTTATCTGTCCCGACCGAAATGATCTTCGTCTCCAACTCACGGAGATAGGGTTCTTTTTCGTAAGAGGGCGTCTTTTTCATAGTCACGTCCGCAGACCGGGCTTGATTCTAGTGATTCCGAAGGAAAAATGAAACCGAGTTCTGCTGACCGGCTGACCGGCTGACCAGCTAACCTCTGAGGCCTCAGCCAATCTGCTCAATCCGGTCCACCATGTCCATGTTGTCCGTTTTGTCCACTAGTCAGCCGGTCAGCCGGTCAGCTGGTCAGGGTTACCCGGTCAGCCGGTCGGGTGGTCCCCCGACTTTGTGGAAAACGCGGAACAGGTAGTAAAGCGAGGGGAGGAGGATCACCGAGCCGGCTGCGAGAACGGCGAGCATGAGCTGTAACGTCAAACGTGGGGCCGCCACATCATAAAGGCTCAGGTCGGGTTTGATCAGGTGCGGATATTGCGAAAGCGCCCATCCCCACAGGATCAAGGTGACCTGGATCGCCGCCAGAGCCCGGCCCACGCGGTAACGGCGGCTCCACAACGCCCAGAGACAGGCGATAGCCACGACGGCAGTCACCGAGTGAAGTGCCCAGGACCAGCGGGTCCGCGTGAGATCCGTTACAACCTCCGAAGCTTCGAAAGAGGCAGCAATCAGGACTTCGGCTGCCACCGCCCCGAGCAAGAGTCCTGAAATCAAGGATCGCTTGCGGAAATCGTCTTCAAGGTCGGTTCCCTGTGCCTCCACGCAGAGGTACACGGCAGCTAGAAAGGCCACCATGACCAAGGCAAAAAGCCCCACTGACAGGGGGAACAATCCTAACCAGCTGTCGAAGAAGACAGCCAGGCTGTCGACACGCCCGGCCCTCAGCCTCCCCGAGGCGATTGCCCCGACAATGGTTCCGAGCAGGACAGGAGTGAGCAGGCTGGCGACCGCGAAAACGTTTCCCCACCAGCGCCTGAACGATGCTCTGGTCTCATGGGAACGAAATGCGAAAGCCGACCCGCGTGCCACAATGCCAAGCAGCATCAACAGCAGCGGAATGTGCAGGAAAGTCATGATGCGCGCGAAGGCAGCCGGAAACCCGGTAAACAGGACGACTATTACGACGATCAGCCAGACGTGGTTGGCCTCCCAGATCGGGCCGATTGAGTGGGCTATCAGAGCCCGCTGTCGTCCCGCTCGATTCCCCGAGGCAAAAAGATCCCACACCCCTCCGCCATAATCCGCCCCGCCCAAGAGAAGGTAGACGTTCAGACCGATTGCTATGACTAGCGCGGCGCTGAGTTCGAGCACTCGTTCCTCCTCAGAAAGAAACCCGACCGCCAGTTCTTTCAGAGCCGCGCTCGCAGCGCCTTTCAGCGGAGTAAGCGGGTTCTCCACGGCAATGTCGAGAAGGTGCTCTGCCGAGAACCCGCTTACTCCGCTGAAAAGCGCTGCGTGCGCGGCTCTGAAAGAATACAACCGCCCATCCCGATGCGAATCCGCCGCTTTACGGCCGGTAGGCTGCATCCTCCCACCTGCCACCACTGTCCAGTCAGCTGGTCAGTTGTCAGTTGCTTCTTGCTTCCCCCCCGGCATCGTCGAAATCACCTGCGTCTTCAACAGCAGCACAACCACCACCCCGAGCAGGAGGTAGACCAGCGTGATTGCCGTTAGCGGAATCACGAGACCGGGCATGGGCGTGACCGCGTCCTTTGTCCTCATGACTCCCTGGATGATCCAGGGCTGCCGCCCTACCTCTGTGACCAGCCAGCCGGCCTGAATGGCGAGAATTCCCAACGGAGACGCCAGCACAAGTGCCCAGAGGAGTCGCCGGTTATCGAGCGGCCGTTTCTTCAGCAACCACAGTACCCCCGTCAGGAGACCCAGTCCGGCCATGGCTGTTCCGCAAGCCACCATGGCTTGAAAAGCCACGTGAACGACGGCGACCGGTGGTCGGTCCTCACGCGGGAACGTCTTCAGTCCTCGCACTACGGCCTCCGGGTCGTGATAGGCAAGAAGACTCAGTCCTTTGGGGATTTCCAAAGCCCATCGCGTCTCTTCACGCTTCTCGTCGGGCCAGCCGCCTATCCGGAGCGGGGCGCCCGCCTCGGTGTCGAACTGCCCCTCCATTGCTGCCAGCTTCGCCGGCTGCGTTCGAGCAACCATGCGTGCGGAAATGTCCCCGCTGAGCGGTTGGAGGATCGCGGCCGGCATCCCGACGAGCAACGCCAGGACGAGGGCAGCCCGGTGAAACGGATCGCCGGGGTGCCTCAGCAGCACGTAAGCGTGGATTCCGGCGACGGCGAAGCCAGCGGCTGCATAGGAGGCAAGAAGCATGTGCAGGACCTGCGGGAACGCAGCCGGATTGAGCATCGCGGCAATCGGGTCGATCTCGGTGGCCCTTCCGTCAACCAGTCGAAAACCGGTTGGAGTATTCATCCAGGCATTCGCGGTAACCACGAAAACAGCAGAGGCCGCCCCGCTGAGCGCGACCATGACTCCAGCGAGCAGGTGCGCAACCGGCGGCACCCGCGTCCAGCCGTACAGGTAGATCCCCAGGAAAATCGCCTCGGTGAAAAACGCAAACCCTTCGAGGGAGAACGGCATACCAATGATTGGTCCGGCGTGCTCCATGAACGTGGGCCACAGCAGGCCAAGCTCGAACGAAAGAACCGTCCCGGAGACTGCACCGACCGCAAAGAAAATTGCCGTCCCCTTCGCCCATCGCTTGGTCAAATCCAGGTAGAAAGATTTTTGGGTCTTCAGCCAGAGGGCTTCGGACATGACCATCAGTAGCGGCATGGCTATCCCGACGACCGCAAAGATAATATGGAACATCAGGGACAGAGCCATCTGCGTGCGTGCAGCCAGCAGGTTGTCCATTGATTTCAAAACTACCAGAAAAGGAACGGGCGTGCGACGAAGACAGCACCGGTGTCCCTCAGCCGAACCAAAGAGACCAGTTTCTCGTAAGAAAACAATGAGCTCCAGACAAGCAGAAGCGTTTTTCTCCGCGGCAGACTTGTGTCTATAATCCGTGGATCAGAGGGTGGGTCTAGCTGGTGAACTGCGCGAAATTCGAATCACGGCTGACGGATTACATGGACGGCACGCTCGACGGCGGTCTCCAGCAGGCCATGTCTGAGCACCTGAAAGAGTGCTCGTCCTGTTCCGACCTGCTCGCGCGCGTTCATGCCCTGCGCGAGCTGCTGAAGGCCTTCCCGCAGATCGAGCTCAGGCAGGCGCTGGTCGACCAGATTCTTGACCGGACAACCGGTAAGCCTCCCAAGTGGTCGGTGTGGTCCGGATTCATCCTCCCGACGATTCGACCGTTTCTGACCCAGCGCTATGCTTTCGGGACCGGAATCCTGGTGGTTTTTATTTCGCTGGTGTTCACCATGGTCGGCCCGACGCCATCGACGAGCGGGTACTCCGACATGAGCCCGTCATCTGTAGCAGAGAACGCCGATCGCCTGACTGACAATGTAAAGAAGAAGTGGGCGCAGATGCGCGTTTACCAAACCCAGCTCTACGAAGAGGCCCGACTCTTAAAAGAAGGACTCTACGGTCAGCTGGATTCCTACGTGATCAAACTCCTGTTCCGAAGCTACAGCCAGTCGGTCCAGGAACAGCAGACGCCTGCGGAGAATCCGGACACGAGCGCCGGCACCGACCCGAAGCAGCCCCAAACGCAGCCGCAACAGCAACCTCCGCAGCAACCGCGCAGGACCTCCCCCGAGTCGCCCGGGACAAAACCTTAACTGTAAGTGTCAGTCCGGTTCTGGTCCGTGTCAGTCCGTGTTTAGGCAGATTCGACGCTCGCCGCCATAGCCGCTCGCGCGGACTTGATCCGGTCAATCGCCGCCAGAAGATCCTCCTGGAAGATCCGGTCCTTGCCGGTTCTGGCTGCCCTGAGGGCGGCGTCGATGACCGCGTTCTTGATATCCCTGCCGCAAACATCGGGGAGTTGCCCGAGTGCCGGAAGTGAGACGTCGGGGTCAAGAGGCAGCTCCTCAGGCAAATGTTTTTGCCAGATCAGAATCCTCGCCGCTTCGTCCGGCATGGCGAAATGGATGTGACGCATCCTGCTTTCGAAGGCTCGGTCGTAGTTCTCAATCAGATTGGTGGAGAAAATAACAATGCCGTGGAAATTCTCCAGGCTGATCAGGAGCTGACTGCGCATTGAGTTGACGGCCAGCTCGGATCCCTGGGTGATATTCGTCAGCCGCTTCGAAAGCAGCGAATCAGCTTCGTCCATGAAGAGAACCGCGCCGTCCCGTTCCGCCGCGTAGAAGACGGCCTCGATGTTTTTCGGTCCGTCTCCGAGAAACTTGCTTTCGATCTGCGCGTAGCTTGCGCTCAGGATCGGCTTGCCGACATACGCGGCAAGCGCGTGGGCCGCCAACGTTTTTCCGGTTCCAGGGGGTCCGTAGAAGTTCAGTGCTGTTCTGGGAAACGGCTCGATCTTCCGAAGATTCCATTGGACGAAGACCTTTTGCTCGAGCCGCACAAGGTCCACCGCGGAAAGAAGCGCCTCGCGGACATCGGAAGGAACTACAAGGAAATCAAAGGCATACAGCGGCGTGCGGGAATTGTACTGAGCCGCTCGCTCCTGGAGACTCAGCTCGTCGTCCGCGCGGCCCTTAACCACGCTGCCTGTCTTTGGCCGTCCCGCCTTTGACTTGCCCGTAACCGGCGTCCCGACGATAACGTTGAGATCGTCGAGGCCGGTGTATCGCATCAACTCAACAACTGCTTCGCGCAATTTGGCACTGCACTCTTCGGCGGCCTTCTCGGGAACGAAGCTCGGTATACCTTCTATCCGTATTTCCTTCACCACCGCCCATTATAGGCGTTGGCGGCCATACGGGAAATGTCCATGACCGGGCTTCTGAGGCTATCATGGAGAAGGTGAACGAGAAGAAAAGACGGCTGGTGTTGGCTTCGGCGTCCCCACGACGCCGCGAACTGCTGACTGAGCTCAGCCCGGGATTCAGAATCAGGAGCAGCGACGTGCCGGAGGAATTCGACGAGGACCTGTCCCCGGAACAGGTTGCGATCGTGCTGGCCGCCCGCAAATCCGAGGCGGTTGCCCACCAGGAGCCGGACGCGGTCGTCCTGGGCGCCGATACAATCGTCGTGTTTGACGGCCATATCCTGGGCAAGCCGAACGATCGCACGGAGGCGCGGCAGATGCTGCGCCTGCTCAGAGGACAATGGCACACCGTAATCACCGCGGTGGCCGTGACGGACAGCGCGACGGGCAACGCCGACATCCGATCCGTAACGACGCGCGTCAAGATGCTGCACTTCGATGACGAGGCGCTCGACGCCTACATCGCCACCGGGGAGCCGATGGACAAGGCCGGAAGCTACGCCGTCCAGGGGCTGGGAGGCGAGTTCATCGAGACGGTGGATGGCTGCTACGCGAATGTGGTCGGGCTTCCGCTGTGCGAGACAGCCAGGCTGCTGAACGATTTCGGGGTGTTGATCACCCGCGAGCCCCCGGTTTGCCGTTTGCCGTCGGGCGCCCCCTGCCCGCGGGAGGAAGTAGCAAGCCGATAAGCACGGACACACGGACTGACAGGACAGCCACGGACGGTCACGGACGAACACGGAGGTCGTAAGCGCCGCCGGTCCGTGTTCGTCCGTGACTGTCCGTGTCAGTCCGTGTGCCGCCTCCTACCGCCTGACCATCCTCGAGATCGCCTTCGCCTGAGTGAAGAGCAGCAGATAGTCCTTTCCGCCGGCTTTCGAATCCGTACCGCTCATGTTGAAGCCTCCGAACGGATGAGCGCCAACCAGCGCCCCGGTACACTTCCGGTTTAGATACAGGTTGCCGACGTGAAATTTCCGCTCGGCTTCGGCGAGCTTATCTTGGTCGTCGGTGTAGACAGCGCCTGTCAGGCCATACTGGGTGTCGTTAGCGATCTCGAGGGCCTGCTTGTAGTCTCGTGCCTTGATCACCGCCAAAACAGGACCGAAGATCTCCTCCTGAGCGATCCGCGCCTTGGAATCGACATCGGCGATAACGGTAGGACGAATGGAGTAGCCCTCCCCCGATCCCCGGCTGCCGCCGGCAATGACCCGGCCTTCCTTCCGGCCTATCTCGATATATTCGAGGATCGACTGGCAAGCCCGTTGGTTGACGACCGGCCCGAAATTCACGCCCGCGTCTTCGACGTTTCCCTCCTTGATAGTCCGCTCAACGGTCAGTTTGAGCTTATCGAGGAACGCGTCATAAACAGGTTCAACAACAATCGCGCGGGAGCACGCCGAGCATTTCTGCCCTTGGAACCCGAAAGCCGAAGCGACAACACCGGCCGCCGCCTCGTCCAGATTGGTTTCGCTGTCGACTATGATGGCATCCTTTCCTCCCATCTCCAGGATCGCCCGCTTGATCCAGATCTGACCCGGCGGGACCTTGGCGGCCAGTTCATTGATACGCAATCCGACCTCTTTTGAGCCGGTGAAGGCGATAAACCTGACGCGGGGATGGCTCACGAGGACGTCTCCGACCTCGGCGCCGCTGCCGGTCAGGAAATTGACCACACCCGGTGGGAAGCCGGCTTGCTCCACCATCTCGATGAGCCGGGCGGCAATGGCCGGGGCGTCTGAAGACGGTTTGACGACTACTGTATTGCCGGTCACGACCGCGGCCGTCGTCATACCGGTGAGGATGGCTAACGGAAAGTTCCAGGGAGGAATGATGACGCCGACTCCCAGCGGGATGTAGTAGAGGTTATTCTCCTCGCCAGCGACCCGGGTCACCTCGTGCGGCCGCCCCAACCTCAGGGCTTCGCGCGCATAGAATTCGCAGAAGTCTATCGCTTCCGCGACATCCGCATCGGCCTCTGTCCAGGATTTCCCGACTTCAAAGATCATCCAGGCGGCCAGCTCGAGCCGTCGCTCCTGCATGATCCTAGAGAGCCTCAGGAGCAGTGACACACGCTCCTCGGCAGCTTTCTGGCTCCACGTCTGATTCGCGGCCTCCGCCAGGGCTACGGCCTTTTGAACCAGGGGCTCCGTTGCTTTT